>NZ_VFPQ01000002.1:0-300000 GCF_006716785.1 Thermopolyspora flexuosa | reverse complement strand
CGCGGTGTGCCCCTGGAGCATCGGCCAGCCCCAGCTCGTCACCACGTGCGGGTCGAGGCCCGCGGCCTTCTGCGCGGTGACGATGCGGTGGGTGCGCACGGTGTATCCCGCCTGCGTGTACGGCAGGGCGTTGGTGACCAGGTGGAGCACCCGGTTCTCCACGCGCGGCCCGATCGTGACCTTGGGGCCGGGCGGGATCGGGTTCGGCTTCAGCGCGGCCACCTCGCCCTGGTAATAGGCGAGCCGCCGCTTGGTGAAGGCCCAGCGCTCGTGCGGGCGGAGGACCTCGAACGCCTCGCTGATCCGGCCGGAATCGAAAAGCGCCTTCGCCTCGCGCAGCGGCCCCCGTGCCCGGCGCATCGAAATGTGGCCCGCGACCCGCCTGACCTTGCGCGCGACCGGCCAGGCGACGCTGCCGATCAGCGGGCGCAGCCGGGGCGGGGTCGCCTCGGCGACGGCCTGCGCGACACGAAGTGGGTCTGTTCTGACCCTAGTGATCACTATTTTGGAGACAATGACCGGATGCCGGAGCAATCCCCGGAGGAATCCCCGCACGCCCGCCTTGGCCAGCCGGGGGGACACCTTTTGCTTCGGCCTGGCATTGGACACCACGCCGGTGACCGTACCATAGGCAACGTTTGTCCCACTGCTATATGAAAGGCAAGGTCAATGAGGGAAACCCCCCTCGTCCTGCATGTTCTCGGCGCACGCCCCAACTTCGTCAAGGCGGCCCCGGTCGTGCGCGGCCTTGCCGAACTCGGCGCGTCCGCGGACGGCACCGGATTCGCCCTGCGGCAGGGCATCATCCACACCGGCCAGCACTACGACGCCCTGATGTCGGACGTGTTCTTCGCCGACCTGGGCCTGCCCGAGCCGATCGCCAACCTCGGCGTGGGGTCCGGCACCCACGCCCGGCAGACCGCGGCGCTGCTCACCGGGCTTGAGGACGTCATCACCGAGCACCGGCCGGACCTCGTCGTCGTCTACGGCGACGTGAACTCGACCCTCGCCGCCATCCTCGTGTGCGCGAAGCTCGGCGTGCCCACCGCGCACGTCGAGGCGGGGCTGCGGTCGTTCGACCGGACCATGCCGGAGGAGATCAACCGGGTGGTCACCGACGCGCTCGCCGACATCCTGCTGTGCACCAGCCCGGACGCGATCGCCCACCTCGCCAACGAGGGCGTGGACCCGCGCAAGGTGCACTTCGTCGGCAACCCGATGATCGACAGCCTGTTCGCGGCGCTGCCCTCGCTCGACCCGGAGCGCATCCGCGCCCGCCTCGGCCTGCCCGAGCGCTACGCGGTGGCGACGCTGCACCGGCCCGGCAACGTGGACGACGCCGCGGCCGCCCGGGAGGTCGTCGACGCGGTGCGCGAGGTGAGCGAGCTCGTGCCGATCGTGGTCCCGCTGCACCCGCGGGGCCGTACCCGGCTCGCCGAGGCCGGCCTCGTCACCGGGGGCAACCTCACGATCATCGACCCGCTCGGCTACCTCGACTTCCTGTCGCTGGTCAAGGGCGCGGCCCTGGTCGTCACCGACTCCGGCGGCGTGCAGGAGGAGACGACCATGCTCGGCGTGCCCTGCCTCACCGTGCGGCCCAACACCGAGCGGCCGATCACGATCACGCACGGCACGAACCTCCTGGTCACCCCGGCCACGTTGCCCGCGGCGGCCGCGAAGGCCCTCGCCGACGGCGCGGCCACCCCGACCGGCGAGCTGCCCCCGCTGTGGGACGGCAAGGCCGGCCCGCGCATCGCCCGCGTGATCGCGGCCTGGCTGCGCGGCGACAACCTTGCCCCGGCGGCGGCCCAGACCGTACGCACGTCAGGCGACTAGCGCGACGCGATTCGACAGGCAGGACAGGACATGGCCGACGAGAAGCAGGACGAGCAGCAGGACCAGCCGCGTTTCCAGCGCCTCGGGGCGGTCAACTGGCTGCCTGAGGAGCGCAAGGAGATCGAGCGGTACGAGGAGCGGATCCGCGAGCTGGAGGAGAAGCTCGCGATCCAGACCGCCCGCGCCGACTACGCGATCTGGAAGCTGCGCGCCACCCAGAACCAGCGGCCCTACCGGGTCGCCGAGGCGCTCACCGGCGCCCGCCGCCCGTCGAAGCTGGTACGGCTCCCGGCCGACCTGCGCCGCGCGCTGAAGGTGAAGAAGAGCCCGAAGGCGCCCATGTCGGTCGCGGAGGCCGCGGAGGCCGCGGCGAACCGGCGGCCCGAGGTGAAGATCCCCAAGCTCGCCTGGCCCGAGGGGCCGATCGTACGGCCGGACCTGCCGGTGGCGGTGATCCTCGACGACTTCTCCCGGCTCGCGTTCCGGTACGAGTGGGACCAGATCGAGTTCGGCCTCACCGACTGGCGGGAGATCTTCGCCGAGAAGCGGCCCGAGCTGCTCTTCGTCGAGTCGGCCTGGTTCGGCAACCAGGGGCGCTGGCGGTACCAGATGACCGGGACGAACGCCCCCAAGAAGGAGCTGCGCGAGCTGGTCGCGTGGTTCAAGGAGGAGGGCATCCCCACGGTCTTCTGGAACAAGGAGGACCCGCCGAACTTCGACCACTTCATCGAGACGGCGAAGCTCTTCGACTACGTCTTCACCTGCGACGGCGACATGATCCCGAAGTACCGGGAGATCCTCGGGCACGACCGCGTGGGCGTGCTGCAGTTCGCCGCGCAGCCGCGCATCCACAACCCGATCCAGACCCGGTGGGGGCGCACCTACGACATCGTCTTCGCGGGCATGTACTTCCGGGACAAGCATCCCGAGCGCCGCGAGCAGATGGAGACCGTGATCGCCCCGGTGCGCCCGCTCGGCCTGCACATCTACGCCCGCAACGACAGCGCGGGCGAGAAGTACCAGTGGCCGGACGAGTACCGGCCGCACATCGTCGGCGAGCTGCCGTACGAGCAGATGCTCGCCGCGTACAAGATGTACAAGGTCTTCCTCAACGTGAACTCGGTGATCGACTCACCGACGATGTGCGCGCGGCGGGTGTTCGAGCTGTCGGCCTGCGCCACCACGGTGCTGTCCGGCTGGTCGCGCGCGATCGAGGAGACCTTCGGCTCGCTCATCCCGATCGCCCACACCCAGGAGGAGGCCTACAACCAGGCCCTCTACCTGATCAACAGCCCCGAGTACCGGGCCCGGCAGGGCCACCTCGCGATGCGCCTGGTGCACGACAAGCACACCTTCACGCACCGGGTCGACCAGATCCTCCGGGCGATCGGCCGGGAGGTGCGCCCGCGCAGCCGCCCGATCACCGTGGTGCTCCCCACCAACCGGGCCGGGCAGCTCGAGCACGCCATCCACCAGGTCGCCCGGCAGCGGCACCGCGAGCTACAGCTCGTGCTCGTGCTGCACGGCATCGACATCGAGCCGAACGTGGTGCGGGAGAAGGCGCTCGCCGCCGGCATCCCGGACGTCAAGGTGCGCCTCGCCGACCCCTCGCTCACCCTCGGGGAGGTGCTCAACCTCGGCATCGAGGTCGCGGACGGCGACTACATCGCCAAGATGGACGACGACAACCTGTACGGCGAGCACTACCTGTCCGACCTGATCCGCGCCTTCGACTACGCGGACGCCGAGATGGTCGGCAAGGGCGCGCACTACACGTACTTCCCGGCCACGAACACCACGGTGCTGCGCCTGCCCGGTCTCGAGCACCGGTACGCCCACCTGATCCAGGGCGCCACCATCCTCGCCAAGGCCGACCTGCTGCGCGAGATGCGGTTCGAGCCGGTCAACGCCGGCGAGGACACCCGGCTGGTGCGCCGGTGCAAGGAGGAGGGGGTGCGCATCTACTCGGCCGACCGGTTCAACTTCGTCTACATGCGCTCGGCCGACCCCACCACGCACACCTGGCAGGCCCCCGACTACAAGCTGCTGCGCAACGCACAGTTCTGCTTCGTCGGCAACCCCGAGGCCCACGTGATGATCTGACCGGGCCCGCGGTCAGGCGAACAGCTCGTCCACCGAGCGTACGGCGGTGGCGCGATCCATCCACTCGGCCGATCCAGATCGCGCCCCGCCTTCGGCGTGCCCCGAGGCGAAGTACCGCCGGGCAACGTCACTGCGAAACACGGCCGGACTCCGCGAACAGGCCGAGCCGGTCCTGTCAGGCGAACAGCTCATCGACCGATTCGGCGGTGAGGGCCCGGCCGTGCCACTCCTTCAGCTGCGCGAGGTCCGTGCATCGCTGAATCCGCTCGGCGGCCTCCTGTGGTACGGCGACACCACGCTGGCTGAGCGCGTCGAGAACCGCCATCGCGTACCCTTCGGCTCGCCCCTCAACGAGCCCTTCCGCTCGTCCTTCCGCTCGTCCTTCCGCCAGTCCTTCGGCTCGGCCTTCGGCCTTGCATCGAAGTGCGTAGTCACTGCGGTACTTGGCAGTTCCGGTTGTCAATAGTTCCTCCAGGTATGCCCTTGGTGCCGCTGGAAGCATCCTGAGAACGTAATCAGCGTACAGGTACGCTTTATCCGGGTCGAGCGCGGCGAAGCCGTCGTGCATCGCGCGCAGGATGTCTTTACCCTTCGCGGGATCGGCGCCGTGGGTGACGGCGGAAAGCACCGCGAGCTCGGGCGATTGTGCGGCGACGTCGGAATCGGTGATGGTGGGGATCGAGGCCGGACTGACGACCAGCGGGCAGAGAACCCACCCGGGATGCCCCAAATAGATCTCCTGACGACATTTCCTGGCTTCTTTCTCGTCCGGGCATATGACCAGGAGCATGACGGGCGACTTGTTCCGCGCCCGCAGGGTCGCCAGGTACAGCGGCCAGGTCCACGCCTTGCTGTCCTTGTACTTCCGCTGGACCTCGACGACCACGGTCATGACGACGTCGGAGCCGAACCGCTCCTTGTGCAGGATGTCGGCGGAGAGGAAGACCACCACGGCATCCGCGCGGTACGGCACCGGCGCGAAGTCGGTGCAGTCGCCCGCATCGGTGCGGGCTTTGTCGTATTCCGGTAGCTCTATGCCGAAAGTTCCCTCGAGCAGTTCGCGGGCAAGCTCGGGACGGTTTCGGAAGAGCTCCGCGGTCATCTCGTGTTCTTCCGAAATCATGACCGTCACATTACCGAGAGAAGGCGAAACGCGTGCGCATTTTCGACCTCTCCGGGCCGACAAAATCAGAAGCCTCGATGATTCGTCATTATTCGCCGGTCTCGCGCACAATTAAGTGAATAGTCAGATATTGGATACTGAATCCTAAAAATTGTTCTCATCGGCCTTGTAACGGTTCGATCCGGCTTACCCTCTCCGGCCCAGCCGCCGATCGGCCGAAAGCTCCCGACATCCCGTCGATGGTCATGAACCGATGTCCGGTTTTGTGCGTATCACGAGACGACGCGATGGATATGCACCGGTCGGTGATTCCTATGGCGGCTCTGCCCTGCGGGAAGGGGTGGCGGGTGTGTCGGTGGGCATGCTGAGGCCCGAAAACATGAGTGAGGCACGTATTCGGTGCCGCATTCGGGTCGAGGGCATCGTGCAGGGCGTCGGGTTCCGGTCGTTCGTGTACGCGCTCGCGCGGGAACTGGGCCTCGCCGGGCTGGTGAGCGACGACGCCGGCGGGGTGGTGATCGAGGTCGAGGGGCCGATGACCGCGATCTCCCGGTTCGAGCGGTCGGTACGGCGGGACGCGCCGCCGCTCGCCGTGATCTCGCGCGTGGTGGTCGAGCCGATCCCGGCGCTCGGCGAGCAGGGGTTCGCGATCATCGCCAGCCGTGGCGACGAGCGGCAGGCGTCGATCCCGCCCGACACCGCGACCTGCGCCGACTGCCTGCGCGAGCTGTTCGACCCCATCGACCGCCGGTACCGTTACGCGTTCACCGGCTGTGCGAACTGCGGCCCCCGGTTCACCATCGCCAAGGACGTGCCGTACCAGCGGGCGGCGACGACGATGGCGGGCTTCACCATGTGCGCGGCCTGCGAGCGGGAGTACAACGACCCGGCGGACCGGCGCTTTCACGCCGAGCAGAACTGCTGCCCGACCTGCGGGCCGAAGCTGCGCATCGTGACCGCCGACGGCGAGACGGTCCAGGGGGACCCGATCGTGGCGGCGGCGCGGCTCATCCGGGCCGGGCGGATCGTCGCGATCAAGGGGTTGGGCGGCTACCACCTCGCCGCCGACGCCCGGGACGAGAACGCGGCGATCACGCTGCGGGCGCGCAAGATCCGGGAGGACAAGCCGTTCCCGGTGATGGTGCCCGACCTCGCCACGGCCGAGGAGCTGTGCGAGCTCGACGACACCGCGCGGCGGCTGCTCGCCGGGCCGCGGCGGCCGATCGTGGTGGCGCCGCTGCGCGAGGGCGCCCGGATCGCGTCCGCGGTCGCGCCGGACCACCGGTTCCTCGGGCTGCTGCTGCCGTACACGCCGCTGCACCACCTGCTCGCCGCCGAGCTCGCCGCGCCGTTCATCCTCACCGGCGGGAACGCCTCCGGCGAGCCGATGGAGCACGACGACGAGCGCGTGGTGAAGCGGCTCGGCGAGATCGCCGACGCGTTCCTCCTGCACGACCGGCCGATCCACGTGCGCACCGAGGACTCGGTGGTGCGGGCCTGCAACGGCACGGTGACCCCGCTGCGCCGGTCCCGCGGGTACGCGCCGCAGCCGCTGCCGCTGCCGGTGGCGCCGCCGCGGCCGGTGCTCGGCTGCGGGGCCGAGCTGCGCAACACGTTCTGCCTCGCCAAGGACGGGCACGCGTACCTGTCGCACCACATCGGGGACGTGCGGGACCTCGCCGCGCTCAAGACGTTCCGGGAGGGCATCGCGCACTTCGGGCGGCTGGTCGACATCGTTCCCCGCGTGATCGCGTACGACCTCAACCCGGAGTTCCTCACCACGAAGTACGCCCGGGAGTCGCAGGGCGTGGAGCTGGTGGCGGTGCAGCACCACCACGCGCACATCGCCTCCTGCCTCGCCGACAACGAGGAGGCCGGACCGGCCATCGGGGTGGCGTTCGACGGGCTCGGGTACGGCCCGGACGGCACGATCTGGGGCGGCGAGATCCTCGTCGCCGATTTGCTGGGGTACCGGCGGGTCGGGCACCTGCTGCCGGTGCCGATGCCGGGCGGCCAGCTCGCGATCCGGGAGCCGTGGCGGATGGCCGCCGCCTACCTCGACGCGGCCCCCGGGGCGCCGGAGACGACGCCGCTGCGCGAGCGGCGCGCGAGCCGGTGGGAGCTGGTGGTGCGGTCCGCACGCAGCGGGACCAACAGCCCGCTGACCTCGAGCGCGGGGCGGCTGTTCGACGCGGTGTCGGCGCTGCTCGGCGTGCGCGAGATGATCAACTACGACGGGCAGGCCGCGATCGAGCTGGAGCAGCACGCCGACCCCACGGTACGCGATGACTACCCGGTGCGGGTGCTCGGCGGCCAGCCGCTGCTGCTCGACGGCCCGGACCTGGTCCGCTCGGTCGCCGACGACCTCAACGCGGGCACCGAGACGCCGGTGATCGCCGCCCGCTTCCACAATAGCCTCGCCAAGCTGGTCGTCGAGGCGTGCGAGCGGGTGCGCACCGCCACGAGCATCGGCACGGTCGCGCTGTCCGGCGGCGTCTTCCAGAACCAGCTCCTGCTCGACAGGCTCGTGCCCGCGCTGCAGGAGCGCGGCTTCCGGGTGCTCACCCACCGGCGCGTGCCGCCGAACGACGGCGGCATCAGCTTCGGCCAGGCCGCGATCGCCGCCGCCCTCGACGCCGCCCGCAACGGCGCGAGGCGCTAGGCCCCGCCGTGGACGCACGCGAACGGGGGGCGTACGGCGCAGCGCCACCCGGGCCGCAAGTGCCGGTGCCCGGTACGGACCGGCGGGCGCGGCCATGGCTTGGCCGCTCGCCCGCACGGCCCCTCGCGGGCCCCGGTCCGGCCGGCCTGCCCCGGGCCCCGGCCGGTTCCGGCGCGGGACGGTCTCAGCAGGGCTCCGGGACGACCTGGAAGGCGAGCACGCAGGTGTCGTCCTCGGGGTTGCCGATGTCGAAGGCGGCGAGCATGCGGTCGGGGTCGGCGGCCGGGTCGTCGCCGAGTACCGTGCGCCGCAGGGCGCGGGCCGGGTCGGCGAGGTCGCCGCCGCGCCGCTCCACGAGGCCGTCGGTGTAGAGCAGCACGAGGTCGCCCGGGCGCAGCGCGGTGGTGGTGGCGCGGTAGTCGGCCTCCTCGGTGGCGCCGAGCAGCGGCCCGAAGTCGTTGCGCAGCCGCCGGGCGCGGCCGTCACGGACGAGGATGGGGGCGGGGTGCCCGGCACGGGCCCAGGTGAGCCGCCGGGTGGCCGGGTCGAAGTGGGCCACGACCGCGGTCGCCGTGGCGGTCTGCTCCTGCACGTGGAGCACGAGCCGGTTGAGGCAGCGCAGGATCGCGGCCGGGTCGGCGCCGGTGAACGCCACGCCAAGCAGGGCGTTGCGGAGCTGGGCCATGCGGGCGGCCGCGGTCAGGCCGTGCCCGCTCGCGTCGCCGATGACGATCAGCACCCGGCCGTCCGGCAGCGTGGTCGCCTCGTACCAGTCGCCGCCCACCTGGGCGGTGTTCTCCGCGGGGTGGTAGCGGACCGCGAAGCGCAGGCCGGGCAGCTCCGGGTGCGCGTCCGGCAGCAGGGCGCGCTGCATCTCCTCGGCGAGCCGTACCCTGTGCCGCTCCAGCTCCACCTGGGACCGGGCGAGCTGCTCCTCGATGCGGCGGCGGAGGGTGACGTCCTGCATCACGCCGCGGAACGCGATCGGCCGGCCGAGGTTGTCGAGCACCGGCTCGACGGTCGCGGCGACGTGCCGCTCGCCCACGCGGAACTCGAACGCCTGGGGCCGGTGCAGCTCGGTGAGCGCGGTGAGGGCGCGGCGCGCCTCGGGAGCGTCGTCGGGGTGGACGTGGTCGGGGATCTCGTCCAGCGGGAGCGGCAGCCGCGGCGCATGGCCGCGGAAGATCTCGTAGAGCTGCCCGGTCCAGGAGATCTTGCCGGTGACGAGGTTCCACTCGGCCCAGCCGAGCCGCCCCATGCGCTCCACGTCCCGCAGGTGCGCGGCGAGGCGGGCCTGGTCGTCGTGGAACTGCCAGCTCACCAGCAGCCCGTCGGCGACCCTCCGGGCCCGCACGCTGAGCACCACGGGGCACAGCACGCCGTTGACCGGCTCCTGGTAGGTGAGCGGGCCGAGCCGTACCGGCTCGCCGGTCCGCATGACCTTGACGTACGCCTCGAAGAGGCCGGAGGGCCCGATGCCGGGGAACACCTCGCACAGGCGGCGGCCGATGATCCGCCGGGCGGCGCGGCCCATCAGGTCGGCGGCCTCGCCGTTGCACCGGTCGATGCGGAACTCCACGATCGTCCCGCCCGGGTCGCGGATCGGCACCAGCAGCGCCGCCGGGGTCGGGACCACGTCGAGCAGCGCGTCGATCCAGGGCGGGACCGGCTCGGCCGCCTCGGGACGGTGCGCGTGCGCCCGCGGGACGACCCGCTCGTCGCCGGTGATCCGCTGCAGGTGGTCGAGCACCTCGTCGGGGGTGCAGCCCATGCGCCCGGCGAGCGGCCACTCCGGCTCCTCGACGACCGTCGAGGGGTTGACGGTGACCTCCCGCGTCTCGCGGCCGTCCGGTAAGTACCCCACCATTCCCCCTGTTCCGCTCGTGGTGGATCGACGCACCTGGTCGCCCCGTCGTAGGGACCGTGCCGCTCGCCGTCGCCCGACGCCGGCATTCCCCTCCCGTCCGGCGCGGGCGCCGCTCACCGCCATGCGACGACAGGCGCAGTGAGTGGTCACGTGACTACGTTTCGCAGTGTCCTGTCTACCAGTAATCCCCCGCCACGTCACTCGCAAAGGAGAATCCAAGGACCCACAGGGTTTCAGGGCGGGGGGCTCCGACGTGTCCGGCCCGTGCGGCAGCACGATACCGCCCGGCACCGACAGTCCGGGGGCTTGATCGCCGCGCGTCGCCGTACCGCGTCCGGATCCGGTCGTCCGGCCCGCCGGCGCGTCCGTGGCTAGGCCGGATCGCCGCCGTCGCCGAGGTAGCTCGCGGGATCGGCCGCGCCGGTGGCCCACCGGATATAGCGCTCGGCCGAGCGCCACACCGCGGCCTTCGCGCCGGACGGGATCACGCTGTCCCACCAGCCGCCGTACACCCGGTCGAAGGCGAGCGGCTCCAGGCGGTCGAGGATGTGGCGGATCGCCCGTTCCGGGAGCGGGATCTGATTGGGGTAGCTGCGCATGAACGTGACGTACCGGCGGTCCCGCACCACCGTGATCGTGTCGCCGGTGAGCAGCGCGCCGCGGCCGTCCGCGCCGCCGGCCCAGTGCAGGACCGCGCTGCCGGGGAAGTGGCCGCCGCACTGCACCAGCGTCACGCCCGGGGCGATCTCGTACCGGCCGCGCCACAGCCGCACCGCCGGGTCGGGGCGCATGAGCCACTCGGCGTCCGCCTCCGGGATGAGGATCGGCGCGCCGCCGAAGGCCCGGCTCCACTCCACGGCCACGCCGTAGAAGTGCGGGTGGGAGGCGGTGACCGCGAGCAGCGGACCCCGCGCGCGGACCGCCTCGATCGCCGCGGCGTCGACGAAGCCCGGCACGTCCCACAGCACCTGCCCGGCCGGGGTGGCGACCACCAGCGCCCGCTGGCCGATGGCGACCTGGGGGCGCACGCCGATGCCGAGCAGGCCGGGCTCGACCTCGCGCACCTCGCCGCGGTGGCCCGCGGCGGCGAGCTCCGCCAGCGTCGTCCACCGCTGCCCCTCGGGCCCGACGTACTGCCGTTCGTCCTCGCAGATGCGGCAGTGCCCGGGCGGCCGCTCGCTCGGCGCCGCCTGGTTGCCGCAGGTCGCGCAGATCCACGCGTGGGTCTCGCGCACGGCTCCACCTCCGTGGTCGTCCGGCCCTCCGCGGCCCGCTCTCCGGCCAGCGTACGGCGGGGCCGGCGCCGTGCCCACCGGCCCGACGCGGGCCGCCGCCAGAAATTAGGGCAGGTGGCCAATTTTTGGGATAAACCACCTGACAGGGGTAGTGAGGGCTGCGTGACCGACGAGCTCCACTCCGCACGGGTGCGCACCCGCACGGTCCGGCTGACCGTCAACGGGGTGCCGCACCACATCCGCGTGGACACGCGGGCCACGCTCCTCGACACGCTGCGGGAACGGCTCGGCCTCACCGGCGCGAAGAAGGGCTGTGACCACGGCGAGTGCGGCACCTGCACGGTGCTCGTCGGCGGCCGCCGCGTGTACTCCTGCCTCACCCTCACCGTGGCGGTCGACGGCGCCGAGGTCACCACCGTGGAGGGCCTCGCCGGCGACGGCGGGCCGCACCCGCTGCAGCGCGCCTTCGTCGAGCACCGCGCCGTGCAGTGCGGCTACTGCGCCCCCGGCCAGCTCTGCGCCGCGGTCGCGGTGCTCGCCGAGGCGGAGGCGGGCATGCCGAGCGCGGTCACCCCCGACCTGTCCGCCCCGCCCGCCCTCGACCCCGCCGAGACCCGCGAGCGGATGAGCGGGAACCTGTGCCGCTGCGGCTGCTACGGCCGCATCGCCGTGGCGATCGCGGAGGTGGCCCGGTGACGGCCCGCCGTACCCGGGACCGGGCGCACGCGCGGAGGCGGTCGCGGTGAGGCCCTTCGACTACGAGCGGCCGTGGAACATCGACGCGGCCCTCGCCACGGTGCGCGACACGCCCGGGGCGATGTACCTCGGCGGCGGCACCAACCTCATCGACCTGATGCGGCTCGGGGTGCTCGCCCCGGAGCTGCTCGTCGACGTGAGCCGGCTGCCGTTCGACCGCATCGAGGAGACCGGGGACGGCGGGCTGGTGATCGGCGCGGCGGTGCGCACCGCGGACCTCGCCACCCACCTCGGGGTACGGCGGCGCTACCCGGTGCTGGCGCAGGCCGCGCTGTCCGTCGGGTCCGGGCAGATCAGGAACATGGGCACGGTCGCCGGGAACCTGCTGCAGCGCACCCGGTGCGCGTACTTCAGCGACATCAGCAAGCCGTGCAACAAGCGGGAGCCCGGCAGCGGCTGCCCGGCGATGGAGGGCGTGCACCGCAACCTGGCGATCGTCGGGTACTCGCCGTCGTGCGTCGCCACCCACCCGTCCGACCTCGCCGTCGCGCTCGCCGCGCTCGACGCGGTGGTGCGCGTCGAGGGCGCGGCCGGGCCGCGGCGGCTGCCGATCACCGGGCTGTACCGGGACCCCGGCGACGATCCCCGGCGGGACACCGTGCTCGAGCACGCCGACCTCATCACCGGGATCGAGGTGCCGCCCACCGGCGCGGAGCGCTCCCGCTACCGCAAGGTGTGCGACCGCACGTCGTTCGCGTTCGCCGTGGTGTCGGTCGCGGTGGTGCTCGAGGTGACCGGCGGGGTGGTGCGGGAGTGCCGGGTCGCGTTCGGCGGTGTCGCGCCGAAACCGTGGCGGGCCGAGCGCGCGGAGGAGGCGCTGTACGGCGCGGACGCCACCGAGGAGAACTTCGCCCGCGCGGCCCGGACCGAGCCGGCCGGGGCCCGCCCGCTGCGCGACAACGCCTACAAGGTGCCGCTCGTGCGCAACCTGCTCACCCGCACGCTCACCGAGCTCGCCACGGAGGGACGCTGATGGACCACCGGTACGCGGACCAGGCGACCGCCGTGTCGGGCCACCGGGACGACCCGTGGCACGACGCGCCGTGGAACGGGGGCCGCCACGGCGGCGGCCGGGCGAACGGTGACCGCCGGAACCGCGACCGGCGGGACGGTGACGAGTGGGCCAAGGTCACCGGCCGGGCGAGGTTCGCCGCCGAGTACTCCCCCGGCGCCGCGCTCGCCTACGCCGTACCCGTGCAGGCGACGATCGCCCGCGGCGAGGTGGTCAACGTCGACTCCGAGACGATCCTCACCATGCCCGGCATGCTCGCGGTGCTCTGGCACGGCAACGCGCCCGGGCTGGGCGTGCCCGAGGAGTCCGACCTCGCGCTGTTCCAGTCGCCGAAGATCGCCTACCGAGGGCAGTTCGTCGCCGCGGTCGTCGCCGAGACGCTGGAGACCGCGTACGACGCCGCGGCCCGGGTGCGCGTCGACTACGCCCCCGAGCCGCACGACGTGGTGCTCCGCGAGGACCACCCGCGGGCGTACCGGACCTGGGAGGAGGCACCGGAGGAGGACGGCCGCGACGCGGTGGAGCGGGCGCTGCGGGAGGCGGCCGTGCGGCTCGACCTCACCTACACCACCCCCGCCTACCACCACAACCCGATGGAGCCGCACAGCACCGTGGCGGTCTGGGACGAGCGGGGCCTGGTGCTCTACGACTCCTGCCCGGGCGCGACCGCGGTCCGGGAGACCCTCGCCGAGCTGTTCACGCTGCCGCCGAGCCTGGTGCGGGTGATCACGCCGCACGTCGGCGTCGGGTACGGCAGCACGCCCGAGGCCCGGCCGCAGACCGTGCTCGCCGCGATCGCGGCGCAGGTGACCGGGCGGCCGGTGAAGGTCACGCTCACCCGGCGGCAGATGTTCGCGGTGACCGGCTACCGCACGCCGCTCGTGCAGCGGGTACGGCTCGGCGCGGACGGCCGCGGCCGCCTCGTCGCGCTCGGCCACGACGTGGTCGAGCAGACCTCCACGGTCGCCGATCCGGGTCGCGGCACGGAGTCCTCCGGCCCGGCGAGCGGCCCCGCGGCCGAGGCCGCGACCGGCATGGCCCGGCTCGTCTACGACGTGCCGCTCCGGTACCGCACGCACACGGTCGTGCCGCTCGACGTGCCGACGCCGTCGTGGTCGCGCACGTACGGGGAGTTCCCCGGCACGTTCGCGCTGGAGTCGGCGATGGACGAGCTCGCCGCCGCCTGCGGCCTCGACCCGATCGAGCTGCGGCTGCGCAACCTGCCGGGGGCGGACCGGCAGGGGTACGGCACCGCCGCGTCCGCGGCCGTCGCGGCCTGCCTGCGGACCGGGGCCGAGCACTTCGGCTGGGCGGGGCGCGACCCGGCGCCGGGCGTGCGGTGGGACGGGCGCCGGCTGGTCGGCACCGGGGTGGCGGTCTCGGCGTACCCGGCGCGGCAGCCGCGTCCGGAGGCGACCGCGTGGCGGGACGACGACGGCCGCTACCGGGTGCGCCTCGCCGCCGCGCGCATGCGGCCCGAGGAGCGGGCCGCGCTCACCACGATCGCCGCGGTCGTGCTCGGCGTCACCCCGGAGCGGGTGGAGATCGAGGTGGGCGGCGAGGGCGGCGCGGCGGGGCCGCCGGGCGGCGCCGCACGCGGCGACGAGCCGGAGGACGTGGTCCGGTGGAGCATGCCCGTGGTGCGCGCCTGCGAGGCGCTGCTGGAGCTGCTCGGCGCGGCGGAGCACGGGCGCGGCGGCCGGCCGGGCGGGCACGCCGAGGGCACGCCCGTGGCGGTGAGCGCGCGGGCCGACGACCCGGACCGGCGGCACGTGTACGGCGCGCAGTTCGCCGAGGTGCGGGTGAACGCCGACACCGGCGAGATCCGGGTGCCGCGGCTGCTCGGCGTGTTCACCGTCGGCGGCGCGGCCGGCGGCGCCGCCGAGGAGGACGAGCTGCGTGCCCTCTTCGCCGGGGCGATGACGCTCGGCCTGTCGATGACCCTGTTCGAGGAGGGCGAGATCGACGAGCGGTGGGGCGGCTTCCTCAACCAGGACCTGTCCCACTACCTGCTCGCCACCTTCGCCGACGCCCCGTACGTCGAGGCCCACCTCGTCCCGGGCGACGGCCTCGGCCCCGAGCCGCCGTCCGCCGGCCACCTGGCGGGCGTCGGCACGGTCGGCGCGGCCGCCGCGATCGCCAACGCCGTGTACCACGCGACCGGGATCCGCGTGCGCGACCTGCCCATCCGCCTCGACGCGCTGGTCGGCCGGCCGCCCCTGGCCTGAGCCGCGCGTGAGCCGTACCGGGGGCCGGAGGCGGCCCGGGCGGCGCTGAACCCGGAGATCACTCCCGGCGTACCCCCTGCTGATGCCCGAGCGCGCCCGAACGATTCACCCGTGACCGGACGCCCGCACGCCGGACCCGGCCGCGGGGACCGCTCGTCAGGCGCGCACGGTACGGTACGCCGGGTGGGCGCCGGGAGAACCGCGCGGACACGGCGGGCGTGGCGCACCGAGGTGAGGAAGAGTGGGAGACATGACGAAGAAGGCAGTCATCGGCGTTACCGGCCTCGCCACGATGGGCCGGAACCTCGCCCGCAATCTCGCCCGGCACGGGCACGCCGTCGCGGTGCACAACCGGACGCCGGCCAGGACGAAGGCGCTGGTCACCGAGTACGGGCACGAGGGCGTGTTCCTGCCCGCGGAGACGCCCGAGGAGTTCGTGCGCTCCCTGGAGCGGCCCAGGCGCATTGTGATCATGGTGAAGGCGGGCGCGGCCACCGACGCGGTGATCCAGGAGTTCGCGCCGCTGCTCGAGCCGGGCGACATGATCGTCGACGGCGGCAACGCCCACTTCGAGGACACCCGGCGCCGCGAGCGTGAGCTGCGCGAGCGCGGCATCCACTTCGTCGGCACGGGCATCTCCGGCGGCGAGGAGGGCGCGCTCAACGGGCCGAGCATCATGCCCGGCGGGTCGCCGGAGTCGTACGAGGCGCTCGGCCCGCTGCTGGAGAGCATCGCCGCCAAGGTGGAGGGCGTGCCGTGCTGCACCCACGTCGGCCCGGACGGCGCCGGGCACTTCGTGAAGATGGTGCACAACGGCATCGAGTACGCCGACATGCAGCTCATCGCCGAGGCGTACGACCTGCTGCGGCACGGCCTGGGCATGCCCCCGGCCGAGATCGCCGAGGTGTTCCGGAGCTGGAACAACGGGCGGCTCGAGTCGTACCTGATCGAGATCACCGCCGAGGTGCTCGCGCACACCGACCCGGCCACCGGGCGGCCGTTCGTCGACGTCGTGGTCGACCAGGCCGAGCAGAAGGGCACCGGCCGGTGGACCGTGCAGACCGCGCTCGACCTCGGGGTGCCGGTGAGCGGCATCGCCGAGGCGGTGTTCGCCCGGTCGCTGTCCGGCAGCCCGCGGCTGCGCGAGGCGGCGCGCCGCCTGCCCGGGCCGTCCCGGTTCAAGCTGGAGCAGCGGTTCGCCGACGACGTCGAGCAGGCCCTGTACGCCTCGAAGATCGTGGCCTACGCGCAGGGCTTCAACCAGATCCAGGCGGCGAGCGACGAGTACGGCTGGGGCATCGACCTCGGCGCGATGGCGACGATCTGGCGGGGCGGGTGCATCATCCGGGCCCGGTTCCTCGACCGCATCCGCGCCGCGTACGCGGCCGACCCGCGCACCCCGACGCTGCTCACCGACGACCACTTCGCCGGGGCGCTCGGGGACGCGCAGGACTCCTGGCGGACCGTGGTGTCGATCTCGGCCCAGCTCGGCATCCCCACCCCGGGCTTCGCCACCGCGCTCGCCTACTACGACGCGCTGCGCGCCGAGCGGCTGCCGGCCGCGCTCACCCAGGCGCAGCGGGACTTCTTCGGGGCGCACACCTACCGCCGCGTCGACCGCGAGGGCTCCTTCCACACCCGCTGGGAGCTGCCCGACCGGCCGGAGGTCGGTGCCTGACCGGGCCACGGGCCGGTGTCCGGCCGGGTGGCGCGCCCGTCGCCCCCGGTCGGATCGCTTCCGGACACCACGACGCGGAGGCGCGCCGTGACCAAAAGTAAATAAGGTCAGGCCAAGAGCTGTACCGGGTTTTCCACAGCAGGTGCGTCACCTCCGACTGGCCCGGTCGCGGACGGTTATCAATCCGGTATGGCCGTCCGAGCACCCGTCGATCACGAGGTCCGGAGCCTGCCGTCCGCCGTCGCCCTCACCGTGGCCTCGGCGCTGCTGTGGGGCGTCGCCCACCTGGTCGCCGGGCGTACCCGGGCGGGCGTCGCCCTGCTGGCGCTGCAGGCCGGGCTCATCGCGATCGCGCTCGTCGCGCTCACCGCGCTGCGGCTGCGGCTGCTGCCGCTCGCCGTACAGCCGGGGTGGCTCACCGGGCTGATCGTCGCGATCCTGGGCATCGGCGCGGTCTGGGTGGCCGTGGTGGTCTGCTCCTACCGGGTGGTACGGCCCGCCGAGGCGGCCGGGCCGGGGCGGGTCCTCGCGGGCGCGGTGGTCGCCGCGCTGTGCGCGGCCATCTGCGTGCCGTTCGTGCACACGGCGCGGCTCGCGTACGTGTCGCGGGACGTGCTCATCACCCTGTTCGCCCCGGAGACCGAGGGGGACGACCCGTGGCGGGGCCGCTCCCGGGTGAGCATCCTGCTGATCGGCGCCGACGCGGCGAAGAACCGGCCGGGGGCGCGCACCGACAGCATGACGGTCGCCACCATCGACGTGCGGACCGGCCGCACCGTGCTGTTCGGGCTGCCGCGCAACCTGGAGCGGGCCCCGATGCCCGGCCCGGCGCGCCGGCACTTCCCGTTCGGGTTCACAGGCGACGGCAGCCTGCGCAACCCCGGGCTGCTCAACGAGGTCCACCAGTGGGCCGAGGACCATCCGGAGATCATGCCGGGGGTGCCGGACGGCCGCCGCGGTCCCACGCTGCTCAAGCAGACCGCCGAGCTCATCCTCGGCATTCCGGTGGACCACTACGTGATGGTGGACATGCGGGGCTTCGCCGAGCTGATCGACGCGATCGGCGGCGTCACCGTCACCATCAAGTCCGACATCCCGTACGGCAGGCAGGGGCGCGTGCTGCAGGCGGGCACCCGGCGGCTGTCCGGCACGGAGGCGCTCTGGTTCGGGCGCTCGCGCAGCGACAGCGACGACTACGTGCGCATGACGCGGCAGAAGTGCCTGCTGTACGCCGTGGCCCGGCAGGCCGACCCGGCGGCGGTGATCCGCGGGTTCGAGCGCATCGCCGAGGCCGCCAAGCGGCACGTGTCCACCGACATCCCCCGCGACATGCTGCCCGCCCTCGCCGACCTGGCGTCCCGGATGGACGCCGCCGAGCTGCGCACCCTCCAGTTCGTCCCGCCGCTCATCGACCCCTCCGCCCCCGACTGGTCCCTCATCCGCCGCAAGGTCGCCGAGGCCCTCGAGACCGAGCGGAGCCGCCCGCGCCGCTCCGCCTCCCCGGCGGCGACGCCCCGCCCCGCGCCCGGGCCCGACCGGCCCGCGAACCTCGCCGCCATCTGTGACTGATCCGGTCACGGACCTGCCCCGACCGGGCGGTTTTGTGGCAGACTGCCGCTCTGCTGGTGTCGCTTGGCATGTCGCCCGCGGAAGGGCTTGCGCATGGGTGCTCCTGGCCGACTCATCGTCAACCGGTACCGACTCGTGCGAGCGCTGGGGCAGGGGCGCGCGGGCACCGTGTGGGAGGGGCACGACACCCTGCTCGACCGCCCGGTGGCGGCCAAGGAGGTGGTGCCGCCGCCCGGGCTGGGCCTCAAGGGCCGGGCCGAGTTCATCCGCCGGATCACCCTCACCGCGAACGCGGCGACCCGCGTCGCCAACCGGAACCTGGTTGCCGTCTACGACGTGGCCGAGGACGACGAGCGCCTCTGGGTGATCATGGAACTGCTGCCGTCCCGGTCGCTCGCGGC
Organism: Thermopolyspora flexuosa; assembly: GCF_006716785.1. Taxonomy (NCBI): domain Bacteria; kingdom Bacillati; phylum Actinomycetota; class Actinomycetes; order Streptosporangiales; family Streptosporangiaceae; genus Thermopolyspora; species Thermopolyspora flexuosa. The sequence goes on along the minus strand of NZ_VFPQ01000002.1, from coordinate 281,530 downwards.
GATCGTCGCCAACGACGGGCCGCTGCCGCCGGAGCGGGTCGCGGCGATCGGGCGGCGGGTGCTCGACGCGCTCTCCGCCGCGCACGCCGCCGGGCTGGTGCACGGCGACGTACGGCCGGCGAACGTGCTCATCGGGTACGAGGGCCGCGTCGCGCTCGCCGACCTCGGCGTCCCGGTGACCGACGGCGAGCCGCCGTACCGCGCCCCCGAGGGCGCACGGTCCGGCCCGGCCGCGGACCTGTGGGCGCTCGGCGCCACCCTCTTCACCGCCGCGGTCGGCACGCCGCCCGTGGTCGAGGACGGGGTGTCGGCCGACGAGCTGGCGCGCGCCCCGGAGGCGCTCCGGCCGGTGCTCTCCGGCCTGCTGGCCACGGATCCGGCGGCCCGGCTGCGGGCGGCGCAGGCGGACGCGATGCTGGCGGAGCTGGTGCCGCCCGAGGAGCCCGCCGCGCCGGTCTCCCGGAAACGCGGCAGGGCGACCCGCCCCGGCGAGCCGGGCGAGGACGCGCGGCCCGGCGCCCTCGCGATCCCCGGTGCGGCAGGGGCGTCCGGGGCCGTCGGCGGGCCGAGACGGCGACGGGGCGTGCTCGTCGCCGCGGTCGCCGGGGGCGTGGTGCTCGCCGGCGCGCTCGGCGGGTTCGCCTTGTTACGCTCCACCGGCGCCTCCCAGGCCGCCCCCGCCGCGGTGGCATCCGGCAGGCCGTCCCCGGAGGTCACGGTCGCCGCCACCCCGACCCCCACACCCTCGCCCACGGCACCGGCCCGGCTGCCGCTGAAGTGGTACCGGCCCGGCACCGGCTGGGAGGCCGCGGTGCCCAAGGGCTGGAAGCGCACCGACCACACCGACCACCAGGAGTGGTCCGCCCCGGACGGCTCCGGCCACCTGCGGATCAGCGTCATCGACTGGGGTGGCCAGGACCCGCTCATCGTGCTGCAGGACGCCGAGTCGAACCTGTCGGCGTCGGTGAAGTCGTACCGCAAGATCAGAATGGAGCGCATCGAGTTCAAGGACGCCAAGGCCGCCGAGTGGGAGGCGCGCTGGAAGGCGTCCGGGCTGCGCCCCTACCCCTGGTCGGTGAAGAACACGGTCTACCGCGAGCTGCGCCGGGTGATCTGGACCGGCAAGACCACCACGATCCTCACCTGGGTCACCCCCGAGGCGAAGTGGGCCGAGCTCCGCCCGACGATGCGCGCGGTCCTCCGCCTCTACCGCGTGCCCGAGGGCGACCTGCTGCCCGCCCCGCGCACGCCGTAGGCCACGACCCACTCGCCCCACGGGCTCCGCGAGCGCGACCGACCGTGTCCGTCCCGCGCCGGAACGGTCCGCGTAAGCGTGTGCGCGGTACGCCGGTGACGCGCCAGGACGCCGGCGGCACCGCCCTCCTGCCGCCCGCTCGGATGCCGCCGAGGCGGGACGGCGCCCCGGCAACGTGACCCCCTCGCACGGGCGGCGCGCACGAACCCGTCCTCGGCGGCGGCCCCGCGATCACGGATCCGGCACCGCCGCGTCCGCTCGCCGACCGGGTCTCCGGCCCGCCCGACGCCACCGACGGAGTGACGGGAACGCCCACTCGTCGCCTGTTTCATCCTTCTCGCCCGCCGTATCCCCGACTGTCGTTTTCGCAGGTGGATGGGCGTGCCGTACGGCGAAAGCGGGCCTACGACACGCCGGAAACGGGGGACGCGCGGGCCGGTGGCGTGGCATCATGGGGTCGCGTCAGGTGAAAGTGATTTTCATCGTCAGATTGGATCGGGGACGTGAGGGTTGCCTTCGTCGGCAAGGGCGGCAGCGGGAAGACGACGCTGTCGTCGCTGTTCGCGAGGTACGTCGCCGCCGAGGGCGGCACGGTGATCGCCATCGACGCGGACATCAACCAGCACCTCGGGCTCGTGCTCGGGCTCGAGCAGGACCGCCTGCCGGAGCCGCTCGGCGCTCACCTGACCGAGATCAAGGACTACCTGCGCGGCGACAACCCGCGCATCCGCTCGGCCGCGGCCATGGTCAAGACGACCCCGCCGGGGCGGGGCTCCCGGCTGGTGCGGGTCGACGACCCGTTCTTCGGCAAGTTCAGCGTCGAGGCCGAAGGGCTGCGGCTCATGGTCACCGGCCCGTTCGCCGAGGAGGACCTGGGGGTCGCCTGCTACCACTCGAAGGTCGGGGCGGTCGAGCTCTACCTCAACCACCTGGTCGACGGCCCGGGCGAGTACGTGGTCGTCGACATGACGGCCGGCGCCGACTCGTTCGCCTCCGGCCTGTTCACGCGGTTCGACCTGACGTTCCTCGTCGCCGAGCCCACCCGGCAGGGCGTCGGCGTCTACCGCCAGTACCGCGAGTACGCCGCCGACTACGACGTGCCGATCGTGGTCGTGGGCAACAAGGTGCAGGACGACGGCGACGTCGCGTTCCTGCGCGACCAGGTGGGCGACGACCTGCTCGTCTGGCTGGAGCACTCGCGCGCGGTGCGCGGCATGGAGCAGGGCCGCCCGTTCACCCTCGACGACCTGGAGCCGGTCAACCGCGAGGCCCTCGCCACGATGCTGCGCCGGCTCGACGCGCAGCCCAAGGACTGGGAGAAGTTCGGCCGCCAGGCGATCGAGTTCCACCTGCGCAACGCCGAGGCGTGGGCGAACCGGGCGGTCGGCGAGGACCTGCGCGCCCAGATCGACCCGGACTTCGTCTTCGGCCCGGTCGCCGCGGGATCGCCCGCGTGACCCGGCGATCCGGCCACGCGGTGGCGGCGTTAGCCGGTACGCGAGCCGCGCGCAAGACAGATCTGATCTCGCCTTCGCGTCCGGCGAGTGTCGCCTCCCGGTGGCTGGATGCCGATCGGCTGATCGGCCTAGCGTCGAAGCGGTTGCCCCGCCACCGGTTGATCAGCTCCCGAGGCACATCCGCCCGTCATGTCGATGCGAGAGGAGCACGCACATGTCGCTGACCGTTCCCAACGATCTGCTCGACCAGGCCCAGGCCGGGGAGGTGGACGACGAGGCGTTCGTCGCCTGCATCCGCGACTCCCTGCCGTACGCCTGGTCGCTGATCAGCGGGCTCGTCGAGGAGCGTAACCGGACCGGCGCCGACTTCGCCGACAACCAGGTCCCGCCGCCGGACGAGGCCGCCCGCGGCCAGCTGCTGCGCTGCATGGCGAGCGACGCCATGCGCGGCGCGCTGGAGCGCCACTTCGGCGTGCGGCTCGCCTTCCAGAACTGCCACCGGGTCGCCGTGTTCGCGCCCACCGCGACCGAGGCGTACGCCGAGTTCATCACCCCGCGCGCGCAGATCCTCAACCAGAAGCCCGAGCTGGTCGACTGCTGAGCGCACCGGACGACGCGAGCGGGCGGGCCGGCCGAGCCGGTCCGCCCGTTTCGCCGCTCCGGGCGCGTCCGCCCTAGCGGGCGCCCCCGTTGACGTAGAGGGTCTGGCCGCTGACGTACGAGGCGTCGTCGGAGGCGAGGAACGCCACCACGGCCGCGACCTCCTCCGGCCGGCCGACGCGGCGCAGCGGGGTGTTCGCCGCGGCGGCCGCCTGGTGGTCCTCGGGGGTGACCCCGACCCGGACCGCCGTGGCCTCGGTCATCGCGGTGACGATGTAGCCGGGGGCGACGGCGTTCACCCGGATGCCGAACGGGCCGAGCTCGATCGCCATCGTGGCGGTGAGGCCCTGGATCCCGGCCTTCGCCGCCGAGTAGTTCGCCTGGCCACGGTTGCCGAGCGCGGAACGGCTCGACAGGTTGACGATCGCGCCGTACCGCTGGGCGACCATGTGGCGCTGCACCGCCCTGGAGACCAGGAAGACGCTCTTGAGGTTGACGTCGACGACCCGGTCCCAGTCCTCCTCGGACATCTTGAACAGCAGGTTGTCGCGGGTGATCCCGGCGTTGTTCACGAGCACGTCGATACGGCCGAAGGCGGCGACGGCCGCGTCGACCATGGCCTCCACCTGGGCGGCGTCGGACACGTCGCAGGCGAGCGCGATCGCCTCGCCGCCGGCCTGTTTGATCTCGTCCACGACCGGGCCGCAGCGGCCGGCGTCGAGGTCCACCACCGCGACCGCGGCGCCCTCGGCGGCGAGCCGCCGCGCGGTGGCGGCGCCGATGCCCTGCGCGGCTCCGGTGACCAGCGCGTACCTGCCCTCGAAGCGACGGGGAACCGATGTCGGCACGGGGATCCTCCTTGACGGGGGCCTGGCGTCGTCATGACGCAAGGGGGGACCTACCCCGCCGATCGTGCCCCATCCCGCGGCAGCAGGGACTGCACGGGTTCCAGATCCGCGGCGATGTACCGCGCGGCCACGTGGATCGCCCGCAGCGTGGCGGCGACCGACGGCCGGTGGGTGCTCGACGGCCGCACCACCGCGTGCACCTCGCGGGCGGGCGGGTCGCCGGGCAGCCGCCGTACCGCGATGCCGCGCACCCCGGCGGCGAGGGCGAGCGAGGGCACCGCGGCGATGCCGACCCCCTTCGCCACCAGGCCGAGGATCGTGCCGAGCCCCTCGAACTCCCACGCCACCGGCTGGGCCCCGCCCACGTCGGCGAGCAGCCGGTCCACGGCGAGCCGGGAGGGCTCGCCCTCCGGGGTCGCCATCCACGGCTCGTCCCGCAGCGCCTTCAGGTCGACCGGCACCGCCGGGTCGGCCATCGGGTGCCTACGGGGCACCACGAGCACGAGCGGGTCCCGCAGCAGCGGGAACACCTGCAGGTTGTCGTAGCCGCGGGCGCGGCCGTACCAGTCGTCCACGAGCGCGATGTCCACCTCGCCGGACTGCACCTCGCGCAGCCCGCGGCCGGAGCGGCTCTGCCGCAGCCGCAGGGTGAGCTCCCTGTGCCGCCGCAGCGAGCGGGCGAGCGCCGGGGCGAACGCCACGGCGGCCGTGGGGAAGGCGGTGACCACCACCCGCCCCCGCGGCGTGGCGGCGTGCGCGGACAGGTCCGCCTCGGCCTCCTCGACCATGGCGAGGATGCGCTCGGCGTGCGCGACGAGCCGGCGGCCGGCGTCGGTGAGCTCCGCGCTGCGCGAGGTCCGGTCGAGCAACGCGGTGCCCGCCTCACGCTCCAGCGTGGCGAGCTGTTGGGAAACCGCACTCGGCGTGTAACCCAACGCGGCCGCCGTCGCCGCAATGCTCCCCCTACGGGCGAATTCACAGATCAGGGCCAGGCGCCGGATATCTAGCATCACTAAATCTTATGCCCACCCCCGGCAACCCTCGCTTGTACTTACGCCTACGCCGACGCACCCTGGGAACGGTTCCGAGCACACGAAGGGTTTGTCCATGAACGTGACGCTTTCTGCCACCTTGGCGGCAAATGAGGAGATAGCTCGTCGGCGTATGGCGGGAGAGCGGGTGCTCCACATGGCGTTCGGGGAGGCAGGACTTCCGGTCCACCCCTCGTTACGGGAGCGCCTGGAGGCGTCCTCCGCGCAGAACGGCTACGGCCCGGTCGCGGGTACGGCGAAGCTGCGCGAGGCGGCGGCGGGCTACTGGGCGCGCCGCGGCCTGCCGACCGACCCGGAGCTGGTGATCTGCGGCCCCGGCAGCAAGCCGTTGCTGTACGCCCTCCTCATGGCGATCGGCGGGGACATCGTGCTGCCGCGGCCGAGCTGGGTGAGCTACGCCGCGCAGGCCGAGCTGATCGGGGTGCGTCCGCTGTTGCTGCCGCCACCGCCCGGTGAGGGCGGGGTGCCCGACCCCGGGCTCGTGGCCGACGCGGTGCGCGAGGCCCGCGCCCGCGGCCGCGACGTCCGCTCGCTGCTCGTCACCCTGCCCGACAACCCCACCGGGCTGCTCCCCCGGCCGGAGACCGTGCACGGGCTGGTCGAGGTGGCCCGCGAGCTCGACCTGACGATCATCTCCGACGAGATCTACGGCGACCTCGTGCACAACCCCCTCAACCGGTGCCCGAGCCCCGCCGCCCTCGCCCCCGAGCGCACCGTGATCACGACCGGGCTGAGCAAGAGCCTCGCCCTGGGCGGCTGGCGCATCGGCGTGGCCCGGCTCCCCGACGACGCCCACGACCTGCGCGCGAGCATGCTCGCCATCGCGAGCGAGATCTGGTCGAGCCCGGCGGCGCCCATCCAGCACGCGGCCGCCTACGCCTTCTCCGAGCCGGTCGAGCTCGTCGCCCGGATCGCCGACAGCAGGCGGCTGCACGCCACCGTGGTGCGGGCGGTGGCCGAGCGGTTCCTCGCCGCCGGGGCGGCCCTGCACATGCCGCAGGGCGGCTTCTACCTCTACCCCGACTTCGGCTTCCTCACCGAGTTCGCCACCTCGGACGAGTTCGCCGCGGCGCTGCTCGACCGGTACGGCGTGGGCGTGCTCCCCGGCAGCGCGTTCGGCGACGACCCGCGGGCGCTGCGGGTGCGGGTGGCGACGAGCATGATGTACGGCGAGACCGAGGAGCAGCGGCTGGCCGCCCTGGACGCCGCGGACCCGCTGCGCCTGCCGTGGATCGCCGAGGCGCTCGACCACCTCGCCGAGGCGCTCGCCGGCATCACCGGCAACGACGTCGGCCCGGCCGCCCGGTCGCTCGCCCACACCTCGCTCTGACCCGGTCCCCTGCGCGGCACGGCCGCCGATGCCGCGTGCCGTACCCGGTCGCGCCGGCGGGACACCACGTGGCCCGGAACGCCGGACGGCCCGCCCGGATGCCGATCCGGGCGGGCCGTCGTGGTGTGGGTGTGGGTGTTGCTCAGGAAGGCCGAGGAGTGGGCCGCGCGGTCACGTCCGGGCGGGGCCGGACGCGCCGCGCGGCGCGGTGTGGAAACTATCGCCGGGCGTCGTAGATGACCTGCGTCCGGCAGGCGATCGGACGGCCGCCGAAGCGGTCGACCTGGCAGACCGTGGCCCGGACGCCGCTGATGTTGTTCCGGGCGAAGGAGAAGGAGCGCGGGGCCTTGTCGGCGCCGCACCAGGTGTAGGTCGGGCCCTCGAAGAAGGCGAAGCGCGGCGCGCCCAGGCGACGCATGTCGAAGTTGACGTAGGCGCACTTACCGCCCCGGCGGAAGGTGCGGAAGTCGAGGTCGGTGAGCTGACCGGACACCCGCACCGTGTTTCTGCGGACCCCGAACCACCGGTCCGCCACCAGGCCTCTGGCGCTCGCCAGACGGTTTCTGGCGAAGATCGGGCCCCAGCGGTCGACGTCGTCGGTCAGGGCGGCCCGCGGGTCGGGCGAGGCGGTGGAGGCCGCGGCCGGCGAGGCGAGGGCCGGGACGCCGAAGGCGACGATACCGGCGGCGGCGGTCACACCGAGCAGGGTGCTGATCGAGCGGCGCATGACATTCCCTCCGTTTTGACGAGGCTGCGGGGAGCGAGGTGCGAGTCGTCTTCCTTCCGGACGAGCTCGCACCGTTAGTGAAACCGGCGCCGCCTGCATACCGCTTGCATCCGACCGGGCTCCGCTTACAGACCGCTGAAGTCGCGTATGCAGACCGATCGCAACTGGCTAGCGGGATTTTCACCTACAGGACAAGTCCGACAATGCCGCCATAGGCCACCGCTTCGCATTGCGCATCCGGGTTCCAACGTCCCACGTCGCGGAGTACGGCACGGCGGAATCGATCTCCATGCGCCCGGTGCGGTCACCGGGCCGGTTCGACCGGCACCGGGCCACGGCGGCGCACGCGCACCGCGGGCGCGCACCGCCTGCCGGGACGCGGACCCCGATCGGCGCGGGCCACGCTACACCCCCGGCGCAACGGCCCGGCACGCGGGTCGACGAACGGCACGAACGCGCAGGTGAAGGATGGTGTGGCCGGTTCGGGAGGGACGGCGGTGCGCGGCCCGCCGTCGCCGGCCCCGCGGGAGGCCGCCGGGGCGGCGCAAGGTCCTCCGCGGCCCCCTGGGCACCGCGGAGGACGAGACCGGGTACGGTCTGCACGCGGCACGGCGCCGGGCGCATCCCACCGGGAATCGTGCGCCGCGGGACCGGCCTATCGACCCGGAAACGAGCGGGCCGCGAATATCATCTCGGCGTGGCCGCCCCCGTGGAGACCACGCGCGCTCGCCATCAAGAATCCCCGATGCCGGGTGAAACCTGATCAATGGCGAATCAACACTTCGGCCAGCGTTATCCTCCGTGTCTAGGGCGCGCGCAATACGGGGATCTATGATGCGGTGAAAATCAGCACCAGGGGCGGAGAAAACAGAGAATGGCTGGTCAGGGTGGGGGAGATGGGCTGCGTTTCGCCATTCTCGGGCCGGTCCGGGCCTGGCGTGACGGCCAGGAGCTCGATCTGGGCACCCCGCTGCAGCGCTCGATCCTCGCGATGCTGCTGATCCGCGCGGGTCGCGTGGTCACTCCCGAGGAGATCATCGACGGGGTCTGGGGGGAGGGTGCGCCGCCCCGCGCGCTCGGCGCGCTGCGCACCTACGTCTCACGGCTGCGCGGCGTGCTCGAGCCGGGCCGTTCCCCGCGCTCCCGGCCGCAGCTGCTCACCTCGGTGGGCCGCGGGTACGCGCTGCGCCTCGCCGAGGGCGCGCTCGACCTCGCCGAGTTCGAGCGCCTCGTCACCGACGCCGAGTCCTGGCGGCGGGACGGACGGCTCGCCGAGGCCGCGGAGACGCTGCGCACCGCCCTCGGGCTGTGGGCCGGGGAGCCGCTCACCGGCGCGGTCGGCCCGTTCGCGGAGAACCAGCGGGAACGGCTGGCCGAGCGCCGCATGACCGTGGTGGAGAACCTCGTCGACCTCGACCTGGGGCTCGGCCGGCACGCCGACCTCGTCGCCGAGCTGCGCGCGCTCACCGGCGAGCATCCGCTGCGCGAACGGCTGCGCGCCCAGCTCATGCTCGCCTACTACCGCTGCGGGCGGCAGGCCGAGGCGCTGAACGTGTTCACCGAGACCCGGCGGGTGCTCGTCGAGGAGCTGGGCGTGGAGCCCGGGCCCGAGCTCGCCACGCTCCACCGGCGCATCCTCGCCGGCGACCCCACGCTCATGGCGCCCTCCCGCGCCCAGGTGCCGGACCCACGCACCCCCGCGGACGGCGCGCAGGAAGGCACGCCGGACGACGCGCAGGACGGCGGGAACGAGGCCGCCTCGCCCGCCGCGCGATCCGACGGCCCGGCCGTACCGGACGCCCCTTCCGCACCCGCCACGGCCCACCAGGTCGCGCCGGCCCGGACGGCCGAGCCGCCCCGGCCCGCCCAGCTGCCCCCCGCGGTCGCCGACTTCACCGGCCGCAAGAAGCTCGTCAACCGGCTCTGCGCGCTGCTCACCGACCCGGCCACGCCCGAGGCGGTGCCGATCGCCGCGATCTCCGGCATCGGCGGCGTGGGCAAGACGACGCTCGCCGTACACGTGGCGCACCTGGTGCAGGACCGGTTCCCCGACGGCCAGCTCTACGCGGACCTGCGCGGCTACGGCGAGGATCCGATCGCGCCGGAGACCGTGCTCGCCGCGTTCCTGCGCGGCCTCGGCGTGCCGATGGACGTCATCCCCGAGGGCACGGCCGAGCGGGCCGCGCTGTACCGCTCGCTCCTCGCCGACCGGCGCATCCTCGTGCTGCTCGACAACGCGCGGGACGCGGAGCAGGTGACGCCGCTGCTGCCCGGCGCGCCGGGCTGCGCGGCGATCGTCACCGGCCGGGTCAAGTTCGCCGACCTGCCGGCGGCCCGGCTCGTCGACCTCGACGTGATGGAGCCGGACGAGGCGCTCGACCTGTTCGCCGCGGTCGCCGGGCCGGATCGGGTGGCGGCCGAGCGCGCGGCCGCGATGGACGTGGTCGCCGCCTGCGGGTTCCTGCCGCTCGCGGTGCGCATCGTGGCGGCGCGGCTCGCCGCGCGGCCCGCGTGGACGATCGCCTCGATCGTGCCCCGGCTTGCCGACGAGCGGCGCCGCCTCGACGAGCTGCGGGTCGGCAACCTCGCGGTGAGCGCCACCTTCGCCCTCGGGTACGGCCAGCTCGACGAGCGGCAGGCCCGGGCGTTCCGGCTGCTGTCGCTGCCGAGCGGCCCGGCGATCTCGGTGCTCGCCGCGGCCGCGATGCTCGGCCACGACCCGGTCGAGACCGAGCACGTGCTCGAGTCGCTCGTCGACGCGAGCCTGCTCGAGGCCCCGGCGCCCGGCCGGTACCGCTTCCACGACCTGCTCAAGCTGTTCGCCCGGCGCCAGGCCGAGCGGACCGAGGACGTGGCGGAGACCGCGCGGGCGCTGCGCCGGCTGCTCGACTTCTACCTCGCCTCGGCGCAGGCGGCCCACCGGCTCGCCTACGAGGGCAGTCTCATGGCCGACCGGCTGTCGAAGCCCGCCGTGCCCGGCCGTACCTTCTCCTCGGCGGACGAGGCCGTGGCGTGGCTCGCGGTGGAGGGCGAGGACATGTTCGCCGCGATCGGGCAGGCGGTCGGCGAGCCGGGGGACGGGCCGGTGCCGCTGCTCACCGCCGCCGACCTGCTGGTGGCGATGGAGCCGCTGCTGGAGACCGGCACCTACGCCCGCGAGTTCGACCGGCGCGCCCGGGCCGTGCTCGCCGCCGCGCGCGCGGCCGGGGACGCGGCGAGCGAGCTGCGCTGCCGCTACGTGCTCGCCCGGGTGCGGTTCGGGGCGAACCGGCTGGACGAGGCCGAGCAGGAGTTCCGCCGCGCGCTCGACCTCACCGAGGCGACCGGCGACCCCGTGCTCACCGGCGAGATCCTCAACGGCCTCGGCGTGGTCGCCGGGCGTAAGCGCCGCCACGAGGAGGCGCTGGACTGGTTCGACGCGGCGCTCAAGGTCTACCGGTCGACCGGGGTGCCCGCGGGCGAGGCGCTCGTGCTCAGCTACTCGGCCCGCGACCACCTCGGCCTCGGGAACCCGGAGGCGGCGATCGCCGCGGCCGAGCGCGGGCTCGCCATCTTCACCGAGCTCGGCAGCGGGGCCGGGATGGCGCGGGCCCGGTACCACCTCGGCATCGTGCTCTCCCGGGTGGGCCGGTTCACCGAGGCGGTGGTGCACCACGCCGAGTGCCTGGAGTTCTTCCGGGCGAGCCGGCAGCGGGTCTGGGAGCAGCGGGTGTGCTGCCGCCTCGCGGAGACCTTCGTCGCCGCGGGCCGCCACGCGGACGCGGCCCGGCACGCCGAGCAGGCCCTCGCGGTGAGCCGGGAGATCGCCCACCCGTACGGCGAGGCCCAGTCGCTCGCGGTGCTCGGCAAGGCCCTCGCCGGCCTCGGCAGGACCGAGCGCAGCGCGGAGTGCCTGCGCGCCGCGCACGACATCTTCCGCCGCCTCGGCGCGCCCGAGGCGGACGACCTGCGCCCGCTGCTCGAGCGCAACGGCGTGGGCAGCTGACCCGCCCCGCGCGGCCGTACCGGGCGGAGATCGGCGCGGGCACGACCCGCGGCGGCCCGATGGCCTGGTGGGGCCGCCGCGGGGTGCTCAGTGCCCGGCGGCCTCGTCCGGCGGCGCGGCACGGCCGGGGCACGGATCGCCGGCCGCGGGCGTGGATGGATCGGAGGAAGGCCCCGCCGGATGCGTCAGGGCGGCGGGGACGTCGACCCCGGCGAACAGGTCCTCGTCCAGCCGGGTCATGGCGAAGTGGTTGATCACGTCGGTTTCCCGTCGTCGCGGGCACGAAAGCGGGCGTCCGGCCGGCCTCCCCGGCCACCGTCGACGGGTCCCGAGAGCCGCCGACGGTGGCCGCCGCCTCGTGGTGACCGGCCGGACGGGGCGCGGCCCCGAACCCCTTTGAGCCGGCGCCCGGTCCCACCTTCCCGCGCGCCACTCAATATCCGCTCAAAGATCGCTTTATCGATCGTTTGCGGGTTCCTTGATCCGGAAGAAGCCCTCGGCGATCAGCGGGCGCAGCTCGTCGATCCGCGCCATGGTCTCGTCCGGGTCGGCCCCGGTCAGCTCGGCGATCGCGGCGAGCAGCGCGCCGAGCGGCAGCTCGCCGTCGCAGACCCCGGCGAGCGCGGCCTCCACCGTGCCGACCCGGGCGTGCCGGCGCAGCCCGCCGGTCTGGCGGAGCACGATGCGCGCGGGGTCCTCGGCGCCCGGCGGCCCGATCCGCTCCTCGACCACGTCCGGCCGGGTCACCAGGCGGGCGTGGCGCAGCTCGTCCGCGCCGATCCGGTGCGCGGTCACGATCGCGTCGAGCACCTCGTCGACGTAGGCGCCCACCGGCTGCTCGACCGGCGTGGTGAGCTCCTCGACCCGCACCACCGGGTCGAGGCTGCCGCCGTCGCGCAGCGTGATCCAGCCGAACCCGATCCCGGTGACGCCGAGCGACTCCAGCCAGGTGAGCCACTCGTCGTACCGCTCCCGGTAGGCGGGGGTGCCCTGCTCGGCGGAGTCCCGCAGCCACAGCTCGACGTACTCGGCCGGGTCGAGCACGTCCCGCTGTACGGCCCAGCCGTCGCAGCCGGTGGCGGCGAGCCAGCCGCCGACCCGGTCCCGCCAGTCCTCCCCCGCCACGTGCAGCCAGTTGGCGAGGATCTGGCAGTACCCGCCCGGGTTGAGGTGCCGCGGGGCGTCGCGGACCAGGTCGCGGCAGAAGTCGTCGGCGGCCGCGCCGGACTCGCGGTAGGTGAACCGGCCGCGCGGCGAGATCACGAACGGCGGGTTGCTCACCACCAGGTCGAACCGTTCATCCGCGACCGGGTCGAAGCCGGAGCCGAGCCGCGCGTCCACGCCCTCGATCCCGGAGAGCGCCCAGCTCAGCCGGGCGAGGCGCAGCGCCCGCGGGTTTACGTCGGTGGCGGTGACGCGCCCGGCCCGGCCGGCGAGGTGGAGGACCTGCACGCCGCACCCGGTGCCGAGGTCGAGCGCGGACTCCACGGGACGGCGGGTGACGAGGGAGGCGAGGTTCGCCGAGGCGCCGCCCGCGCCGACCACGTGGTCGGGGCGCAGCGCCGGGTCGCCGGGCCGTACCTTGCGGTCGGAGACGAGGTAGCCGCCGGTCTCCCAGGGCTGCAGGTGCACGGCCGCGCGCACCTCGTCGCCGTCGCGCCGCAGCAGGCCCGCGGCGGCGAGCTCGGCGACCGGCAACTCCAGGTGCCGCTCGGGTACGGCGAGCCCGAGCCACCACAGCCGGATCAGCGCGCCGAGCGGGTCGGGGTCGCGGGTGGCGCGCTCGGCGGGGACGAGCTCCTCGCGGGCGAGCGCGGCGGCGGCGACGTCCCCGAGGCGCTCGCGTACGCCGTCGATCGTGTAGCCGGTGGTGACGAGCCGGTCGCGGAGCCGGGCGAGCAGGTCGGCGGGGACGTCCACGGCCCCGAATCTAGCGGGTCCCGCGTCCGGCCCCGGTCAGCGGCCTGTAAGTGCCGATCAAGCGGGCCGGGGTACGCATATGCGTAGGACCGTGTGAGCGGACGGTTACCGACCTACGGTCACCGGCTGGGTGACCCGACGACGGAACTCACGACGAGGACGGCCTGATGTTGATCCCCTGCTTCGCCTGCGAAGCCCGGTTCACCCCCGACGAGTACTTCGCCGCGTGCCACGACTACCACCGCGGCCGGGATCTCGTCGCGTGGACCTGCCCCCGCTGCGGCAACCGGGACGAGTTGCGCGTGCTGCCGGGCGAGCTCGGCTTCGGCTATCCCTCGCGCGGCAGGTTCACGGTGGAGGACCGGTTCCGGGTGCCCGGCCTGCGGCGGCGCCGGGCCGAGCTGCGGCTGGACATCAGCCTCGACAAGCGGGTCTGGCGGGTGCCGAGCCGTACGGCACAGCCGGCGCGCTGCGGGGCCTGAGCGACGCCTAGCGGACCTCCCCCGGGTTGGGCTCGCGCAGGCAGTGCCAGGCGGCCACGCCGAGCTCCTTGATCTCCTCCTCGGTGGGCTGGTGCGCGCCCGCGAACCACAGCCGGCACATCTCGTTCGCCGGGCCCAGCCAGAGCACGTAGCACAGCGTCGGGGGGACCTCGCGCAGCAGCCGCGCGTTCATGTGCGGCCGCCACCAGTCCGCGACCTGGCGGAGGAAGGTGCGCCGGGTCTCGGCGACCTCGGGGCCGCCCGGCTCGTGACGCCGCGGCGGGCGCTCGCTGATGAACACGCGGGCCCGCTCGGGGTTGTCGAGGCACCATTTCATGTGCATGGCCACGATGGCCTCGATCCCCGACCGCGCGTCCTCGTGCCGGAGCAGCTCCTTGAGGAAGGCGTCGTAGTACATCCGGCAGATGTCGTGGTACAGGACGCCGAAAACGTGTTCTTTGCTGGCGAAGTGATGGTAAAAACTACCTACGCTCACTCCGCTTTCCTGCCGGAGGCTGGCGAGCGTGGTGGCCGACACGCCGTCCCGGCTGAAGCGCCGCAACGCGCCCTCGAGGATCCGGCTCCGGCCGTCGCGGCTCGTCCTCGCGTTCGTCACATGTCAATGGTGACGCAACAGAACGTTATTCTGCAAACGAAGTTCCCCGAGCCGTAAGACGCGTCCGCACCTCGACCGTTCCGTAGCTCATCCGCATTATCGCATCCGGCCACCGGCGGCGGATCGCCCGCAGCAGCCTGTGGTTCTCGGCGAGCACGTCCATCACCGCCTCGGTCGCGCCGCGCGCCGCGGCGCGCAGCAGCAGCCGCCGCAGCATCCGCTCGCCGATCCCCCGGCCCTGCCAGTCGTCGGCCACCACGATCCCGATCTCCGCGACCGGCCGCGCCGCGCCGTCGCCCTCGCCGGTCCCGCCGGGCGGGACCACGTGGCAGCTCATCGCGTGCCCCACCACCTCGTCGCCGTACGGCGTGCGCCGTACCGCGAGCAGCACGTCGCGCCGGTCGTCGCGGGTCACGAGCGCGCGCACCAGGGCCGGGGTGGGGCGGCCGATCCCGGTGAAGAACCGGAGCGCCCGGGTGTCCGGGGACAGGCGGGTGAGGAAGTCCCGCACCCGCTCGGCGTCGTCCGGGCGGGCCGGGCGGATCTCCACCGCCGCCGTCGCCGCCGGCGGCCGGGACGCGAGACAGGCGGGCGCGTGCGGCCGGAGGACCTGAGTTCGTTGCATAGACTCAGCATTGGCGGGAACGTTCCGTCTGTCAAACCGGTGCCAAGGACGCTGGTCGCGGCGGGGAAGGGAACCATACGATTTGCCCATGACCCGGACGCAGCACACCGCCCAGGAGCGGGGACCCGACGCGCCCGCACCGGGCCCGTCCGAGTCGGCCGCGCCACCCGCGCCGGGCGATCAGGACCGCGCCGCGACCCGGGAGCGGCTGCGCTTCTCCAACGAGAACTGCTCGATCGCGCGCACCCTCGCCATCCTCGGCGAGAAGTGGACCTTCCTCGTGCTGCGCGAGGCGTTCCTCGGGGTGCGCCGGTTCGCCGACTTCCAGGAGGCCACCGGGGCCCCGCGGCAGGTGCTCAGCGCCCGGCTCGCCCGCCTCGTCGACGAGGGGCTGCTGCGCCGCACGCCGTACCAGGAGCCCGGGCAGCGCCGCCGGTACGAGTACCGGCTCACCGAGAAGGGCGTCGACCTCTACCCGATCATGGTCGCGCTCATGCACTGGGGCGACCGCCACCTCGCCGACCCGGCCGGCCCGCCGGTCGTGCTCACCCACCGCGGCTGCGGCGCCCCGGTACGGCAGTACCTGCGCTGTGACGAAGGCCACGAGGTGGGCGGGGCCCGCGAGGTCACCCCGCTCCCCGGCCCCGGCGCGCGCGTCGCCTGACCGGCCCGGGCCGGCCGTACCCGCTCGTCACGGGCGTTCCCAAGTGCGGGACCGCGCCTCGGCGTACATACCCTGGAGTCGTGTATCGGTTCCTGCTCGCCCCGCGCTGGCTGGCGTTGCACCTGGTGGTGCTGCTGGCCGTCCCCGCCTTCCTGCTGCTGGGCAAGTGGCAGTTCAGCCGATACGAGATGCGCTCGGCCGCGCAGGAGCGCACCCAGGCGAACCTCGCGGCCCCGGCCGAGCCGCTGGAACGGCTCAGCACGGTCGGCGGCTCGGTGGACGCGAAGCTGAAGTACCGGGCCGTCACGGTGGGCGGGCGCTTCGACGCGGGCAACGAGCTGCTGGTACGGCGCCGCACCCTGAACGGCAAGGTCGGCTACTACGTGCTCACCCCGCTCGTGGTCCGCGACGGCGAGGCCGTGCTCGTGGTCCGCGGCTGGGTGCCGATGGGCCCGACCGCGGAGGCCGCGCCCAAGGTGCCGCCCCCGTCCACCGGCGAGGTGACCGTGACCGGCCGGCTCATGCCCGCCGAGACCGAGGAGACCACCGGCATCTCCGAACGGTCCGGGCTGCCCCAGGGGCATATCATGCTGATCGACACCGCCGCGCTCGGCAAGCGCCTGCCGTACCGGCTCCACGGCGGCTACGTCCAGCTCGGCTCGCAGAACCCGCCGGCCGCGAACGCGCCCACCCCGCTGCCCGATCCGGAACCGGACGGCGGCGGCGCGCTCAATCTCGCCTACAGTTTCCAGTGGTGGGTGTTCATTCCCATCGCGGTGGGCGGCTGGTTCGTGCTCATCCGCCGTGAGGCGCGTGACCGCAGGGCCGCCGCGGAGGCCGCCTCAACCGGGAAAAACGCGGAATCACCCGAAAAAGTAACCGGCTGACCGCTCCGGGTGAACGAAAGGATACCGACCGGAGACCTGGCGGCTTGAATGGCGTTATTCCCTGGGCTTACGGTTTTCCCTGTGACTACTCCGCCGTCTCTTCCCGATCCCGAGCCCAGGCGGCGGGATTATGTGATCATCTCGGCGGACGACCACCTCATCGAACCGCCCGACCTGTTCGAAGGCCGCCTGCCCGAGAAGTACGTCGATCTCGCCCCGAAGGTGGTGGAGACCGAGGCGGGGCACCAGGTGTGGCGCTACAACGGGGCGACCTTTCCGTGCGCCGGGCTCGACGTCGGTGCCGGGCTGCCCGTCGAGAACCGCACCCTCGAGCCGGTGCGCTTCGACCAGATGCGTCCCGGCTGCTACGACATCGAGGCGCGGATCGCGGACATGGATCGGGCGGGAATCTGGGCGGCGCTGTGTTTTCCAGGCATGCTCGCGGGCGAGGCTGGAACGGTCTTCTCCAGGACCCGGGACCAGGATCTCGGCCTCGCCCTGATCCGCGCCTGGAACGACTGGCACGTGGAGGTCTGGGCCGGTACCTATCCCGAGCGGATCATCGCGCTCCAGCTTCCGTGGCTGCCGGATCCGGAGCTCGCCGGAAAGGAGATCCGGGCGAACGCCGAACGCGGTTTCAAGGCGGTGCTTTTCCCGGAATTCCCCACCCGGCTGCGACTGCCGTCGATCCACACCCGGCACTGGGACCCGTTCTTCGCCGCCTGCGAGGAGACGGGCACCGTGGTCTGCCTGCACACGGGTTCCGGGTCGTGGACGCCGGTGCCGTCGCCCGACACCCCCATTGAGGCGATCACCACGCTCATGCCGGCGAGCGCCATGTTCGCCTGCGCCGACTGGCTCTGGTCCGGGATCCCGCTGCGGTTCCCGAAACTGCGCATCCTCATCGTGGAGGGTGGGGTCGGCTGGCTTCCCATGCTCGCCGAGCGGGCCGACTACGCGCTGGACCATCCGGTCGGGGAGATCGAGTGGGACAGCGGGCTGCGCCCCAGCGAGGTGCTGCGCCGCAACTTCTTCTTCGGCACCCTCAACGACCACGCCCTCTCCGGGGTACGGCTCGCCGTGGGCCTGGAGCACGTGCTGCTGGAGAGCGGCTACCCCCACGCGGACTCGACCTGGCCGGACACGCAGCGGGTCGTCGCCCGCAACCTCGGCACGCTGCCTCCGACCGACATCGCGCGCGTCGCGTACGGCAACGCCGCCCGCCTCTTCGGCCACCCGCTGCCGTCGCGCGCGTGGCTGCGCATGGAATCCATCTGACGGTCGTCCGACACCACCCCAACGCCTGGCCGCAGGCGGGGGTGGGCGCCCACGCCCCGGCGCGCCCACCCCCGCCCTCACGGCGGACGCCTCCCCTCCCGCCAAGCGCTCCGCGCGCCGTCCCGTGGCCGCCGGTACGGCCGATGCGGTGATGGCCGTCCTCGTCCCTCAGGCCGCCTCGTCTTCGTCTCCGCGGGACGGATGGCGGCGCCATGCCTCGGCCGCCTCGGGTTCGGAGACGTGCACGCTCGGGTGCCGCGGCGGGCGCTCCGGCCGCCTGGCCGCACGCTCGCGCCGCGTGGAACGCTCGTCGGGCCCCTCGAATGCCGCCTCGGTGGTGTGTGCGGCCCGGATTCACCCGGGGCCGCCGTGCCTCAGGGCACGACGCGGGCGCGGCGGGTTCCGAGTCCAGGGCCGGAGCCGGTCACGGAGCCCGGGATCGGGCCGTACCCGGCCGAGCCGGCCGGCCGCCCGCGTTCCCACTCGAGGTACCGCCCGCTCTCGCCGAGCAGCGCGGTGAGCAGCCAGAGGAGCACGCCGAAGTCGTCGACCGCGCCGATCACCGCGAGGAACTCGGGCACGACGTCGATCGGCGACAGGATGTAGGCCAGCCCGAGCCCCACCATGCCGATCTTCGATTTGCTCAGGTGCGGGTAGTCGCCCCGCAGCGCGCCGCGCAGCATGCGCGGGATCGCCCGCATGCGGGTCAGCACCCCGGGCGTACCCGGCCGCTGCGCCTCACGCACCACGCGCCACACCGCGAGCGCCCGTGCCGCCTTCTTCATCGGCCGCTCACCTTCCCCCCTCAGTCGGTCCCCCGTGGCCCGACATGGACATAACGAACGGGCGGCCCGCGATGTGCCCGAGGTGTCGTTCCTGTGTCCTTCCGGTCAGCCCGCGGCCGGCCGACCATCTCGCCGCGCACGCGCGCCGCCCGATCGGCGCCGTGTCCGCG
Source organism: Thermopolyspora flexuosa (assembly GCF_006716785.1). Lineage (NCBI taxonomy): Bacteria > Bacillati > Actinomycetota > Actinomycetes > Streptosporangiales > Streptosporangiaceae > Thermopolyspora > Thermopolyspora flexuosa. The sequence goes on along the minus strand of NZ_VFPQ01000002.1, from coordinate 262,849 downwards.
GCGTCCGTGCGCCCCCACATTCGCCTGTGTGCGGCTATCGCCCCCGTCAGGTCGATTCGTCCTCTGGTCAGGGCATGTCCCGGTGATCGCCAGGTTCCCACAAAGATCATCCGGATTGAGGGATCAGTCCCGGTCTGCCGTGGGATCGATGTTTCAGCGTTTGGATCGGCCTGATGAGGAACCACTTATGGAAACTCGTCCGTTACGGCGGGTGCGCGCCCGGATGTCCGCGGCCGCGCTGCTCACCGTCCAGATGGCGATCACGGCCTTCGTCCCGTGGGTCGGCGCCCCGCCGACGCCGCCGTCGGCAGGTCCCGGCGACCCGGTCGACCCGTACGGCCCGGCCGCCGCGGGTCCGGCCCACCGGCTCGGCGGCGTTCCGGCGCACCGGCTCGGCCGGCTCGCGGTGGCGCGCACCGGGCGGGGCCGTACCGGGGCCGCCCGCGTCGCGATCGCACCGGCCGCGCCGGCACGCGTGCCCGGCGCGGCGTTCGCCCCGCTCATCGGCGGCGACCGCGCCGATCCGGTCTCCGGCGGGTACGGCCGCGCGGGCGGGCTGGTGAAGCTGCTGGGGATGTCCTCGGGGTCCGCAACACTCGAGCAACCGCAGCGGCGTACCCGGCACCGGTGGTTCCGGGCGTACGCGCGGTTGTCACACGGCTTCGTCGCCCGGCGGCTGCGCGCGGCCGGCATCAAGCGGCGGTCGTCCGGCAGGTGCACCAGCAAGCACCGGCCCACCTGCACGTCCTACGACGGCATCCGGGCGAACACGGTGGCGAAGCTGATCCGGCTCAAGCACCGCAGCGGCTGCCCGGTCGTCGTCACCGGCGGCACCGAGGTCGGCCACGCCCCCGGACGGCACAGCCACGGCAACGGCTACAAGGTGGACGTGTCGCGGAACACGTGCCTCGACTCCTACATCCGGCGGCACGCCCGATACGTCGGCGTGCGCTCGGACGGCGCCCGGCTCTACCAGGCGGGCGACGACACCTACGCCCTGGAGCACAACCACTGGGACATCACGTTCCGGTGAGTCCCTCCCGGCGTCCCGGGACGCGACACGGCACCGGAGAACCCCCTCCGGCCGTCCCACGGGCCCGCGGACCCGTCTCACGCCCGCCGCCGCGCGGCCTTCGCCACCGTCTCCGGCCGCGAACGGCGGGGGAACCCTCCGAAAACACCCGCGCCCGACCGCGCGAGACGGCTCGCCACGCGCGGCCGCGACGGCGCATCCGGCCGACCGGCCGTGGCCGGGGCCTCGGCGCGAGACGGCCGGATGCGAGGTGCGACGTGCGGCCGGGAGGTCAGGAGGTGAGCTCGGCCGCGACCAGCTCGGCGATCTCCGCGGTGTTGAGCGCCGCGCCCTTGCGCAGGTTGTCGCCGCAGATGAACAGGTCGAGCGTGTTCGGGAAGTCCAGCGCCTGCCGGATCCGGCCCACGTAGGTGGGGTCGGTGCCCACGACGTCGGCCGGGGTCGGGAAGACGTTGTTCTCCGGGTCGTCGAGCACCACCACGGTGGGCACGGCGTCCAGCACCCGCCGGGCACCCTCGACCGTGACCTCCTTGGCGAAGGTCGCGTGGACCGCGAGCGAGTGGGTGGTGACCACCGGCACCCGGACGCAGGTCGCGGAGACCTTCAGGTCCGGGATGCCGAGGATCTTCCGCGACTCGTTGCGGACCTTGAGCTCCTCGGAGAACCAGCCGTCGCCCTTGTACGAGCCGGCCGCCGGGACCACGTTGAGCGCGATCGGCGCCGCGAACGGCGAGCCCGCGAGGTCCGGCACGGCCTTGCGCACGTCACCGGCGACGGTGCCGAGCGTGCGGTCGCCCGCCACCGCCTCGAGCTCGTCGTACAGCCGCTGCGAACCGGCCACGCCCGCGCCGGACACCGCCTGGTAGGAGGCGACGACGAGCTCGCGCAGGCCGTACTCGCGGTGCAGCGCGCCGAGCGCGGCCATCATCGACAGCGTCGTGCAGTTGGGGTTGGAGATGATGCCCTTGGGCCGGTTGCGCACCTGCTCGGGGTTGACCTCCGGCACCACCAGCGGCACGTCCGGGTCCATGCGGAAGGCGCCGGAGTTGTCGACCACGACCGCGCCGCGGGAGGCGGCGATCGGGGCCCACTCGGCCGACACCTCGTCCGGGACGTCGAACATCGCCACGTCGACGCCGTCGAACACCTCGGGGCTGAGCGCCTGGACGACCACGTCCTCCCCGCGCACCCGCAGCACCTTGCCCGCCGACCGGGCCGAGGCGATGAGGCGGATCTCCCCCCACACGTTCGGGCGGTTCGAGAGGATGTCGAGCATCACGGTGCCGACCGCGCCGGTGGCGCCGACGACGGCGAGGGTGGGCTTGCGTTCGCTCATCGTCCGGTACCTCCGTAGACCACGGCCTCCACCTGGTCGGCGTCCAGGTTGAACGCGCTGTGCGCGGCGGTCACCGCGGCGTCGACGTCGTCCTGGCTCACGATCACCGAGATGCGGATCTCGGAGGTCGAGATCATCTCGATGTTCACGCCGGCGTCGGCGAGCGCGCCGAAGAACTTCGCGGTCACGCCCGGGTGCGAGCGCATGCCCGCGCCGATCAGCGAGACCTTGCCGATCCGGTCGTCGTAGAGCAGCGACTCGAACCCGACGTCGTCCTGGATCTTCTTGAGCGCGTTGATGGCGGTCGGCCCGTCGGTCGCGGGAAGGGTGAACGAGATGTCGGTCCGCCCGGTCGCCGCCGCCGACACGTTCTGCACGATCATGTCGATGTTGATCTCGGCGTCGGCGAGGGCTTTGAAGATGGAGGCGGCCTCTCCGACCTTGTCGGGCACGCCGACAACGGTGATCTTGGCCTCGCTCCGGTCATGCGCGACGCCGGAGATGATCGGCTGCTCCATCTGCCCTTCCTCACTGACGGGGTCGGCAACGACCCACGTGCCTTCCTTGTTGCTGAACGAGCTTCTGACGTGGATCGGCAGGTTGAACCGGCGGGCGTACTCGACACAGCGCAGGTGCAGGATCTTGGCGCCGCACGCGGCCATCTCCAGCATCTCCTCGTACGAGATGCGCGGGATGCGGCGCGCCGTGGGCACGATGCGCGGGTCGGCGGTGAACACGCCGTCCACGTCGGTGTAGATCTCACAAACGTCGGCGTTGAGCGCCGCCGCGAGCGCGACGGCCGTGGTGTCCGAGCCGCCGCGACCGAGGGTGGTGATGTCCTTGGTGTCCCGGGACACGCCCTGGAACCCCGCGACGATCGCGATCTGGCCCTTGTCGATCGCCTCCCGGATCCGGCCGGGCGTGACGTCGATGATGCGGGCCTTGCCGTGCGTGGAGTCGGTGATCACGCCGGCCTGGGAGCCGGTGAACGACCGGGCCTCGACGCCCAGGTTGCCGATCGCCATCGCCAGCAGCGCCATCGAGATGCGCTCGCCCGCGGTGAGCAGCATGTCGAGCTCGCGCCCGGGCGGCATCGGCGAAACCTGCTGGGCGAGGTCCAGCAACTCGTCGGTGGTGTCGCCCATCGCGGAGACCGCCACGACGACGTCGTTGCCGGCTTTTTTCGTCGCGACGATCCGCTGCGCGACCCGCTTGATGCAGGCAGCATCGGCGACGGACGAACCACCGTATTTCTGGACAACGAGCGCCACGACTTGTCTCCGAAGGTCAGACTGCGGACGTCTCAGTTTACTGAGGCTCGGCCGGATCACCGCAGGTCCGCCCAGTATGTGGACACCCATGGCCGTGCCACCCGGCCTGTCCGAAAGCGCGGCGATCCGGCACGGCCCGCGGTTTTGTCCCGGCGGACGCCGCGTGACACCGGGCCCTTCGCCCGGCTGTGAGATCGGTCACGGGGGTATCACGGCGTCGTCACAGGTCCCGTACGGCGGGGCGTGCGGTGGGCCGATCGGTCCCGCCGGGGAGGCGTGCGCCGTGTCCCGTGCCGTGGCGCTGTCCGTGTTCCGGTGATCAGACCGGGGTCTTCTCCTCCTCGACGTCGAGACGGGAGTGCGCGACCAGCGCCTGGAGGGCGCGCAGCGCCGCACCGGCGTGGTTGCCCCAGGAGTTGAAGTAGGAGTACTGCAGCCACCACAGGGCCTCCATCGGCCGCCCGGCCCGGTAGTGGCGCAGGCCGTGGGTGAGGTCGGCCGCGACCGCGGCGAGGTCGTCGGAGAGGCGGTACGGCGTGACCTTGGTGTCCTTGTACGGGTCGAACACCTCGACGTAGTCGTCGACCGGCCCGAGCCGCGCCGCGAGCGCGGTGCGCAGCGGGTCGATGTCCGGGTCGGGGCCGATCGGCGGCTCGAAGTTGCCGGGCAGGATGACGTCCTCGGCGGCGGCGAGCTGCGCGCCGGCGAGGCTGAGCTGGGAGACCTCCACCAGCAGCAGCGGCAGGAACGCGTCGCCGCCCTCCCCGTTGGCGAGCCTGGTCAGACCGTCGAGGAAGTTCTGCGCGTGCCCCGCGACCCGGTCGGCGAGGGCTTTCCACTCGTCATACATCCAGCAGTCTCCGTCCTTCGAACGCACGGCCCAGCGTGACCTCGTCGGCGTACTCCAGGTCGCCGCCGACGGGCAGCCCGCTGGCGAGCCGTGTCACCTTCAGACCCATCGGTTTGACCAGCCGGGCGAGGTAGGTCGCGGTCGCCTCGCCTTCGAGGTTCGGGTCGGTGGCGAGGATCAGCTCGGTGACCTGGCCGTCGGCCAGCCGCGTCATGAGCTCCTTGATCCGCAGATCGTCCGGGCCGACGCCGTCGATCGGGCTGATCGCGCCGCCCAGCACGTGGTACCGCCCGCGGAACTCGCGGGTGCGCTCGATCGCGACGACGTCCTTGGGCTCCTCGACGACACAGATGACGTGGGGGTCGCGCCGCGGGTCGCGGCAGATCCGGCACTCCTCCTCCGCGGCCACGTTCCCGCACACCCGGCAGAAGCGCACCTTCTCCTTCACCTCAAGCAGCACGTGCGCGAGCCGCTTGACGTCCGCCGGGTCGGCGGCGAGCAGGTGGAACGCGATGCGCTGCGCGCTCTTGGGACCGATGCCGGGCAGCAGGCCCAGCTCGTCGATCAGGTTCTGGACGACCCCTTCGTACATCGCCGACGTCCGTGCTCAGACCCCCGGGAAGGCACCGCCGAAGGCGCCCCCCAGCCCCTGGGTCAGCGGGCCAAGCTTCTCCTGCTGCAGCTCGGCCGCGGCCCGGGTGGCGTCCCGCACCGCCGCGATCACCAGGTCGGCGATCGTCTCGGCGGTCTCCTCGGGGTTCTCGGCGTCGATGACCTTGGGGCTGATCTTCAGCTCGAGCAGGTCGCCGCCGCCGCTGACGGTCGCCACGACGAGCCCGCCCCCGGCCGTGCCCTCGACCTTGGCCTCGCTGAGCTCCTGCTGCGCGTTGACGAACTGCTGCTGCATGAGCTGGGCTTGCTCCAGCACCTGCCGCAGGTTGATGTCCCCTGGGTTCACGATGGTGCGCTCCTTGTGGCTCGCTTGTTCTCCCGAGCCTACGGCGTTTGCCCGTGGAGTTACACCGGGGAGCGCCTGTGTTCCGCGACAACCCGCCCGCCGCCGCGCCGTACGGCGTGCGCACGGTGCCCGTGCGGTCGCGGTACGGCGGGCCGAGGTGCCGGCGGTCCCGGTGTTACGCCGGGCCACTACCCGGCGAACGCCCGGGCATTGACCGCAGCCCGCGGGTTCGGCGGTGACCTGATCGTTCGTCGACCGCCCGGCCCGGAGCCGGGCCTGGCGGCGTACTCGGCAGGCGGGGCCGGGAGCCGGCCGAGGGTGCCCGCGGCGATGGTGCACGCGGCCGGCACACCTTTCCCGCGGACACGCTCGCCGCAAGGCGTCGTCCCGCGCGCCGGGGAGCCTCAGGCGCTGTGGTCGATCTCGTCGATGATCTCGCCGCCGAGCTCGCGCTTGATGAGCTCGAGGCCCACCAGGCCGTCGCCCTCGGCGTCCAGGTCGTTGTCCGGGTCGACCTCGTCCAGGTCAGAGGTTCCGCGCCGCCCCGGGATCGCGTCCGGCCAGGCGGCGGCACCGCCTCCGCCGGCCGGGCGGGGGCGCGGCTGCGCCGTCGCGGGGCCCGGCGGCGGGCCGGGGGGTTCGGGCTCGTAGTCGTCGATGGGGGCGTCCGGCCAAGACTCGTCGGTGGTGGGAGGGTGCGGCCGGGCCGCGTTCGGGGCGGGCGCGGCGGCCGGCACGGCCGCGCCGTTCCCGGCGGCGGGACCGCCCGCCGCTCCGCCACCGTTCCCGGCCACGGGGCCGGGCGCGGTCGCAGGGCCGGGCGTGCCCGGCGCCGTCGCCCCGGCACCCGGGGCGGTCTGCGGGCCGCCCGCCGTGGCGACGCCCGCGGTGGCCGTGCGGGCGGCCGGGCCCGGGGCCGCAGGGCCGGAGGGGGCCGCCGGTCCGCCGCGGCGTGCCGCGGGCGCACCACCGGCCGGGGCGGGCGCGCCCGTGCCGCCCACCACCGCCTCGACGCGCCACTGGCCGCCCAGCACCTCGCCGAGCGCCGCCGCGACCACCTCGTCCCGCTTGCCGGCGAGGAAGCCCTTCATCGTGCCGGGCCGCTCGAAGCCGAGCGTCACCGTGGTGCCCTCGACCCCGATCACCTGGCCCTCGGTGCTGAGGATGCTCCACGTCACCCGCTGCCGCTGCTTGACCGCCTCCAGCACCCGGGGCCAGGCCTGCTGCACGGCCGCCGCCGCGGGCGAACCCGGCGGCACGGCCGGTGCGGGCCGGGTGGGTGCGGCGGGCGCCGGGGCGGGCTGCTGCGCGGCGCGCGGGGCCCCGGGCCGGACCGGCTCGGGCCAGTCGTCGGCGGGCCGTACCGGGGCGGCGGCACCTCGGGACGAGGCACCGCTCGCGGGCTCGGCGCGCTGCGCCTGCGGCGGTACGGCCGGCGCGGCCGGTGCGGGGCCGCCGGACGGCTGGGCCGGGACGGCGCCCGGGGCCTGGACCGGAGCCTGCACGACCGGCGGGGCCGGGGCGGCAGCGGCGGCGGCCGCGAGGCCGCCGCGCTCCAGGCGCTCCAGGCGGGCGAGGATCGACGCCTCGCCCTCGTCGGCGGCCGGGAGCAGCACGCGGGCGCACATGAGCTCGAGCTGCAGCCGCGGCGAGGCCGCGCCGCGCATCTCGATCAGCCCGGCGTTGAACACCTCGGCGGCCCGGGTGAGCTCGGCCGGGCCCATCGCCGCGGCCTGGGCCTTCAACCGCTCCAACTCGTCCTCGGGCCGGTCGAGCAGCCCCTTCTCGGCCGCGTCCGGCACGTTGGCGAGCACCACCAGGTCGCGGAACCGCTCGAGCAGGTCGGTGGCGAACCGCCGCGGATCGTGCCCGCCCTCGATCACCCGGTGCACGGTCTGGAAGACCGCGGCGCCGTCCCGCCGGGCGAACGCGTCCACGATCTCGTCGAGCAGGTCGGCGTCGGTGTAGCCGAGCAGCGCGATCGCGCGCTGGTAGGTGATGCCCCGCTCGTCGGACCCGGCGAGCAGCTGGTCGAGGATCGACAGCGTGTCGCGCGCCGACCCGCCGCCGGCCCGGATCGCGGGCTGCAGCGCGGCGGGCTCGTACGGCACGCCCTCGGCCTGCAGGATCTCCTCGATGAGCTGCCGCAGCGTGGACGGCGGGAGCAGCCGGAACGGGTAGTGGTGGGTACGCGACTTGATCGTGCCGATGACCTTGTCCGGCTCGGTCGTCGCGAACACGAACTTCAGGTGCGGCGGCGGTTCCTCGACGAGCTTCAGCAGCGCGTTGAACCCTTCCCGGGTCACCATGTGCGCCTCGTCGATGATGTAGATCTTGTAGCGCGCGGAGACCGGGGCGAAGATCGCGCGCTCCCGCAGGTCACGGGCGTCGTCCACGCCGCCGTGCGACGCCGCGTCGATCTCTATGACGTCGAGGTGTCCGGGGCCGGTGGGCGCGAGCGCGACACACGACTCGCATTCGCCACACGGATCGGGAGTGGGCCCCTTCTCGCAGTTGAGCGACCGGGCGAGGATCCGCGCGCTGGAGGTCTTGCCGCATCCGCGCGGCCCGCTGAACAGGTAGGCGTGGTGGATCCGGCCGGTACGCAGCGCCTGCCGCAGCGGCTCGGTGACATGTTCTTGACCCTTGACCTCGGCGAACGTCCCGGGCCGGTACTTGCGGTAGAGCGCAAGACTCATGAGGGGTGTCCCCGTCCGGTGGCTAAGGCTGGGGACCCCCCGCGCACCCGCCAGAGCCTGCTTATCCTTGCTGCCTTCCGGCCCTGGGGAGGTTCACAGGATGACGCCGCACGGGGGGTCGCAGCCCAGTCTAGTCATGTACGGCGGTGCCTGGGCCACTCCTCACTCATCACATTCGCCCCGGCGGTCGCGGCCGCCCGAACCGTCCCGGGCCGGGCGGGAACGCCGGACCCCCGGGACGCGATCTCGGCCGGCCCGTCCCGGCCGTACCCGTCCGCCCCTCCCGGCGGCTCCCGGCGAACCCTCCCAAACCGCCGCGACTGTGATTTACATCACACTCAGTGCCCGATGGAACACGCAGGTCGCAGGTCCGGTCGCGGCTTGGCCGGTGCTCCAACGGCCACGAGACCACAAGGCGGCCGATTCGTGACCAACCACGGCACGGAAAGGTGGTCACCGCACCCGAGAAAGTTAGGTAACCTTCTGGGCGGAGGATTCGCCTAGTTGGCCTAGGGCGCACGCTTGGAAAGCGTGTTGGGGGCAACCCCTCGCGAGTTCGAATCTCGCATCCTCCGCGGTTGAGCAGTACGTCGAGGGCCGTCCACGCAGGGCGGCCCTCGACGCGTTTCCGGCGCCGTCACCGGCGGCGCCCCGGCGTACCGCGGAGCCGTACCGCCCGCGTGCCCCGAACGGCCCGCGTGACCTGCGGCGGCACCGCCCACCGGCCCCGACCTCGACCGGCCCTCGCCGTCCCGTCGCGGCCTCGACCGGCGGCCGTACCGCCGGGACCGCCGCGGTTCGGCCGTGCGGCGGGCGGCCGAATCTCTCCTAAACTACGTAGGGTGATCTTCAAGATGGTCGGCGACGGACGCCCATATCCCGAGCACGGACTCACCAACCGGGACTGGGCGCAGATCCCCCCTCGGCAGGTCCGCCTCGACTCGTTGATCACCACCAAGGCCGTCCTCGACCTTCACTCCCTGCTCGCCAAGGACTCCACGTTCTACGGCGACCTGTTCCCGCACGTCGTCCGGTGGAAGGGTGAGCTCTACCTCGAGGACGGGCTCCACCGGGCGCTGCGCGCCGCCCTGCACCAGCGTTCCGTGCTCCACGCCCGCGTCCTCGAGCTCGACGACACCGGCGAGAACGCCGCCAACGGCAGCGGCGACGGCGGCGAGTGACCCGCCGGCGTCCGTCCGGAACGCGTACGCCGGCCATCGTGCACAGGTTCCTCCGAACATCGGGTAGGCTGCTGCGCGGTGGAGTCGCCTAGCGGCCGAGGGCGCACGCCTCGAAAGCGTGTGATGGGGCAACCCATCCGTGGGTTCAAATCCCACCTCCACCGCCACTCGAAGGCCTCTGAGCCGCCCGCCGGTTCGGAGGCCTTTCGCATGCCCGGCGTCACACGGGACGTCACACGGTACGGCTGGAGCGCGGCCCGCCGAGGCCCCACGAGATGATCTTCTTCGGGGTGATCCTGATGATCTCCCGCGACATGCCCGGCATCGGGGGATCGTGGTCCGTGAGCGCCTCGGCCGTGCCGCGGATCTCCACGCCGCGGACCCGCCACGGATCGACCGAGGCGAGGTCGTCCACGACGAGGGCGACCGCGCTGCCCCGCTGCACGTTCCTGAACTTCTTCGTGGTACCGAGCGCGTACCCGCCGATCGTGATCGTGCCGGACTCGGCGTCGACGAAGAAGCCGACCGGGTTGTTCTGCGGCTGCCCGTCCGGCGCCACCGTCGCCAGCCGGCCGAGCCGCTGCGAACGGAGGTAGTCGAGTTCCGCCTTCGTGAACACCATGCCTCCACCCTGCGACCTCAACCGCGGTCGAGGTCAACCGCGGGCGCCGTGCCGTACCCGCGGGTCAGCGGCGGGCGGCGAAGAAGGCGGACAGGAGGGCGGCGCACTCCTCGGCGAGCACGCCCATGACGACCTCGGGGCGGTGGTAGAGGCGGCGGTCCCGCAGCACGTCCCACAGCGACCCGGCGGCCCCGCCGCGCTCGTCCACGGCGCCGTAGACGACGCGGGAGACGCGGGACTGGACCGCCGCGCCCGCGCACATCGTGCACGGCTCCAGGGTGACGACGAGGGTGCAGCCGTCGAGCCGCCAGGTGCCGCGGGCGGCCGCGGCGGCGCGCAGGGCGAGCACCTCGGCGTGCCCGGTGGGGTCGCCGGAGGCCTCGCGGTCGTTGCCCGCGGCGGCGAGCGTGCGGCCCTCCTCGTCGAGCACGACCGCCCCGACCGGGACCTCGCCGCGGGCCGCGGCCCGCTCCGCCTCGGCGAGGGCGAGCCGCATCGCCTCCTCGTAGCCGGGCGGCGGGGGCGGGACACCGGCCGCGCCGGCCGAGCCGTACCCGGCGCTGGCCTGATCGTCGGCGTGCACGGCGCTCACCGGAGGATCACCGGAGCCGGTCCAGTTCCTCGCCGAAGGCGAGGCGTTCCGCGATGACGCTGAGGATGTCGCCGGGCAGCCCGCCCTCCTCCATGCTCAGCTCCAGCAGCTCGTCGGCGGACACCCCGAGGTCGCTCAACAGCTCGAAGTCGCCCGCGGGCCGCACGCCGAGGCCGTTCGCCTCCGCGTCCGGGGCCGCCCCGGCGAGCTCGCTGAACATCTCGCCGTACCGGTCGCCGCTCGTCTGCACGTCGGAGATGAACGCCCGGGGCTCGCGGTCGCCCTCGAAGCGGACGAGCGCGAACCACTCGTCCTCGACCTCCACGCACAGGATCGCGAGCTCGTCACCGGTGAGGCCGAGCGCCTCCTGCACGAGGTCGGTCACGTCGTCGGGGTACTCCGCGGCGGAGAGGTCGACCTCGGCACCGGTCCAGTGGTCGCCGTTGCGGACGAACGCGGCGGCGAACAGGTTCGGCGGTGCGGTGGACATGGCGCGCTCCCCGCGCTCACCCGAGGGCGGCGTCGACCGCGCGCTCGTACGGCTGGGAGAAGCCCAGGCGCGCCGCGATGCTCGACAGCACCTCGTCGGGGAGCAGCTCGCGGTCCCCGGAGAGCGCGACCAGCTCCATCTCGTCCATGCCGAGGTCCGCGAAGATCGACAGGTCCCCGACCGGCAGCACCATCTGCTTGCCCTCCTGCAGGACCGCCTCGAGCTCCTCCTCGTCGGGAACCGGGATGTCGAGGTACTCCAGGACCTGCTCGGCGAGCGGCCAGTCCCATGCGGCCGTGATGTCGGACAGGAACACGCTCACCCGGTCGCCAAGCACACGCAGCGCCACGAAGAACTCATCCCCAATGTCGACGAGGCCAATCGTGCCGCTGATGCTCGGCTGCTGCCGCAGCGCGTGGATGAGCCGGTCGAGGTTCGAGGTGAGGGCGAACGGGAGCATGTCCGCCTCCCACTGGTCGTCCTCGCGGTAGACCGCGATGGCGAAACTGAGGGCGGCGTCGTCCTCCTCGTCCTCCAGCTCGCGGTCATCGGGGTCGTCCGCGATCCGGAGGCCGTCCCGGTGGTCCGCGTCACTACGGTCCATCATCGTCCACCCCATCGACGCATCGCCCTGTGACCCAATCGTTTCAGACTCACCGTCCTCACGTACGGCGGACAGCCCAAATTGTGATCAAAACCGGCGGTCATTACCCCGCGTTTCCGCTGCTGTAGCGTTGGCTTTCATGGACACCCTCGTCGTAGATCACCCCCTGGTGGCGCACAAGCTCACCACCCTCCGCGACGTGCGCACCGACTCGCCGACCTTCCGCCGCCTCGCCGACGAGCTGGTGACCCTGCTCGCCTACGAGGCGACCCGGGACGTGCGGACGGTCGAGTTCACGGTCCAGACCCCGCTCGCGCCCGCGCACGGCCGTCACCTCGCCCGCCCGGCCCCGCTCGTGGTGCCGATCCTGCGCGCCGGCCTCGGCATGCTCGACGGCATGGTGCGGCTGCTGCCCACCGCGGAGGTCGGCTTCCTCGGCATGGTCCGCGACGAGGGCACGCTCAAGGCGGAGACCTACGCGACCCGGCTGCCCGAGGACCTGTCCGGGCGGCAGTGCTACGTGCTCGACCCGATGCTCGCCACCGGCGGCACCCTCGCCGCCGCGATCGAGCTGCTGTTCGACCGGGGCGCGACCGACGTGACCGCGATCTGCCTGCTCGCCGCGCCCGAGGGCCTCGCCCGGCTGGAGGAGGTGTTCGGCGACAGCGGCAAGCCGATCCGCGTGGTGACCGCCGCCGTCGACGAGCGGCTCAACGAGCAGGGCTTCATCGTGCCCGGCCTCGGCGACGCCGGGGACCGGCTCTACGGCGTGGTCTGACCCCGGCCGCCCCGCCCGCCCCTCCGCTCCCGCTCCGGCCGGCCGCGCCCTCGCCCGCGGCGGCGGCCGGCCGTACCGTCCGCCGCGCTTGGCGGGTTCTTTTCGAGCGGATGGAACGATCCTGCGGGAAACGACACCCATTGTCGGTTACCGTCCGCCATACTGTGGACACATACTGTGATGACACACGACACAGTGACACCACACGGCGACACGACACACTGAGACGACACACTCCGACCGGACGGTGATGTCAGGCGGCGGCACACGCGTTCCCTGACACCCGGCGACGCCGGGCGCGGACGCGGGGGTGAAGGAGCGGTATGGGCCAGATTCCCGGGGCCGGGCCGTACGAGCAGGTCGCGGCGACGCTGCGGGACGAGTTCGCCGCGGTGCATCCGGCGGCGACCGTGATGCGGTGCGTCGACGCGGCGCGGTACGGCGCGCTGGAGGTGGTCGGCCACGCTCACCCCGTGCTCGTCGAGCGCATCGCGCGCAGGCACCTACAGGTGCTCGCCATGGGGGCGACCGGCCGGCGGTGAGTTTCCGGGACTGTGACCCCGGGTACTGCCGAGGCGGGGTGTGCCTGACGGAACGCCGCCCGAACGCGGGCCGTTCCCGCAGGTCACGCACAACCATCCTTGGCGGTCTGGTAAGGGGCGCATGACGAACGCATACTGGGCGCTGTGTCGCGCTTTACCCCGGCTATGGCGCGGGTAATGTAGATCGGTGGGTGTCCAAGGGCGAGAGGGGCGGCAGTGCAAGTAAAGAAGGTGCTCCAGTATACGGGTATCGCCTTTGTGGCGTTCTACCTGTTCACCAGACCCGGTGACGCGGCCAGCGCCGTCAGAGGCGCGCTGGACACCGTGCTTGGGGCGGCCGATTCACTCGCGCAATTCTTCTCGGCATTGACATGAGACTGGTCACCCACGGAGAGTCCACCCCGGCGTCGGTCAGCCGGTACCTCCTCCCCCACGAAACCTCCGTCATCATGGTCCGCCACCACCCGGCGGTGCTGCTGCGCCCGGTGGCGGAGATCTTCGGCGGCCTCATCGTCGCGGGGCTGCTGAGCAAGTGGCTCAACGACCAGGGCCAGGGCAACCTGCTGCTGGTCGTCTGGTGGGCCTGGCTGCTGCTGCTGATCCGCTTCGTGTGGAAGGTGGCGGAGTGGTCGGTCGACTACTTCGTGGTGACCAACCAGCGCATGATCTCCACGCACGGGCTGATCACCCGGCAGGTGAACATGCTGCCGCTCAGCAAGGTCACCGACATGCGCTTCGAGCGGTCCCTGCTCGGTCGCCTGCTCGGGTACGGGTCGTTCATCACCGAATCGGCCGGTCAGGACCAGGCTCTGCGGCAGGTCGATTACCTGCCCTACCCCGAGACGCTGTACCTCGAGGTGTGCCAACTGATTTTCCCCGGCAAAGACGATGACGATTGAGGCCGAATGTCCGGGATTCTCAGGCTTGTGGCCTACTTCGGCCACTCAGATCTTAACTGAGGGTTACCCGATTCGGCCTGTTCGTGCCATCATGGCGACACCATTGACCAATCCCCCGCCGTGAGAGATCAGATGCCGAGTCAGGGATCCATCGGTGACCGCGTCCGCGGTTTACGGCTGAGCAGACGGATGTCCCAGGCCCAGCTGGCCGGGCCCGACCTCTCAGACAGTTATGTCTCGCTCATCGAATCCGGCAAGCGGACGCCGACCCCGGTGGTCGCGCGCCTGCTGGCAGAGCGGCTCGGCTGCACGACCGAGTACCTGCTGCACGGGATAGAGCCGCGTCAGCGCATCGACACCGAGCTGGGGCTGCGCCACGCGGAGCTGGAGCTGTACCACGGCGACCCCGCGGTCGCCGCGGAGCGCTTCGGCGAGATCATCAAGGCCGCCGACGAGGACAACGTCATGCTGGCGGCGCAGGCCCGGCTGGGCCGGGCCCGGGCACTGGAGCGTCAGGGCAAGGTGGGTCGTGCGGTGGAGGCGTACGAACGCCTGCGGAAGGAGGCGGCCGCCCACCCCGAGCGGCTCGCCGACCTCCCGCTCGCCGTGGCGCTGTGCCGCTGCTACCAGCGTGCCGGGGACCTGCTGCGGGCCAAGGACCTGGGGGCGCACGCGCTCGCCCAGGCCGAGAAGCTCTCGCTGGTCCACGGTGACGTGGCCGTCGAGCTCGCCGCCATCCTCGCGGAGACCGAGACCGGTCTGCCGTACGTGGAGCGGGTGCTCGACGCGGTCGGCCTCCCCCACGACGTTGTGGACCGCACCAATGAGATCCGCGCGTTGTGGGACGCGAGCGTCAAGGCCGCGGAGGGCGACGACTCCGCGCTCGCGGTGATCCTCGCCGACGACGCGCTCGCCGCCGGGCGGCCCGGCCGCCTCGCGGTGCGCACGTCCCAGGTCGCCCTGCAGTGGGCGCGGATCGTCACCGCCCGGCCGACCGTGAACGAGGAGTTCGAGCGCGCCGCCGAGCTCGCCGAGCAGGCGACCGACGTCCTCGGGGTCTTCCCCGCCGAGCGCCTCGAGCACGCGCGCGGCCTCACCGTGCTGGCCCACGTGAAGCTGCGGGCCGGCGACCACGCCGCCGCCCACGAGCTCGCCGACCGCACCCTCGAGCGGCTCGGCGACACGCAGGGCGTCATCGCGGCGTCGGCCCACCTCATCTACGCTCACGTCGCGTTGGCACGGTCCGAAGGCGAGGTCGTACCGCTGCTGATGAAGGCGCAGGAGCTGCTCCAGGGCGCCCAGGCGACCAGCGGCCCCGACCGCGAGGCCGCCCGGGTGTGGCGCGAGCTCGGCGACCTGTGGGGTCGGTCCGGCTCGCGGCACGAGCAGTTCAGCGCGTACCGCAGGGCGCTGGAGGCCGTCGGCATCCGGGCGAACATGCCCGGGACCACCACGCCGGCCGTCCTCACCCACTAGGGTTCGACACCCCCTGGGACGGCCGCGTGCACGGCCGTCCCAGGGGCGAGACCGCGTTCACGGCCGCCGCACGCGGCCGGCATGCGAGCGCGCGCCGCTCCGGGGAGGCGGGGTCCCGCAGGGCGGGGACGCGCCCGCGCGTTTCCGTCGGCTTTCCTCGTTTCCCTTGTCTCCCTTGTTTCCGTCGTTTCGCCGTGCTCCGGCGTCGCCGGCGTGCCCGGCCGTACCCGGTGCCGCCCGCCCGGAGACCGGTCGTTCTTCGTCGTATGCCGTGCCGGTGCGGCGCGGGGAATTCCGGATCTCCGCCGTGCGCGTCCGGTCGCGCCGCCGGCGTTAACAGGGGACCCGGCCGCAGGTCGTTACCCGGTGGTCAGGTACGGTCGAAACGGATCCCGCAGGCGCGGGTGGCGTGCCGAAGGATGGAACGGCGGCGCCCTTCCAGCGCGTGTCCGCCGATTCCGGTGCACCGTGCACCTCTGATTTGGAGAAAGTCTCCGGAATAATTAGGGTCGACCAATCATTGGCTCGTAGGATGATTGTGCTCGACCTGTGGAGGAGGGCGGACTGTGAGTCTGCGCACGGCCCAACGGGCCTCGCTCGTCGACCAGGTGATCGATCAGCTCAAGGAGCAGATCGTCTCCGGGGCGTGGCCGCTGCACGGCAAGATTCCCACCGAGACCGTGCTCGCCGAGCAGCTCGGCGTGGGCCGTAACACCGTGCGCGAGGCCGTCCGCGCCCTCACCCACGCGGGGCTGCTCGAGTGCCGCCAGGGCGACGGCACCTACGTGCGCGCCACCAGCGAGCTGTCCGGCGCGATGCTCCGCCGCCTGCGCGCCGCCGAGCACCTGGAGATCTTCGAGGTACGGCGGGCGCTCGAGGTCGAGGCCGCCCGGCTCGCCGCGAGCCGCCGTACCGAGGAGGACATCAAGGCGATCAAGGCCGCGCTCGAGGAGCGGGAGCGGGCCTGGGCCGCGCGCGACTCCGCCGCGTTCGTCGAGACCGACCTCGCCTTCCACATGGCGGTCGCCGCGGCCACGCACAACCGGGTGCTGATCGACATCTACAACGACTTCTCCGCCGCGCTGCGCGCCAACATCACCGCCGCCGGCGTGCCGCTGGAGAAGACCTACATCCCGCACGACGGCATCTACGAGGCGATCGCCGCCGGGGACGCGTCCGCCGCCGAGCGCGCCGGCCTGGAGTGCATGGAGCGCATCCTTGCGTCCCTCACCGAGTCGGCCGAGCTGTCCTGACCCCGGGCGCGGACCCGCACGGCCGCGCCACCCGAGCCCCATCGATCGCGGCGGCACCGGTGCCGACCGTACCGCCCCGCCGCGGCCCGTCCGGGACGGCCAACCGCCGCCCCGTGCCCGCCCTCCCGCCGCGTCCCGCGCACGCGCGCCGTACCGCCGCCGCGCCGGGACGCGTCGTCGTTTCCGCACCGGCCCGCCCGCCGCGGACGCCCGCGCCGGGCACGGTCACGGCACGGCCTTGCTACGACCCCAGGCGCAGGGACATCACCAGGTAGCGGAAGGTCGGGTCGTCGGCGTCGTCGGTGATGAGCGCGGGACGGGTGGGGGTGTCCATGCCGATGCGCACCCGCTCGGTCTCCAGGCCCGACAGACCGTCGAGCAGGAAGTGCGACTGGAAGGCGATCTGGATCCCGTCGCCCTCGAGCTCGGCCGCGACGACCTCCGCGCCCCGGCCGATGTCGCCGCCGCCCGCCTGCACGAGCACCTGGTCGCGGCCGAACGACAGCCGCACCGCCGGGTTCCGGTCGGCCACCAGCGACACCCGCCGGATCGCCTCGACCAGCGGCGCGACCGGGACGGTCGCCCAGATCGCCGGGGTGTTCGCCAGCCGGGACCGGTAGTCGATGAACTGCTCGTCCATGAGCCGCACCGTGGTCCGGCGGCCGACGCTCTCGAACCCGATCACCCCGTCGCCGAGCGCGATCGACACCTCGCCCGCGCGCAGCGTGCGCGCGATGTCCACCAGCACCCGGGCGGACACCATCGCCGCCGCGGTCACGTCCGGCCGCTCGGGGTGCCACAGGAACTCCCGGGCGGCGATCCGGTAGCGGTCGGTGGCCGCCAGCGTCACGTTGTGGCCGGAGATGTCCATGCGGATGCCGGTGAGCATCGGCAGCGTGTCGTCGCGGCTCGCCGAGGGCGCCACCTGCGCGACCGCCGTGGCGAGCAGACCCCCGCCCACCGCGCCGATCCTCGGGGGCATCTCCGGCAGCGCGGGGAACTCGTCGACCGGCATGGTGTGCAGCCCGAACTCCGCGCTGCCGCAGGTGAGGATCGCCTCCGCCCCGTCGGTGACGATCTCGACCGGGTGGTCGGGCAGGCTCTTGGTGATCTCCGCGAGCACCCGCCCGGGGATCAGCGTCCGCCCCGGCTCGGCGACCTGCGCCTCCACCGTGGCCCGGGCCGACACCTCGTAGTCGAACGCGGACAGCGTCAGGTCCTCGCCGTGCGCGTCGAGCAGGATGCCGCCGAGCACCGGAACGGCAGGCCGGCTGGGCAGGATCCGGGCGGTCCACGCGACCGCGTCGGCCAGCACATCACGGTTCACGTGAAGTTTCATCCCGACCGATCCCCTTTCGACTTCGACGTTCTCGCTCGACGGTATGTACGAAAAGGTAGCCGCACGTACCGACAGGAAGGTGCCCTGGCCTCACCTGTGGTGGCCGTCCTGAGGGCCGTTCAGGAGCGCTGCGCGTTGAGGTAGGCGAGTACGGCGAGCACGCGCCGGTTGTCGTCGTCGGAGGGCATGAGGCCGAGCTTGGTGAAGATGTTCGCCACGTGCTTGCCGACCGCGCTCTCGCTCAGGTAGAGCTGCTGGCAGATGGCGGCGTTGGAGCGGCCCTCGGCCATGAGCGCGAGCACCTCGCGCTCGCGCGGGGTGAGCCGGGCGAGCGGCTCGTTGCGGGCGTTGCCGGCGAGCAGCTTGGCGATCACCTCCGGGTCCATCGCGGTGCCGCCCGCGGCGACCCGGCGCAGCGCGTCCACGAACTGCGCCGCATCGAACACCCGGTCCTTGAGCAGGTAGCCGACCCCGCCCGAGCCGTCGGCGAGCAGCTCGCGCGCGTACAGCTGCTCCACGTGCTGGGAGAGCACGCACACCGGCAGCCCCGGAATCCGCCGGCGCGCCTCGAGCGCCGCCTGCAGGCCCTCGTCGGTGAACGTGGGCGGCAGCCGTACGTCCACGATCGAGACGTCCGGGCGCTCCTCGACGAGCGCGCGCAGCAGCTCGGGGCCGGTCTCCACGGCCGCGACCACGGTGAACCCGTGCGCCTGCAGCAGGTGCACCAGGCCCTCCCGCAGCAGGTACAGGTCCTCGGCGAGCACGACTCTCACGGCCACCACCCTAGGAGCACGCGGGGGACGACTTGGACCGCTCGTACTCGGCCGCGAGGTAGCGGCCGTAGACGAGCATGGCCACGCCGAGGTTGATGAACGCGATCGCCGTGATCCAGGAGAGCGGGTCGGGCAGGTAGAGCGCGAGGAACCAGCTCCGCGGCGCGTCGATGACCTTCATGATCAGCGCGACGATGCCCTGCGGGAACAGCGGCAGCCAGGAGAACCCCATGCACAGGCCCATCAGCACGACCTTGCGGCGCGGCATCGTGGCCTTGGGGCGTTCGCCCGCCGGCAGCACCCGGGGGATCTCGATGACGGCGACCGTGGGGCCGCCGGGCGGGCTGTGCACGGCGAGCACCCCGTCGAACGCGGCGATCCGGCGCTCCAGCCCGCGCAGGCCGCTGCCGCGCGCCGGGTCCGCGCCGCCGACGCCGTCGTCGGTGACCGTGATGCGCAGGTCGCCGCCGCGCCGGCCGATGTCGATCGTCACCTCGCGGGCGCCCGAGTGCCGGGCCGCGTTGGTGAGCAGCTCGCTCACCGCGAAGTAGGCGGCCGCCTCCACCGGCGGGGGCGGGCGGTCGGGCAGGTCCACCTCGACGGTGACCTTGAGCGGGCAGTCGAGGGCGAGCGCGCGCACCGCGTCGCCGAGGCCGCGCTCGGCGAGCACCGGCGGGTAGATGCCGCGCACCAGCCGCCGCAGCTCGGCGAGCACGTCCGCGGACGCCTCCCGGGTCTTGGCGATGAGCGCCTTCGCCGCGGCCGGGTCGGTGTCCACGAGCCGCTCGGCGGCGCCGAGCGTCATGCCCATCGCCACCAGCCGGGCCTGTGCCCCGTCGTGCAGGTCGCGCTCGATCCGGCGCAGCTCGGCGGCCTGGGCGTCCACCGCCTCGGTGCGGGTGCGGGCGAGGTGGCTGACCTGGCGGGCGAGCCGGGCCCGCTCGGTGGGGCCGAGCAGCGCGCGGGTCCACAGCCCGTACAGGCGGGGCACGTACGGCGCGGCGACCAGGCCGGCGGCGGCGAACACGGGGCCGGCGAGCGGGACGGGCCAGGCGCCGGTGACGGCCAGGTGGGCGCCGTACCCGATCAGCAGCAGCGGGAGCACGGCGATCAGGGCGCCGGTGATCGGGTGGAGCACCAGCCAGACGAGGTCCCGCCAGGTGGCCGGGTCCTTGGTCAGCCAGTTGAGGCGGCGGCTCCAGGCCGGGAACCGGGGCGACCGGTAGAGGGTGCGGCCCTCCCGGTACCAGCCGTCGGGCTGCGGGACCGGCGGCGGGGGCGGCGGCTGGTAGGGGTCCTCGATGCGCACCCCCGACCAGGCCTCGGCGCGGCGGCGGGCGATCGCGAGCCACCGGCGGGAGAGCAGGATCGCCGGGGGGAAGAGGAAGACCAGGCCGAAGCCGTAGGTGAGCACCACGGCGAGCATGACGACCGCGGTGATCGGCAGTTGCACGATCCCGAGGGCGAACATGGCCAGGCCGTTCCCGATCGCGGAGACCACCTTGCCGCACCAGCGGGCGAGGCGCACGGCCGGCCGGTTCGCAAGGTTCTGTCCCGACCGCGGGGTGCTCGCCTTTTCGTCCATGCCTTCAGTCTGCGGGCCGCGGGACGGTGCGTCACTGCAGCTGGGTGCCCGGAGGGGTGGGGATAACCCCACCCCGGAAGTGTCCCTTGCGCCAACGCGCCCGGCCCGGTCGGCCACCTACCGTGAGCGGCATGCCGATTATCGAAGTCACCCACCTGGCCAAGCGGTACGGCGAGCACGTCGCCGTACGCGACGTCTCGTTCTCCGTGGCGGAGGGCGAGATCTTCGGGATCGTGGGCCGCAACGGGGCCGGCAAGACCACCACCGTGGAGTGCGTGGCCGGGCTGCGGCGGCCCGACTCCGGCACGATCGTCGTCGACGGCCTCGACCCGCGCGAGGACCGCGCCGAGCTCACCCGCCGCCTCGGGGTGCAGCTGCAGAGCAGCGCCCTGCCGGACAGGATCACGGTGCGCGAGGCGGTGCGCATGTTCGCCTCCTTCCACGGCCACCGCGTCTCCGCCGACGCGCTCATCGAGCAGGTGGGCCTCGGCGAGAAGCGGGACGCCCGGTACGGCCGGCTCTCCGGCGGCCAGAAGCAGCGGCTGTCGATCGCGCTCGCCCTGGTCGGCGCACCGCGCGTGGCCATCCTCGACGAGCTGACCACCGGCCTCGACCCGCAGGCGCGGCGGGACACCTGGGAGCTGATCGAGCAGATCCGCGACCAGGGCATCACCGTCGTGCTCGTCACCCACTTCATGGAGGAGGCCGAGCGGCTGTGCGACCGCGTCGCCCTCATCCACGGCGGGGTGGTCGCGGCGCTCGACACTCCCGCCGGGCTGATCCGGCGGGCCGGGGTCGGCGAGCGGGTCACGTTCACGCCCTCGGCGCCCGTGGATCGGGACGTGCTCAGCGGGCTCGACGGCGTGCGCGAGGTGGTCGTCGACCGGCGCGGGCGCGTCGTGGTGACCGGCGACGTCGACGTGACCGGCACGGTCGTGGCCGAGCTCGCCGGGGCCGGCGTGCGCGTCACCGACCTGCGGGTCGAGCGTCCCACCCTCGACGCCGCCTTCCTCGCCCTCACCGGCGCCCCGGCCGAGGCCGCCTGAGCCCTCCACGTCACCGGGCGCCGCCGTACCGATCACCGGCCCGCCGCCGCCCCGAGGCCGCTTCCGCAAGGGCGGCGCGATCACGGCCGGGCCCGCCGGATCCGCGTCACGGATCCACGGGCCGAACCTCGACCCTCGCCCCCTCTTTCAGCCGCACTCGGACGTCGCCGTACCGCGATCCGGCCCGTACCGATCCCGCCATACCGATCCAGCCGTACCGGTCCAGCCGTACCGGTCCATCCACCGGCTCCGCGCCCGCCCGGGCGTGCCGTACGTCCCCCGCCGGGCCTGACCCTCGCTCACCGCGGCGCTCGCTGCGCCCACACCCACCGTTCGACCACCGGAAGGCCGACATGAGTCACCCGTCCACCGTCACGGCCACCGCCACGCCGCCCCGCCCGGCCCGGCCCCTGCCGACGCTCGTCGCGGTCGAGGCGAAGCTGATCCTCCGCGACCCGATGGCGGTCGGGCTGCCGCTGCTGCTGCCCCTGGCACTGCTGCTCATCCTCGGCGGCGCCATCCCCGACTTCAACCGCCCGCTGCCGGAGCTCGGCGGGGCTCGGCTGATCGACGCCTACTACCCGGCGATGATGGCGCTGCTGTCGATCGCCATCATCGGCACCTCGCTGCTGCCGTCCGTGTTCGCCACCTACCGGGAGACCGGCGTGCTGCGCCGCATGTCCACCACCCCGGTCGGCCCCGCGCGCATGATCGCCGCCCAGCTGATCGTGTCGCTCGGCATGGGCGTCGTCGCGCTCACCGCGATGGTCGTCGGCGGCCACCTCGTGCTCGACGCCAGGATCCCCGAGCGGCCGTTCGCCTTCGCCGGGATCGTGCTGCTCGGCATGGCCACGCTGTACACGATCGGGCTGCTGCTCGGCTCGCTCGCGCCGAGCGGGCGCGCCGCCCCCGGCATCGGGGCCGCGGCCATGTTCCCGCTGCTCTTCCTCGGCGGCGTGTGGGTGCCCCGGCAGAGCATGCCGGAGGCGCTCGCCGTGATCAGCCGGTTCTCGCCCACCGGCCCGTTCGGCGAGTCGCTGCACGCCGCCTGGAGCGGCGCGGCGATCCCGGCGGAGGCGGTGCTGGTGCTCGCCGCCTGGCTGCTCGTCGCCGCCGGGCTCGCGGTCCGGCTGTTCCGCTGGGAGTGAGTACGGCACGGCGGGCGGCGGGCCACGGCGGGGAGGCGTGGCCCGCCGCCATATTTGACCGATCGTTCCAGTAAGTGTTAGCGTCGGGCCGTGGCGAGGAGCAAGGAGTTCGATCCCGAGGCCGCGCTCGACGCCGCGCTGGAGCTGTTCTGGGAGCGCGGGTACGAGGCGACCAGCATGGCCGACCTGGTCGAGCACCTGGGGGTGGCGCGGGCCAGCCTGTACGCCACCTTCGGCAACAAGCACGACCTGTACCTGGCGGCGCTCAACCGCTACCTGCGGACCCGCTCCCCCAACCCGATCGAGGCGCTGTCCCGGCCGGGGCCGGCGCTGCCCGCCATCCGGGCCCTGGTCGAGCTGTACGCCGAGGAGGGCGTCGCGGACTCCCGGCGGCGGGGCTGCATGATCGTCAACGCCGCGGCCGAGCTGCTGCCGAAGGACCCGAGCGTGACCCGGTTCGTCGAGTCGAGCTGGGCGGCGCTGGAGACCGCGCTGACCTCGGCGCTCTACCGCGCCAAGGCCCAGGGGGAGATCGGCCCGGACAGCGACCCGGTGGCGCTGGGGCGTTTCCTCCTCGTCGTGCTCCAGGGGCTGCGGATCATGGCCAAGGGCTCGCCCGATCCGGCCCGGCTGCGGGACGCGGCCGCGCAGGCGCTGCGCCTGCTCGCCTAGTCCCGCCTTTTTGTGCGCTGATTCTGGAATGAACTGTCGGGTAACTTAGGACGCCGGATGACGTCGACGACCACCCGCGCGCGGGCCCACCGCGTCGTCTTCCCGCTGCTCGGCGCGGTGCAGGTCACGCTGATCGCCGCGATCACCCTGCTCGCCGTACCGCTGCCCGCGATCCAGCGCGAGTTCGGCCTCGCCCAGGGCGAGCTCGCGCTGCTCAGCTCCGGGTACGGCCTCGCGTTCGGCGGCCTGCTGCTGCTCGGCGGCAGGCTCGCCGACCTGCGCGGCGCGCACCGCACGCTCCGCGCCGGCCTCGCCCTCTTCGGCGCGGCCGGGCTCGCGGGGGCGCTCGCCCCGGCCTTCGGCGTGCTGCTCGCCGCCCGGCTCGCCCAGGGCGCCGGGGCCGCGCTCGCCGCGCCCGCCGCGCTGGCGCTGGTCACCCGTCTCCACCCGGAGGGGCCGCGCCGGGCCCGGGCGCTCGCGGTGTGGGGCACGCTCTCGGTGAGCGGCGCGGTCGGCGGCAGCCTGCTGTCCGGCCTGGTCGCGAGCGTCGCCTCGTGGCGCTGGTGCCTGCTCCTCCCGGTCGCGGTCGCCGCCGCCGGCCTGCTGTCCCGGTCGGTCCGCCACGCCGGCGCCCCCGCGGCGGTCTCCCCCGGCGCCGCCGGGGGAGACCGGGAACGGCTCGACCTGCCCGGGGCGCTGCTCGGCACCGGCGGCCTCGTGCTGCTCGGCCACGGCCTGCTCACCGCGACCGGCCCGGCCCCGGCCGTCGCCGGGCTCGCCCTGCTCGCCGCCTTCACGGCCGTCGAGTCCCGTACGGCCCGGCCGCTGCTGCCGCCGCGCATGCTCGTCGACCGGGCCCGTCGGGTCGCGCTGCCGGTGATCCTGGTCACCGCGGCGGCGAGCGCGGCCACCATGTTCTTCCTCTCGCTCTACTTCCAGCAGGTCCGCGGCATGTCGGCGGCGCAGACCAGCGCCGCGTTCCTGCCCAACCTGCTCGTCCTCGGCACCGGCCCGGCCGCGGCCCGGGCGATCGGCCGGTTCGGGCCGCGCGCCGCCACGGTCGCCGGGCTGCTGATCGCGGCGGCCGCGATGCCGCCGCTCGCCACCCTCGCCCCGGGCACCCCGTGGCCCGCGATCGTGCTCGTCGCGCTGCCGCTGTTCGCCGCCGGCTCCGGACTCGCCCTCGCCGGGGCGACGGTCATCGGCATGTCCGGCACCCCGCCGCACCGGGCCGGGCTCGCCGGAGGGCTGATCAACACCGCGATGGAGGTGGGGCCGACCGTGGGGCTCGCCGTACTCGTGGCGATCGCCTCGGCCCGCACCGCGGCGCTCGGCTGCCCGGGCGGGGTCGCCGCCGGATGCGGCGCGGCGGCCGTGACGGGCGGCTACGCGCTCGCCTTCGGGACGATCGGCGCCGCCTTCCTCCTCGTCGCGGCGTTCGCCGCGATCACCAGGACCCCGGACAGGAACACCGATGCGCACCGCAAGGAGGTCGCCGGATGAGGTTCACCGACAGGATCGTGCTGATCACCGGGGGCGGGACCGGCGCGGGCCGGGTCCTCGCCGAGGACTTCGCCCGGGAGGGCGCCACCGTGGTCGTCGCCGGACGGACCGCGGAGACGCTCGACGGCACCGTCAAGGCGATCGAGGCCGAGGGCGGCCGGGCCGAGGCGATCGTCGCCGACGTGCGCCGGGCCGCGGACGTCGCCGCCCTCGTCGACCGGATCGTCCGGCGGCACCGCAGGCTCGACGTCGCGGTCAACAACGCGGGCGTGCTGTTCGCGGGCCCGGTGGCCGAGATGCCGGAGGAGGACTGGCGGGCGGTGTTCGACACCAACGTGCACGGCGTCTTCCTCTGCATGAAGTACGAGATCGCCGCGATGCGCGCCCAGCCCGGCGGCGGGACGATCGTCAACGTAAGCTCGGTCGTCGGCCCGTACCTCCGGGTGCCCGGCATGGCCGCGTACGGCGCGGCCAAGGCGGCGGTCAGCGCGCTCACCCGCACCGCCGCGCTCGAGTACATCCGCGACGGGGTGCGGATCAACGCGGTCACGCCGGGCCCGATGGACACCCCGATGTCGCTGCGCCCCGGCGAGACCGAGGCGGACCGCGCCGAGCGGGTCAGGCGCGAGCTGCCCGCCGGGCGGGTGGGCTCGCTCGCCGAGTTCTCCGCCGCGGTCCGCCACCTCGCCTCCCCCGAGTCCGCGTTCACCGTGGGCCATGACCTCGTGCTCGACGGCGGCGCCACCGCCTGAGCAGGCACCGCGCGAGACGCCCGGCCGCCCGCCCGCGCGCGGGCCCGGCGCGCCCCGCGGGCGGCCCGTGGGGAGGCGCTGTCAGTGCGCCATGTCGACGAACCGGCTGTAGTGGCCCTGGAAGGCGACGGTCACGGTGGCCGTGGGGCCGTTGCGGTGCTTGGCGACGATGAGGTCGGCCTCGCCCGCCCGCGGCGACTCCCGCTCGTAGGCGTCCTCGCGGTGCAGCAGGATGACCACGTCCGCGTCCTGCTCGATCGAGCCCGACTCGCGCAGGTCGCTCACCTGCGGGCGCTTGTCCGTGCGCTGCTCCGGGCCGCGGTTGAGCTGGGAGATCGCGACGACCGGGACCTCCAGCTCCTTGGCGAGCAGCTTGAGGGCACGGGAGATCTCGGAGACCTCCTGCTGCCGGCTCTCCACCTTCTTCGGGGAGCTCATGAGCTGGAGGTAGTCGACGATGACGAAGCGCAGGTCGTGCTTCTGCTTGAGGCGGCGGCACTTCGCCCGGATCTCCATCATCGACATGTTCGGCGAGTCGTCGATGAAGAGCGGGGCGTCGGCGACCTCGCTCATCCGGCGGGCGAGCCGCGTCCAGTCGTCGTCGTTCATCATGCCCGACCGCATGGTGTGCAGCGGGACCTTCGCCTCGGCCGACAGCAGCCGCATGGTGATCTCGTTCCGCGACATCTCCAGCGAGAACACCACGGTGGTCAGGCCGTGTTTGATCGCGGCGGAGCGGGCGAAGTCGAGGCCGAGCGTCGACTTGCCGATCGCGGGCCGCGCGGCCACCACGATCATCTGGCCCGGGTGGAGGCCGTTGGTGAGCGCGTCGAGGTCGGCGAACCCGGTGGGCACCCCGGAGAGCTGGCCGCTGCGGCTGCCGATCGCCTCGATCTCGTCGAGCGCGCCGGGCATGATCTCGGAGAGCGGGAGGAAGTCCTCCGAGGTGCGGCGCTCGGTGACCTTGAAGATCTCGGCCTGGGCACGGTCGACCAGCTCGTCGACGTCCTGGCCCTGCCCGCCGTAGCCGTACGAGACGATGCGGGTGCCCGCCTCGATGAGGCGGCGCAGGATCGCCTGCTCGCGCACGATCTTCGCGTAGTAGCCCGCGTTCGCGGCCGTGGGCACGACGGCGGTGAGCGTGTGCAGGTACGGCGCGCCGCCGATACGGGTGACCTCCCCGCGGCTGGCCAGCTCGTCGAAGACGGTGACCACGTCGGCCGGCTCGCCCCGGGCGTACAGGTCGACGATGGCGTCGTAAATGATCTGATGGGCCGGGCGGTAGAAGTCCTCGGACCGCAGCACCTCGATGACGTCGGCGATCGCGTCCTTGGACAGCAGCATGCCGCCGAGCACGGACTGTTCGGCCTCGATGTTGTGGGGTGGCGTTCGCTCGAACGACGTGTCGTAGACAGGAGGCTCCGCGATGCTCATCTCAACCCCCTCCCGAACAGGCCGCCCCCCAGATCTAGCGGACCGGTGTGACAGTTTTCCGAACCCCCCGGGCGCGCGGCAAAGCCCCGCTGTGGAGAAGCTGTGGATAACCTGTGAGCTTCCGCGCCACAGGTGTGGGCAGCCTGGGGACAAGGCTGGGGATAACTCGGCGGGCGGATCCACAAAGCCGTGATGACCTGCGAAAACTTCATCCACCGCCTGTGGATGAAAGAAAGTCGGGCGACACGCCGGAACGCCGCCGCCGGGCGCCGCCGGCCCTCCCGCGGCACCCGGGGAGACACCTGGGGACAGAGGGCGCACCGAGCGATAAACCGGTGGAGAGCACGCCGCGCGACCGGCCACAATGCTCGGGTGCCTGGTACCGCCCCCAAGGGCGGCGGACGCGTCCACGACCGGGAGATCCTGCGCCTCGCGATCCCCGCGTTCGGCGCGCTCGTCGCCGAGCCGCTCTTCCTCCTCGCCGACTACGCGATCGTGGGCCGCCTCGGCACCGTCGCACTCGGTGCCCTCGGGGTGGCCGGCACCGTGCTCACCACGCTCGTCAACCTGTGCGTCTTCCTCGCCTACGCGACCACCGCCCAGGTGGCCCGCCGGATCGGCGCGGGCGACCGGCGCGAGGCCCTGCGCTGGGGCATCGACGGGCTGTGGCTCGCCGCGGCCATCGGGATCGTGCTCGCCGTACTCGGCGTGCCGTTCGCCCCCGCGCTCGTCGAGCCGTTCGGCGCGTCCCCCGAGCTCGCCGCCGAGGCGGTCACCTACCTGCGGATCAGCCTGCTCGGCACCCCCGCGATGCTGCTCGTGCTCGCGGGCACCGGGGTGCTGCGCGGCCTGCAGGACACCCTCACCCCGCTCGTGGTGTCGATCGCCGGGTTCACGCTGAACGCGGCGCTCAACGCGTGGTTCGTGCTCGGCCTCGGCTGGGGCATCGCCGGGTCGGCGTGGGGCACGGTGATCGCGCAGGTGCTCTCCGCCGCCGCCTACCTCGTCGTGGTGTTGCGCGGGGCGCGGCGGGAGGGCGTGCCGCTGCGGCCCCGGCTCGCGGGGGTGCGCACCTCGGGCGCGGCCGGGTTCGCGCTGTTCATCCGCACCGTCGGGCTGCGCGTGGTGCTCGCGCTCGCGACCGCGGTGGCCGCCCGCATGGGCGACGCCCCGGTCGCCGCGCACGGCATCGCCTTCCAGGTGTGGACACTGCTCGCCTACGCCCTCGACGCGATCGCGATCGCCGGGCAGGCGATCACCGGGCGCACCCTCGGCGCCGGGGACGTCGCGGCGACCCGGGCCGCCACCGCCCGCATGGTCACCTGGGGCATCGGCGCGGGCGTCGTGTTCGGCGTCGTGCTCTGCGTGGCGCGGCCGTGGATCCCCGGGCTGTTCGACGCCGACGCCGCGGTCACCGAGGAGCTGCTCGCGGTGCTGTGGCTCGTCGCCCTGCTCCAGCCGGTGGCGGGCGTGGTCTTCGTGCTCGACGGCGTGCTCATCGGCGCGGGCGACCAGCGCTTCCTCGCCTGGGCCCAGGTGGCCGCGGCCGTGGCCTTCCTGCCCGCCGTACTGCTCGTGGTCGTGCTCGGCACCGGGCTCGTCTCGCTCTGGGTGGCGCTGGGAATCTGGATGATCGCACGTTTGATCGCGCTTTCCGCACGGGCGCGGGGTACCGCGTGGTTGGTCACCGGCGCGTGACTGAGGTTTTTTCACGGCGCAACGCGCACGTGACACCGAAAGGCTTGTCAGAAACGCGCAGCTGAGGCAGGGTAAATCGCACCGTCACCAATCGGAGTGATTTGCCCGTTGCGCCGCGAATCGACCCACCCCTCAACCTCATTACTGCGCCGTCTCCCCGCGAGCGAGGCGACCGGGAAGCGGACGGGGGCCCGCCACCGCCTCGTCACGATCTACCACCGGCGCGACCTCATCGTGCTCGGACTCGGCGTCATGATCGGCGCCGGCATCTTCACCATCGCCGGACGGCAGGCCGCCTCCATGGCGGGCCCGGGCGTGATCCTTTCATTCATGATCGCGGGCATTTGCAGCCTGCTCGCCGCTTTCTGTTACGCCGAACTCACCTCGACGATCCCGGCGTCCGGCAGCGCCTACACGTTCACCTACGTGATTTTCGGTGAGCTGTGGGCGTGGGTGATCGGTTGGTCGCTGATCCTCGAAATGATGCTCGCCGCCAGCGTGGTGGCGCGCGCGTGGTCGCTGATCTTCGGACGGTTTCTCACCGATCTCAATGTCGCCGTGCCCGCGCCGCTCGCCGGCGTCGTCGGGCAGGTCGAGGGGTTCGACCTGCCGAGCCTGGTCATCCTTGCCCTGCTCACCGGGATCGTCGCGCTCGGCGCCCGGTTCGGCCTGCGCACGCTGTGGCTGATCGTGTGCCTGAAACTGATCGCGATCGGCGGCGTGATCGTCTTCGGCGTGCGGCACATCGACCCCGCCAACCTCGCGGCGATCCCGGCCCCGGAGGCCCCCGCGCCCGAGGAGGCCCGGGACACGCTCCACACCACGATCATCGGCCTGCTCGTCGGCGAGACCGACGCGTTCGGCTGGTACGGCATCCTCGCCGCCACGCCCGCGATCGTGTTCGCCTACATCGGCTGGGACATCGTCGCCACCGCGGCGGAGGAGACGATCGAGCCCCGCCGTACCATGCCGGAGGGCATGATCCGCAGCCTCGTGCTCACCACGGTCATCTACATCGCGGTGGCCGTGGTCATGGTCGGCATGGTGCCGTACACCAGGATCGACCCCGAGACGCCGCTCGCCTCCGCGTTCCGGCTGGTCGGCGACGACTTCATGGTCCACGTGATCAACATCGGCGGCGTGCTCGGCCTCACCACGGTCATCCTCGTGCTGCTCGTCGGCCAGACCCGCATCGTGTTCTCCATGGCCCGGGACGGCCTGCTGCCGCGCTCGCTGAGCCGGCTCAGCCGCTGGCGCAGCCCGTCCACCGCCACCCTCGTGCTCGGCGGCTGCGCGATGGTGCTCGCCCAGACCGTGCCGGTGTTCGCGCTCGAGCAGCTCGTGGTGATCGGCACGCTGTTCGCGTTCCTGTTCGTCGCGATCGGGGTGATCGCGATGAACCGCAGCATGCCCGACCTGCCGCGCGGCTTCCGCACCCCGATGCAGCCGTTCGTGCCCGCGCTCTCGGCCGCCACGACGCTGTGGCTCATGCTCAACCTCCAGGTGTTCACCTGGCTCGCCTTCGCCGTGTGGATGGCGGCCGGCCTGCTCATCTACCTCGCGTACGGCAGGCGGCACAGCATGCTCGCCCCGGGCGCCTACCACGAGCCGCCGCCCGAGCCCCGGCCGCGGCCCGAGCCCTGGCGGCGGTCCCCGCGTGGCCCCGGCTACGGCCTCGGTTCCGACCCTGGCCATGGCCCCGGTCCCGGCTATGGCCCCGACCCCGGGTACGGACCCGGCCCCGGATCCGGGTACGGACCCGGTTCCGGCCACGGGCCCGGCACCCCGCCGGGCGGCGGGCGCTCCGGCCCTCCCCCGCCGCGCCGTCCCGGTCGCGGCCGGCACCGCCGCTGATCCGCACCCGGAAACGCGCGGCGCCCCCTCCCCGGGCGGGAAGGGGGCGCGGCGGTGCAGAGCCTTGTCTGAGAGGCTCGGCCGGGACCGGTGGCCCCGGCCGGACGACCGAGCACGTCAGGCGGCGACGACCTCGATCTCGATGTTCGCGGAGACCTCCGGGTGGAGGCGGACCGAGACGGTGTGCCGGCCCAGGCTCTTGATCGGGTTGCCGATCTCGATGCGGCGGCGGTCGAGCTCGGGGCCGCCCGCGGCCTTCACGGCCTCGACGATGTCCTTGGTGGTCACCGAGCCGAACAGCCGGCCGCCCTCGCCGGCCCGCATCGCCAGCTTGACCTGCAGCCGGCCGAGCTGCTCGGCGACCTCCTGGGCGGCGCCGAGGTCGCGGATGGCCCGCGCCTCGCGGGCCTTGCGGATGGAGGCGATCTGGGACTCGGCGCCGCGGGTCCAGCGGATCGCGTAGCCGCGCGGCAGCAGGTAGTTCCGGCCGTAGCCGTCCTTGACCTCAACCACGTCGCCGGGCGCGCCGAGGCCGGAGACCTCGTTGGTGAGAATGAGCTTCATATCCCAGAGACCTCCTGTCAGCGAGCCGTGCTCGTGTACGGCAGCAGGGCCATCTCGCGCGCGTTCTTGATCGCCGTCGCCACGTCGCGCTGGTGCTGGGTGCAGTTACCGGTCACCCGGCGGGCACGGATCTTGCCGCGGTCGGAGATGAACTTCCGCAGCAGCGTCGTGTCCTTGTAGTCGACGTAGGCGATCTTTTCGTGGCAGAACAGGCAAACCTTCTTCTTCGGCTTGCGCAGTGCCGGCTTCGCCATCATGGTGCTCCTTCGTGAGAGCCCCGCACCAGGGCGGGAATGGTCGCTCGGTTGCTGGTCGGACGTGCGCCCCGGTGGGGCGCGGACTCGGTTGTCGGGGTGGTGCCGGGCCTAGAAGGGCGGCTCGTCGCTCAGGTCACCGCCGAAGCCGCCGCCACCGCCCTGCGGCCCGTAGGAGCCGGGCGGGGCGGGCGTGGCGGTCGCCCACGGGTCGTCGACCGGCCCCCCGCCGAAGCCGCCGCCCTGCCGCGTGGTCTTGTTGACCTTCGCGGTGGCGTTGCGCAGCGACGGGCCGACCTCGTCGACCTCGACCTCGTAGACGGTGCGGCGCTCGCCCTCCTTGGTCTCGTACGAACGCTGCCTGAGCCGACCGTAGACGATCACCCGCATGCCGCGCGTCAGGCTCTCCGCGACGTTCTCCGCCGCCTGACGCCAGATGTTGCAGGTGAGGAACAGCGCCTCGCCGTCCTTCCACTCGCCCGTCTGGCGGTCCATGTACCGCGGAGTGGACGCGATGCGGAACCGGGCCACCGCCTGCCCCGTGGGGGTGAAGCGCAGCTCGGGGTCGTCGACGAGGTTGCCGACGATGGTGATCATGGTGTCGCCTGCCATGAGTGGCGCCTTCCTGCACTGCTTGCTCGGTCAGGGCACAGGGTACGGCCAGCGGCCGACAAAGTCGGACGGTTTCCGCCGCTCGCCGGGGATCGGACGGCGTTCCCACGGTTTCCGGCCACCCGTTCCGGGCGATCCGTACTCGTGCGTGCCGCCGTGTCCGATGCACCGGGTCCGACCACACCGGGTCCGACGCCGCGGCCCGGGCGTCGCCCCCGTGGCTCAGTGCGCTCGGTGCACGTCTCAGTGCACGTCGGGACGGATGACCTTGGTGCGCAGCACGCCCTCGTTCAGGTTGAGCTGACGGTCCAGCTCCTTCACCGCGGCGGGCGAGCAGTTCAGGTCGATGACGGCGTAGATGCCCTCCGACTTCTTCTTGATGTCGTAGGCGAGCCGCCGCCGGCCCCACACCTCGACCTTCTCGACCTGGCCGCCGTCCTCGCGGACGACGCCGAGGAACTGGTCGAGCGACGGCGCGACCGTGCGCTCGTCGAGGGACGGGTCCAGGATGACCATCACTTCGTAGCGACGCATGGACTCCAAACCTCCTTTGGACTTTCGCGGCCACGACACGGTGCCGTGACAGGAGGACGCTGCACTGACGCGGCCCGCCCGCTCTCGGGCGGCGCCGCGGGCGTGCCACGAGCACGCCGGACGCAGCCGGTTCAGCGTACCAGTTTCCGCAGGCGATGCCGGTCCGCGCGGGTTTCCCGGCCGCATCCCCGGGAAGTCGCGGGGAACGCGGACGGCGGTCCGCGCAGACCACAGGGAACGCGGGGATCAGGAAAGAGGGTGACCTCCGTGGCTCGCACCACCGACCGGCCGCGCCGCAGGTTCCGGGTCCACTTCAACACCGACGACCGGCGCCACCCGATCGAGAACGCGCTGTCGGTCACCGCGTTCGTGCTCGGCGTGCTCGCCCTGGTCACCGGGCCCATCGTCGACCTGCACGTCATCGCCTCGTGGGCGGGCGTGCTCGGCTTCCCGACCGGCCTGTACGCCCAGTACATCTCGGTGACCACGACCGAGCGCAGCCTCAACGTGATCGGCCTCGTCGGCTCGTTCGTCGGCGCGGCGCTCGGCATCTACCACGGCGGCTTCTTCCCGTGACCCACCGCGCCCCGGCCCACCGGACGGTACGGCGGGCCGGGGCGGCCGGCCGGGACCGGCGGCGGACCCGCCGGGACGTGCGCCGCGCCGGGTGGGCGCGGGGCGGCCCGGAGGGCTAGGTTGGGGGCATGGTGCGCATTGGGGCTCATGTCGATCAGGACGACCCGCTGGGGCAGGCGGCCGAGCGCGGGGCCGAGGTCGTGCAGTTCTTCCTCGGCGACCCGCAGGGCTGGAAGGGGCCGGTGCTCCCGGCCACGGCCGACGCGATCCGGGCGTCCGACGTCGACGTCTACATCCACGCGCCCTATGTGATCAACGTGGCGACGGCGAACAACCGCATCCGCATCCCCAGCCGCAAGCTGCTCGCGGCGCACCTCGAGGCCGCCGCCGCGCTGGGCGCGAAGGGCCTCGTGGTGCACGGCGGGCACGTCGGCAAGGACGACGACCCGCAGGTCGGGTTCGACAACTGGCGCAAGGTGTTCGAGCGCATGGAGTGCCCGATCCCGGTGCTCATCGAGAACACCGCGGGCGGCGGCAACGCGATGGCGCGGAAGCTCGACCGCATCGCCCGCCTGTGGGACGCGCTCGACGGCTTCGACGTGGGCTTCTGCCTCGACACCTGCCACGCGCACGCGGGCGGCGAGGACCTGGCCGACGTGGTCGACCGGGTGAAGGCGATCACCGGCCGGATCGACCTGATCCACTGCAACGACTCGCGCGACGCGTTCGGCTCCGGCGCCGACCGGCACGCGAACCTGGGGAAGGGCACGATCGACCCCGAGCTGATCGTCGCGGTGTGCCGGGCCGCGGGGGCGCCGATCGTGGTGGAGACGCCCGGCCCCGGCCAGGCCGCGGACATCGCGTTCCTCCGCGAGCGTCTGGGCTAGCCCACGGGCGCGCCCGGGCGATACGGGTCCCTGTGGAATTACACACCCGAAGATCCACAGTCTGTGGATAACTTCTCTGGATTGTTACGCACCGGCCGTGGACGATCGCGCGGATCCCGCGGATCCGGGCACCTCATCCCGCCCAGGCGCCCTGCAGGAAGGCCAGCGTGTTCAGCACCATGAGCGGCGCGGCGACCGCGCCGTACACCGCCATGACCCATGGGCGCCGCGCCGCCACCTGGCCGACCGCGATCCACACCGGCCACCACAGCAGCATCGACCGCGGGATCGACAGGTAGTACGCCGAGCAGAGCAGCGCGGCGAGCTGCAGCCCGACGTACACGACGTCGCTCCACCGCCGCAGCACGAGCAGCCAGACGAGGACCGCCACGCCCACCACGGCCCCGGCGATCTCCATCCGGAACGCCCAGGCGAACCGCCCGTCCGCGGTGGCCTGCTCCCAGGTGGTGAGGAACGACTCCCACGGCCACACCAGCGTCCGGCCCCACCCCGCCTCCTGGGCGTGCTTCCAGGCGAGCAGGTCCCCGGTCCGCAGGTACTGGTAGGCCGAGTAGAGCACGAGCGGCACGAACGGCACCACCAGCCAGCCGGGCCCGCCCCCGGCCCGCCGCCACCAGGCCCCCGCGGCGGCCCTCGGCTCCCCGGCCGCCCCCGGCTCGCCCTCCCCCACCGGTACGGCTGTCGCCCCGCCCGGCGCCGACCCCACGCGCAGCGGCCGCCGCGCACCGGCGGTGGCGGCCACCGCCGCCTGCGCCGCCCGCCGCCGCCCGGCGGCCACGTACTCGACGATCAGCGCGCAGCCGAGGAACAGCCCGGTGATGCGCACGCACGAGGCCCCGGCCGCGAGCAGGCAGGCGAGCCGCCACCGGTCCTGCCGGGCCGCGAGCCAGGCCGGGATCGCGAACGCGAGGAACAGCGCCTCGCTGTACCCGGCGAACAGGAACACCGAGGTCGGGCAGAGCAACAGCGCGAGCACCGCCCACCGCCCGGTGCCGGGCGGCCCGGCCAGCTCGCCGAGGCGGGACAGCGCGACCATCGCCACGCCCCCGGCGACGAGCGAGATGAGCACCCCGGCGAGCACCCAGTCCGGCACGATCACGTGCACCGCCCGGAGCGCGAGCGGCTGGCCCGGGAAGAACGCGGGCAGGCCGGCGTCCGGCGGCTGCGCCGGGTCACCGCCGTACCCGAACCGCGCGATCTCGATGAGGTGCTCGGCGTCCCACCGTCGCAGCCGGTCGAGGAACGGCGGAAGCCGCTGGTCCTGGAAGAGCATCGCCGCGCCCACCGTGCCGAGCACGATGACGCCGAGCCGGGTCGCCAGCCAGAGCAGCAGCGCCT
Organism: Thermopolyspora flexuosa; assembly: GCF_006716785.1. Classification (NCBI taxonomy): domain Bacteria; kingdom Bacillati; phylum Actinomycetota; class Actinomycetes; order Streptosporangiales; family Streptosporangiaceae; genus Thermopolyspora; species Thermopolyspora flexuosa. The sequence goes on along the minus strand of NZ_VFPQ01000002.1, from coordinate 227,675 downwards.
CCCAGTCCGGCTCGCGCAACCGATCCACATACGGCCACCCGACCCTTCGCCACCGCATCGCCCGCCGCCGGTCGCCGAGCCCCACCCGCGGTCCGCCTCCGGCTCACCAGCGCGCCGCCGGGTACACCGCCCGGCCGGACGCCAGGTCGAGCACGAACCGGTCCTCGGCCCGGTCGAACACCCCGCCCCACGGATCGTCCACGCCGCCCTGCCGTACCAGGTCCCGCTCGGGGTGCAGGATGTCCCGCACCACGAGCGCCATGAGGAACGCGACGGCGAGCGCGCGGGCCCACACCGCGGTGAAGTACGTGTCGGCGCTGATGCCGAGGGCCTCCTGCTCCGGGGAGAGCGCGACGAGGTAGAGCCAGATCGCCAGGAAGTACCAGATCTCGGCGAGCTGCCACAGCACCAGCGGCCCCCGGTTCGGCCGGGCGAGCACCGCGAGCGGCACCAGCCACAGCACGAACTGCGGCGACCACACCTTGTTGGTGAGCAGGAACGCGCCGAGCACGAGGAAACACAGCTGCGCCAGCCGGGGCCGCCGGGGCGCGGCGAGCCCGAGCACCGCGATCCCCGTGCACAGCAGCGCGAGGGAGACCACGCCGAGCGTGTCGAGCAGCTCCGGGTCACCGAGGATCGGCCAGTTCTTGTTCTGGAAGAAGTACCACAGCGACCCCCAGTCGGCGGGCCGTTCCTCGCTGAACACGTAGAACCGCTTCCAGCCGTCGAAGGCGAGCAGCGCGATCGGCAGGTTGACGAGCAGCCAGGCCCCGGCCGCGCCGCCGAGCGCGGTCAGGAACGGCCGCCACAGCCGGGTGCGCATGGTGAGCACGAGCAGCGCCCCGAACAGCACGAGCGGGTAGAACTTGGTCGCCACCGCGAGGCCGAGCAGCACCCCGGCGAGCAGCGGGCGGCGGCGCGACCAGGCGAACAGGCCGCCGAGGGTGAGCGCGCCGCACAGCAGGTCCCAGTTGATGTACGCGGTGAGGATCACGCCGGGCGCGAGCGCGAACCACAGCGCGTCGCTCCGCCGCCCCGGCCCGGCGAGCGCCGCGGTGAGCAGCACGCCCGCCAGCAGGCAGACCGCCATGAGGAACGCGGTGACGTCGTAGAACAGCACGCCGCCGGCCGGGTCGGCGGCCGTCGGGGTGTGCAGCAGGCCGACGATCCGGCGGCCGAGCTCCATCACGAAGCCGATGCCCACCGGGTACTCGACCGGGTGGCCGAAGTACGGCACGGCGCCCTCGGCGAGCCGCTCGTTCCACCACAGCGGATAGATGTCCGTGTAGCAGAAGTTGAGGAACTGCCCGGCGTTGTCGTTCCACGCCCCGCCGTACCGGCACGGCGCCTTCCACAGGTACGCGAGCAGCGCGCCGAGCACGGCGAAGATGCCGAACGGCAGGTACGGCGCGAGCCGCCGCGACCACGGAACGGCCGGCCGGGGGCCGTCGGACCGCACGGTCGACGTCCCCCGCTCCGTCTCGCTCATGCCCGGCCTCCCCGGTGGCTCTCGGCCCGCGGCGGCCACCCGCCGCGGGGCGCGTTCCCGCCCGTCACCCTTCGCCGGCCGGCCGTGCCTCGTGCCCCGCCGGACCGGCGTTGTTGAGCAGGCCGCCGTCCATCAACGTACCGTCCTCCGGCGATCCCGGCTGGTCGCCGAAGTTGTCGTTGCCGAAGCCGGGGTCGCCGAAGCCGTCGTCGCCGCCGAAGCCACCGTTGCCGCCGCCACCGCCGGTGCAGCCGAAGTCGCCGGGGAGGCACTCCGTGCCGCCGGGGTCGCCGAACGGGTCCTCCGGATCGGGGGTCGGCTTCGGCTCGGGCTTCGCCACCAGGTTGTGCTCCTCGCCCGCGAACACGGCCGTGGGCAGCGGCTTGGGCTCCTTGTTCGCCATCGCCGCGATCATGAAGTCCCGCCAGATGTGGGACGGCGTGCCGCCACCGGCGATGCCGCCGGGCAGCGGCACCTCCTTCGGCAGCGGGACGCCGTTGGCGTCGCGGAGCACCTTGCCGGTCTTCGGGTCGGTCTGCGGCACCTCCTTGTACATGCCGACCGCGGCGGAGACGTGGGCGCTGTACCCGACGAACCAGGCCTCCTTGCTGTCGTCGTTGGTACCGGTCTTGCCCGCGATCTCGTGCCCCGGCACGGTCAGGCCCCGGGCGGTGCCGGACTTGACGACCTCCTTCAGCGCGTACGTCACGTCGGCGGCGGTGTCCGGGCTGATCACCTGGGTCGCCGGGATGTTCTCCTTGTAGGCGACCTTGCCGTCGACCGTCTTCACCGAGATGACCACGTGCGGGGCGTAGTGCTTGCCGCCGTTGACGAACATGCTGTAGCCGCCCGCCTGCTGCACCGGCGTGACGAGGTTCGAGCCGATGGACAGCGCGTAGGAGTGGTCCCGGCGGGCCTGCTCGAGGTTCTTCCGGCTGAGGCCCGCCTGCTCGGCGATCTTGATCACCGCGTCGAGGCCGACCTCCTGGGCCATCGTGGCGAACGCGGTGTTCACCGACTCGGCGGTGGCCTTGTCGATGCGGACCGCCGGGCCGACGTCGTGCGAGTTCTTGATCGGCCGGGTGCCGGGGAGCTCCACCGGGCCCTTGCCGGACACGTAGCTGCGCACGCTGTAGCCCGCCTCGAGCCAGGCGGCGAGCACGTACGGCTTGAACGCCGAGGCCGCCTGCTTCTGCGCGTCGAAGGCGTTGTTGACGAAGCCGTACCGCTTGTTCAGGTAGTCCCGGCCGCTGTAGAAGGCGATCACGCGGCCGTTGTTCGGGTCGACCGCGGCCATGATCGCGCGCACGTACTTGTCGCCGAGCGGCTTGAGGTTCTTCTCGACGGCCTCCTTCGCCGCCTTCATCAGCCGCCGGTCGAAGGTGGTGACGATGCGGTAGCCGCCGGTGTGCAGGTCCTCCTCGGAGATCGAGGCGCGCTCCTTCAGCTCCCGCTTGACGATGTCGATCATGTAGCCGCGGATGCCGCGGTAGATCTCGGTGTCGTCCTTCTTCGCGATCTTCGGGAACTTCGCCGTGTTGAGCAGGTTGCCGTACTTCTGCGGGTCGACGTCCGTCGCCATCCCCTTGATGACGTACTCGAACCGCTCCTTGGTCGGCGCCCAGTTGCCCGACTGCTCGGCGCGGTCGAACCGGTCGGGGTTCTGGATGCGGCCCGCGAGGTACGCGCCCTCGGCGACGGTGAGCTTGCTGACGTCCTTCTTGAAGAAGGCCTGGGCGGCGGCCTGGATGCCGTACGCGCCGCGGCCGAAGTAGATGGTGTTGAGGTAGTTCTGAAGGATCTCGTCCTTCGTCATCTCGCGGTCGGCGCGGATCGCGACGAAGATCTCCTTGATCTTCCGGGTCACCGACCGCTCCTGGCTGAGGCCGTCGTAGTAGTTGCGGACCATCTGCTGGGTGATGGTCGACGCACCCTGGATCTGCTGGCCGGTGACCGTCATCCACACCGACCGGGCGATGCCCTTGAGGTCGATGCCGGCGTCGGTGCGGAAGGACCGGTTCTCCGCGGAGATCACCGCGTCCTGCACGTGCAGCGGGACCTTGCTGATCGGCACGATCTCCCGCTTACGGCCGAGCCGCGCGATCTCGGTCTTGCCGTCCCGGTAGTAGATGATCGAGCCCTGCGCGAGCGCCTGCTCCTGCTTCACCACCGGGAGCGGCGTGTTGGCGTAGGCGACCGCGACCATGCCGAACACGCCGGCGACGAGCACCGCGATCGAGGCGAGCACGATCTTCCAGCTCGGAATGAACCGGCGCCAGCCGGTACGGCGCGGCTCGTCGTCGAGCTCGTCGTCGAACCCGTCGTCACCGCCGAACCCGCCACCGCCGCCGCCCCGGCCGCCGCGGCCCCGGCCCGGGCCGTCCGGTCCGTGCGGGCCGCCTGGGCCGTCCATCGCGTTGGCGCGCCGCCGCCCCGGAACGGTCCGCCCCTCGGCGCCGTGCCGCATCACCTGCGTGGCCTGGGCGCCCGGGTCGGCCGCCGGGCCGGGCCTGCCGCCCGCCCCGTGCCGCATCACCTGGGTCGCCTGGGCGCCGGGGTCCGCCGCCGGGCCGGGCCTGCCGCCCGCCCCGTGCCGCATCACCTGGGTCGCCTGGGCGCCGGGGTCCGCCGCCGGTGCGCCGGGGGCAGCCCTGCGGCCCGCCGGGGCGCCCGCCATGGGCGCGCGGCCCGGCGGCGGCGCCTGGGGGGCGCGGCCAGGCGCGCCGCCGCGCACCGGTCCGGAGTCGGGGACCGCGGCCATCGCCTGGGTGTCCTCGTAGGCCGCCTCGGGCCGCCGCTGCTGCTGCGGCCGCGGCGCGCCGGGCGAACCCGTGACGGCACGGCCCCCGGCGGGGCCTGCCTGGCGCGGCGCCGGACCGGCGGTGCGGGGGTACATCGGCTGCTCACCGCCGTACGGCTGGCTCGTCGTGGATCCCTGGGGCGGGCGACGGCGCCGCCCCGCAGGTGCCGACGCACCGGGCCGCCCCTCGACGTGGCCGGGGCGCCCGCTCGGCTCGGGGCCGTAGCTGTTGTAACTCACGGGTCCTCGTTCGGTCCTTGGCGGTCTGCGGTCACCACATCACTCGGCAGGGCGAGAGCGTACCCCGACAAACCGGGCCTGTGAGACAGGAAAGGATCCTCCGCGATCCTCCGCCTCGGGCCCGGTCCTCCGGCCCGCTCCGTCGCGGCCCGGCGGGCCCGCCCCCGCCGAGGATGGATGAGAACGTCAGTTGTGCCGAGAACAACATTGGCAGACGCCGGGACCGCAGGCCGGGGAATTCAGGGGATTCGCAGGCCGTCCCGCCGTCGCAAGGCCGCAGGTGAGCCGTACCGTAGCGCTCCGGACGCGATCGGTGATCACGGGGCACCCGCCACGACGGAAATGACCGAAAGGTGCTCCCGAGTGTCGTACGTCACGTTCTTCCCGCGCTCCGCCGGGCAAAGAAGTGATCTCGGAACCCCGTGTGCGCCCCGCGCCCTGCCCTAAACCATGATTGCGCGATATGTCGGCCCGACGTATCCTCGTGATGTATCAGGGCGATACATCGGGAGGATAGGCCGAGCACGAGGCGGGAGGTGGTTCCAGTGGCCGGCGCGCGAAGCGAGGTGCTGGAGCTGGCCGTGCTCGGGTGCCTGCACGAGACCCCCCTGCACGGCTATGAGCTGCGTAAACGTCTGAACGCGCTGCTCGGTATGTTCCGTGCCTTCTCTTATGGGTCGCTCTATCCGTGCCTACGGCAGCTCCTCGCCAAAGGGCTGATCGCCGAGGAGCGCCCGGCCGACGCCCCGCCACTCACCGGCCGCCGCTCGAAGATCGTCTACAAGCTGACCGCGGAGGGGAAGGAACGCCTGCACGAGCTGCTCACCCAGTCCGGCCCGTCGGCCTGGGAGGACGAGGGCTTCGGCGTTCGCTTCGCCTTCTTCCGCCACACCGAGGCCGAGGTACGGCTGCGCATCCTGGAGGGCCGCCGCAGCCGCCTCGAGGAACGTCTGCACAGCGTCCGCACGGCTCTCGCCCGGACCCGTGAGCGCCTCGACAGCTACACGCTCGAACTGCACCGGCACGGTCTGGAGTCCGTTGAGCGCGAGGTGCGCTGGCTGAACGAACTCATCGCGACCGAGCGGCAGCAGGGCGCCGAGCGCAAGGACGACGCCGCGCACACCTCCGAGGAGGCCGGCACCCGGGACGGGCGGGATCGGCGGGCCGAGGAGCGGCCCAGTGATCGGCAGGGACTCCCGTCACCACCAGATGGTGCAGAGGCACCCAATTCCGATTGACACGATGACCATTAAGGAGCGAGTGCGATGGGTTCGGTGCGCGTAGCCATCGTCGGCGTCGGCAACTGTGCCGCGTCGCTGGTGCAGGGCGTGCATTACTACAAGGACGCCGACCCGGGCACCCGGGTACCGGGCCTGATGCACGTGCGGTTCGGCGACTACCACGTGGGCGACGTCGAGTTCGTCGCCGCGTTCGACGTGGACGCCAAGAAGGTCGGTCGTGACCTCTCCGAGGCCATCGTCGCCTCGGAGAACAACACCATCAAGATCTGTGACGTGCCCCCGCTGGGGGTGCCGGTGCAGCGCGGCCACACCTATGACGGCCTCGGCGAGTACTACCGCCAGGTCATCGACGAATCGGACGAGGACCCGGTCGACGTCGTCAAGGTGCTCAAGGAGACGCGGACCGACGTGCTCGTCTGCTACCTGCCCGTCGGCTCGGAGGAGGCGACCCGGTTCTACGCCCAGTGCGCCCTCGACGCCGGTGTGGCGTTCGTGAACGCGCTGCCGGTGTTCATCGCCTCCGACCCGGAGTGGGCCGACAAGTTCACCAAGGCCGGCGTGCCGATCGTGGGCGACGACATCAAGTCCCAGGTCGGCGCCACGATCACGCACCGCGTGCTGGCCAAGCTCTTCGAGGACCGCGGCGTTGAGCTGCTGCGCACGTACCAGCTCAACTTCGGCGGCAACATGGACTTCATGAACATGCTGGAGCGCTCGCGGCTCCAGTCGAAGAAGATCTCCAAGACCCAGTCGGTCACCTCGCAGATCCCGCACGAGATGAAGAAGGCGGACGTGCACATCGGCCCGTCCGACCACGTGCCGTGGCTCGACGACCGCAAGTGGGCCTACGTGCGCCTGGAGGGCCGCGCGTTCGGCGACGTGCCGCTCAACCTGGAGTACAAGCTCGAGGTGTGGGACTCGCCGAACTCGGCGGGCGTCATCATCGACGCCATCCGCGCGGCGAAGATCGCCAAGGACCGCGGCATCGGCGGCCCGCTGCTGTCCGCCTCCGCGTACTTCATGAAGTCGCCGCCGATCCAGTACTCCGACGACGAGGCCCTCGAGGCCGTGGAGAAGTTCATCCGCGGCGAGGTCGAGCGCTGACCTTCCGCGTCCCGGCGCGCCGGTGAGCCCGGCCGCCGTGACCAAGCCCGTGCCCCGGTCGCGCGGCCGCGCGCGGCCGGGGCCCTTTCGCGTGCCGGTACGGCACGGCCGCCGCGGGCGCCTGCGGCGGTTCAGCCGAGGCCGGCCCGGGCCGCGGGCGGCAGCGCGGACTCGTCCGCGACCGGCCAGGCGAGCGGGTCCGGCCCGAGCCGGTCGAGCAGCGGCACCTGGCGCCGGCACCACGGGGAGACCGGCGCCGCCTCGGGGGCGGGCCCGGTCCCGTCCGCGGGCGGGGCGAGCACGCCGGTGCGCACCGCGGCCGCGAACTCCGCCCAGGGCAGCCACCGCACGTCCGCGACCTCCGCGGGGTTCGGCCGCGGCGTGCCCGAGGTGACCGCCCGGTAGACCGGGCACAGCTCGTGCTCGACGGTGCCGTTCTCCATCGTCGCCCGGTACGAGAAGGTGGGCAGCAGCAGGTCGAGCGACCTCGCCTCGAGCCCCAGCTCGAACGCGAGCCGCCGGGCGACCGCGGCCGCCACCGGCTCGCCCGGCAGGGGGTGGCCGCAGCAGCTGTTCGTCCACACCCCGGGCCATGTGATCTTGTGGTGCGCACGGCGGCTCAGCAGCACCCGGCCGTCGTCGTCGAACACGTAGCACGAGAAGGCCAGGTGCAGCGGCGTCCGCGGCCCGTGCACGGCGCTCTTCGGCGCGCTGCCGACCGCCTGTCCCGCGGCGTCGACGAGCACGACCCGTTCCTCGGTCATCACACCTCGAGGGTAGGCCGTCACGAGACCGCGTCGAGCGCGTTGTGCCCGGGCGGGTACCGGGGGCCACTAGGCTGTGCGCGTGTCCTTCGTCTCCGATCTGCGTGTCGTCCTGCGAGGTCGGGACTTCAGACGCCTGTTCGGCACCCGCCTGGTCTCCCAGTTCTCCGACGGCATCTTCCAGTTCGCGGTCTACGGGTACGCGTTCTTCACCCCGGAGAACCAGACCAGCGCGGCCGAGGCCGCGGCGGCGTTCGCGGTGCTGCTGCTGCCGTACTCGATCCTCGGGCCGTTCGTCGGCGTCTTCATCGACCGCTGGCCACGGCGGCAGATCCTGGTGATCGGCCCCCTCGTCCGCGGGGCGCTGCTCGCGCTCGCCGCGGCCCTGCTCGCGGCCGGGGCGCCGGACGGGTACTTCTACGCGGTCGCGCTCGCCGTGCTCGGCGTCAACCGGTTCTTCCTCGCCGCGCTCGGGGCCTCGCTGCCGCACGTGGTGCCCGCGGATCGGCTGATGATGGCGAACTCGGTCACCCCCACCTCGGGCACGGTGGCGACGTTCCTCGGCGCCGGGGCGGGGTTCCTGCTGCGCCTGCTGTTCGGGCCGGGGACGAACGGCACCGCGCTGCTGCTCGTGGTGTCCGGCGTGGTGTTCGGCATGAGCGCGCTGGTGGCGAGCACGATGGAGCGCTCGCTGCTCGGCCCGTCGTACGACCCGAACCGGCCGCAGGCGCGCGAGGCGGTGCGGAACGTGCTGCGCGGGCTGGTCGACGGGGCCCGGCACGTGGCCCGGCGGCGCACCGCGGCGGCCGCGCTCGGCAGCATGGCGGCGCACCGGTTCTGGTACGGCATCGCGCTGGTGATGGCGGCGATGCTCTACCGCTTCTACTTCACCGACGGCGACGCCGAGGCCGGGCTCCTGCACGCCGGCGGGGTGGTGGCGACCTCGGGCGTCGGCTACTTCGCCGCCGCGTTCGTCACCCCGTGGGTGACCGAGCGCATGGCCATCCGGACCTGGGTCACCGTCGCGCTCGCCGCCGCCGGGATCCTGGAGCTCGCGCTCTGCCTGCCGTTCACGGAATGGGGCTTCCTCGTCGCGGGCTTCGTGCTCGGGCTCGCCGGGCAGTCGGTGAAGATCTGCGCCGACACCGTGGTGCAGCGCGACGTCGACGACCCCTACCTCGGCCGGGTCTTCTCCCTCTACGACATGCTGTTCAACGGCATGACCGTGGCCGCGGCCGCGGTGTCCGCGCTGTTCCTGCCCGCCGACGGCCGCTCGCACCTCGCGGTCGTCGTGATCGCGGCCGGCTACCTGCTCTCCGCGGTCGCCTACCGCGTCGTGACGGCGTCCGCCGGCCCGGCGAAGGGCGACCGGACCCCGCGCGCCCACGCCGAGGGCCCGGTCACCTGACCAGGGCGGCTACGCCTGTTCCGCCTGGGCGGACGAATCGTCCTGTTCGGTCGGCTCGGCCTGCTCGCCGGGCTCGGCCGCCGGTTCGGCGGAGTCCGCCGGGAGCACGCCGTTCTCCCGCGCCCAGGCGAGCAGGGCCTCGCGGGCCGCCTCCTTGCCGATCACGCCGCGGTCGAGCCGCAGGTCGAGCAGGAAGCGGTAGGCCTTGCCCACCAGCGGGCCGGGCTTGATGCCGAGGATCTCCTGGATCTCGTTGCCGTTGAGCTCCGGCCGGATCTTGGCGAGCTCCTCCTCCTGGGCCAGCCGGGCGATGCGCTGCTCCAGGTGGTCGTAGGTGCGCCACAGCGCCTGCGCCTTGCGCTTGTTGCGGGTGGTGCAGTCGGCCCGGGTGAGCTTGTGCAGCCGGTCGAGCAGATGGCCCGCGTCGCGCACGTACCGCCGCACCGCGCTGTCGGTCCACTCGCCCGTGCCGTACCCGTGGAACCGCAGGTGCAGCTCGACGAGCCGGGACACGTCCGCCACCACGTCCTTGGGGAAACGCAGCGCGCTCAGCCGCTTGCGGGTCATCTGGGCGCCGACCACCTCGTGGTGGTGGAACGAGACCCGCCCGCCCGGCTCCAGCCGCCGGGTCTTCGGCTTGCCCACGTCGTGCATGAGCGCCGCCCAGCGCAGCACCCGGTCCGGCCCGGACGTCTCCAGCGCGATCGCCTGCTCCAGCACGGTGAGCGTGTGCTCGTAGACGTCCTTGTGCCGGTGGTGCTCGTCGATCTCCAGCCGCAGCCGGGGCAGCTCGGGCAGCACCCGCTCGGCGAGGCCGGTGTCCACCAGCAGGGTGAGGCCCGCGCGCGGGTGCGCGCCGCAGATCAGCTTGTCGAGCTCGTCGCGGATGCGCTCGGCCGACACGATCTCGATGCGGTCGGCCATCCGGGTCATCGCCTCGCGCACCTTCTGGTCCACCCGGAACCCGAGCTGGGAGGCGAACCGGGCCGCGCGCAGCATGCGCAGCGGGTCGTCGTCGAAGGACCGCTCCGGCGGGCCCGGGGTGCGCAGCACCTTCGCGCCCAGGTCGGCGAGCCCGCCGTACGGGTCGACGAACTCGTGGCCGGGCACCCGCACCGCCATCGCGTTCACCGTGAAGTCCCGCCGCTCCAGGTCACCCTCGAGCGTGTCGCCGTACATCACCTCGGGCTTGCGGGACTTCGGGTCGTACGACTCGCTGCGATAGGTGGTGATCTCCAGCTGCCAGTCGCCCTTGCGCACGCCGACGGTGCCGAACTCGATGCCGACCGTCCAGACGGCGTCGGCCCACGGCCGTACGATCTCGAGCACCCGCTCGGGGCGCGCGTCCGTGGTGAGGTCGAGGTCGTGCCCGATGCGGCCGAGGAAGACGTCGCGGACCGAGCCCCCGACCAGGGCGAGCCGGTGCCCGCCCTTGGCGAACAGCTCCCCGAGCTCGTCGACGACGGGCGCGATGCGGCGGAACAGGTCGGCCACCGCCCGCTGCTGACTGTCAGTGAGATGTGAAACGGACAAGGCTGGGTAGGTCCTTCGGTCAGGAGACAGGTTCCCCGGAACGCGTGCCCGGCGAGCCGCCGGCCGCTACCGGCGCGCCCTCGTGGTCCGGCCGGTCGTGGGTCCGGAGGCGATGGGACGAGGCGAGGAGATCCGGCGATGAAAGACGCTCTCGCGATCCACCGCTGGCTCCTCGCACACCAGGTCCATCATGAAATCCTACGTCTTCCGCGATCGCTCTCGGGGGCCGAAGACCTGCCGGAGGCGCTTGGGGTGCCTTCCGAAACGTGCGTCAGCGTAGCGGTCTTCGAGGCGGCGTACGCGTCCGGCGCCGAACCCGTCGCGGTGGTCGCCTCGGTGGCGCATCCCCCCGACCCCCGGCGTGTCGCCGCGGCGGTCGGCGCGGCCGAGGTACGGCCCGCCCCCGCGTTCCTGGTCAACACGGTCACCGACTACGCGTCCGGGCTGGTCTGCCCGCTGCTGCTGCCCGCGGAGCTCACCGTGCTCGTCGACCGGCGGCTCGCCGACGGGCTCGACCCGGACCTCGCGGTCTACACGACCACCGGGGAGCGGGCGACCGCGCTGTGCCTGGCGGCGCGGGACCTGCTCGCGCTGGTCGCGGGCGAGCGGGTCGAGCTGCGCCCCGGGTCGCTCGCCCCGGACCGCTGACCCGGGCCACCGGATCCGGCCCGGCGTCCGAGCGGGTACGGCGAGCCCGAAAACCGCCCCGCCCGCTCCCGGGCGCCCCGGCCGCCGGAACCCGGGCGCGGCCCCGGGCAGGCCGTACCCGGCGCGCGGACCTGGGCAAACGCCGGGCGGGGCGCACGGCGTGCGCCACGACGCGCCGGTGCGTTCGAATTCGTCGATAGCATTCTGGGCGTGCGCCGAACCTCACCCCTGGCCGGCCCGTGATCCGTAGAGCAGCGTTGATCGTCGCGCTCGCCTCCGCCATGCTCGTCCCCGCGGAGGCGGGTCTCGCGAGCATTCCGCGTGCCGCCGCGGCCCAGGCGGGCTCGGGTGCCGCCGCCCCGGCCCGGCAGGTCGCGCGTGCCGCGGTCGGGGTGACCGTGGACCAGATCACCCCCGCGGTGCCGCGTGAGCCCACCACGCCGATCAAGATCGTCGGCACGGTGACGAACACCGGGAACACCGCGCTCACCGGGCTGCGGGTGCGGCTGCACTACTCGGCGCGGCCGTTCGAGCGGCGCGCCGACATGAGCGCGTACCTCGCCGGTCAGGGCGAGTTCGACCCGAGCTTCAACACGTTCACGCCGATCGAGCGGGTGGAGCCCGGCGGCAAGGCCACCTTCGAGGTGACCGTCACCCCGGCCGAGCTGAAGATGTCGCGGTTCGGCGCCTACCCGCTCACCGTCGAGATCATCGACCTGGTGGAGCAGCAGGTCGCGGTCGAGCGCACCTTCATCACCTACGCCCCCAGGGGCGAGCGGCTCACCCGCACCAGGCTCGCGCTCGCCATGCCGATCATCGACCAGCCGCGGCGGGCCGACGACGGCACCTTCATGGACGACGGGCTGCGCCAGTCGCTGTCCGGCAACGGGCGGCTCGCCCGGCTGCTGCGCATCGCCCAGCAGCAGCCCAAGGGCGTGACCTGGTTCGTCGACCCGGCGCTCCTCGACGACGTGCAGCGCACCACCCGCTCCTACACGCTGCGCAAGGGCGACGACGTGCAGACCCGGCCCGCCGACCCGGCCGCGGGCACCTGGCTCGCCGGCCTGCGCACCGCGCTCGCCGAGGCGCCGGCCGTGGCCACGCCGTACGCCGACCCGGACGTGGCCGCGCTCGTGCACAACGGCATCGACGACGCCACCGGCGAGGCGATCGCCCGGGGCGCCCAGCTCGCCGGGACACTGCTCGGCCGTACCGTGCCGGCCACCACGAACTGGCCGTACGGCGGGGTGCTCGACCGGGACGCGCTCGACGAGCTCGCGGTGAGCGGCGTGCGCACGCTGCTGCTCAGCGGCAACGCGCTGCCGCTGGAGTCCCCCACGGCGACCACGCCGGACGCGGCCACCACGATCGACGCGGTCTCCGGGAAGGTGACCGTGCTGCTCGCCGACCCGACGCTGAGCGCGCTCGTCGACGCCACGGCGCAGGGCGGCAATCCGGCGGCGCTGCGCCGGTTCGTCGCCGAGACCGCGGTGATCACGGCGGAGGACCCGAAGCGGGCCCGCACCGTGGTCGCCGCGCCGCGCCGCCGCTGGGACCCCGACCCCAAGGCGGTGCAGGAGCTGCTCGAGGTCGCGGGCTCGCTGCCCTGGCTGCGCCAGGTCACCCTCGACCAGATCAAGCCCGGCAAGCGCCCGCCGGCGCGCGGCGACCTGGTGTACGGCGCGCGGCAGCGCCGGGGCGAGCTGAGCCGGGCCTACCTGCGCCACGTGCGCGACCTGTCGGCGAAGGCCGGGCTGATCCGCACCGTCACCCACGCCTCGGCCAAGCCGTTCGAGGCCGCGCTGCTCCGGCTCGGCTCCTCGGCGTGGCGGGGGCGCGGCCGGGAGGCGCGCGCGTACGTCGAGCAGGTCCGCCAGGCGGTGAACGCCCAGATGGGCAAGATCTCGATCACCGGCAAGGGCCAGCCGCGGCTGCTCGCCGGCACGAACGGCAACGTGGCGATCAGCGTGCAGAACCGCATCGGCCGCCGGGTCGAGCTCAGCATCGACGTGAGGTCGAACGATCCCCGGCGCCTGGTGATCGACACCTACCGCCGGGAGATCTCGATCGAGGACGGGAACACCACCACGATCCAGGTCCCGATGCGCGCGCCGAACGGCGGTGACGCGCAGATCACCGTGCAGCTCGCCACCCGGAACGGCGTGCCGTACGGGGACCCGGTGGTGCTCAAGGTGAGCGCCACCGGCTACACCGGGATCGCCGCGGTGATCGTCGGGGGCGCGCTCACCGTCATGCTCGCCGCGGTGGTGCTGCGCATCCTGCGCACCCGGACGAGACGGAGACAGCGCGCCGACGGGACTCGCGAAGGGACGTCATGAACCGGTTGCTGCGCGCCGGGGCGATCATGGCCGCCGGCACGATGGTGTCGCGGGTGACCGGCTTCCTGCGCACCGCGGTGATCGCCGCCGCGATCGGCACCACGCTGCTCGGCGACGCCTACAACGTCGCCTACCAGATCCCCTTCATCCTGTTCGACCTGCTGATCGGCGGCATGCTCAGCAGCGTCATCGTGCCGAGCATCGTGCGCGCCCAGCAGCGCGACCCGGACGGCGGCGTCGCCTACGAGCAGCGGCTCATGACGCTCGCGCTGCTGCTGCTCGTCTCGGTCGCGACGCTCGGGGTGCTGCTCGCCCGGCCGATCATCGAGCTGTACACCAGCGACCTGACGCCGCGCGGGGTCGAGGTGGCGGCCACGCTCGCCCGGTACATCCTCCCGCAGATCGCGTTCTTCGGGCTGGGGGCGATCGCGGGCGCGATCCTCAACACCCGGGACCGGTTCGCCGCCCCGATGTGGGCACCCGTGCTCAACAACCTCGTGGTGATCGGGGTCGGGCTCACCTACATCGTGATCGTCGGCGGCACCGACGACATCAACGAGGTGACCGCGGGCGAGCTCGCCCTGCTCGGCCTCGGCACCACGGCGGGCATCGTGGCCCAGTCGATCGCGCTGGTGATCGCGCTGCACCGGGCCGGGTTCCGGTTCCGGCCGCGGTTCGACTTCCGCGGCAGCGGGCTCGGCGAGCTGGCCAGGCTCGGCGGCTGGGCCCTGGCGTACGTCGCGGTCTACCAGGTCGGCTTCGTGGTGACCACGAACCTCGCCACCGCGGCGGGCGTGCGGGCGGCCGCCGAGGGCGCGGACTACGGCGCCGGGTGGACCCCGTACAACTACGCCTACCAGCTCTTCCAGCTCCCGTACGGGATCATCGCGGTCTCCGTGATCACCGCGATGCTGCCCCGGATGAGCCGGTTCGCCGCCGAGGGGCGGTTCGACAGCGTGCGCGAGGAGTTCGCCTCCGGGGTGCGCACGGTCTGCTCGCTGATCGTGCCGGGCGGCGTGCTGCTCATGGTGCTCGGCCCGGCGGTCACCGTGCTCATCTTCTCGCACGGGGCGAACTCGACCGAGGACGCGATCTACATCGGCAACGTGCTCCAGGTGTTCGGGCTGGCGCTCGTGCCGTTCTCGCTCTTCCAGCTGCTGCTGCGGGTGTTCTACGCGCTCGGCGACACCCGCACCCCGGCGTTCATCGCGGCGGGCAACGCCACGTTCAACGCGACGCTGAGCGTGCTGCTGTACCTGGTGCTGCCCGCCAGGTACACGGTGCTGGGGCTGGCGCTGTCGTTCGCCGTCACCTACGTGGTCTCCTCGGCGGTGACCTGGATGCTGGCGAGCCGCCGGGTGGGCGGCCTCGGCGGGCGGCACGTGCTCGACGGGCTCGGCCGCATGTACGGCGCGGCGGTGCCGTGCGCGGCGCTCGCGCTGGGCGTGCTGTGGGCCACCCGCGGCCTGCTCGGCCTCGACGCCGTGGGCGCGATCGTCATGCTCGCGGCGGGGGGCGGCCTCGGCGCGGGCGTCTACTTCGTGCTCGCCAACCGCATGCGGATCCCCGAGGTGAAGTCGATCGTCGGCATGGTCGCCGGGCGGCTGGCCCGGTGACCGAAAAGACTCGCTGAGGCGGTAGACCAAAGGTCCGTTTCGCGCGTCTTCAACGCGGAGATCCACCGGGAGTACGAGCGAGGCGGCGCCGCACTACGATGGTGCGCCACGGGGGCCGGAAACGGCCCGAATCAAGCGAGTGGAAGCAGGAGGGCGTGGGCGGATCCACCCGGCATCGCGTACTGTGCGAATGCGCCGTTGAGCCGCTGGGCGGGGAGGGTGCATGAGCATGTCGGCCGTTGAACCCGGTGCGCGCCTGTCGGATCGCTTCCTGCTGGAGGACCGTGTCCACCAGGCCGGCGGGGCGACGCTGTGGAAGGCCACGGACGAGGTACTGGCCCGTCCGGTGGCGGTGCACACCTTCTCCCGCGACTTCGAGCGCATCGACGAGGTGGTGACCGCCGCCCGCGCCGCCGGGCGGCTCACCGACTCGCGGCTCACCCAGGTCTTCGACGCCGCCGACGACGGCGACACCGCGTACGTGGTGACCGAGTGGGTCACCGGCGAGTCGCTGATCGACCTGCTCGCCGGCGGGCCGCTGGAGCCCGAGCGGGCGGCCGGGCTCGTCGCCGAGGCGGCCGAGGCGCTCACGCACGCGCACGAGGCCGGGCTGGCCCACCTGATGCTCACCCCGGACCGCCTGGTGTGGACCGGGGGTGGAACGGTAAAGGTGCTCGGCCTCGGGGTCGACGCCGCGCTCACCGGCACGACGAGCGACGAGCCCGAGGCGGAGGACGCCCGCGGGCTCGGCCGGCTGCTGTACGCCGCGCTCACCGGCACCTGGCCCGGCGAGGAGGAGTGCGGGCTGCCGCCCGCGCCGACGACCGAGGACGGCAAGCCGTGCCCGCCGCGGCAGGTGCGGGCGGGCATCCCCGGCTGGCTCGACTCGCTGACCATCCGGGCCGTGCTGCAGGAGCCGTACAAGGGCCACCCGGCGCTCACCACCCCGGCCGAGATCGCCGCGGCGCTCGCCCACGTGCCGCGGCCCATGCCGGTCCCGGCCGCCACGCCGCCCGCGGTCCCGCTGCCCGGCGAGTCCGCCGACGGGTCGGTGACCCGGATCGGCGCCCCGCCCGGGATGCGCACCACCGGGGTGCAGCCCGCCCCGCAGTTCGCCACGGCCGCCACCCCGTCCTCCGGCGGCACCTCGATGAGCCGCGCCCTGGTGATCGGCATCGTGGCCGTCGTGATGATCGCGGTGGGCCTGGGCGCGTGGACCATGGGCCGCAACCTCGCCCAGCCCGAGACGCCGCAGGCGCAGGCGCCGACCCCGACCGCGTCGAAGAGCGCCGAGCCGGAGTCGCTCGAGGTGGTGAAGCCGGTGCGGGCCCGGGGCTTCGACCCGCTCGGCGACCGGAGGGAGCACCCGGAGATCGCGGCCGACGCGATCGACGGCAAGGACTCCACCGACTGGCACACCGACTCGTACACGAGCGCGGACTTCGGCCGGCTGAAGAAGGGCGTCGGCCTGCTGCTCGACATGGGCAAGTCGACGCGGATCGCCAACGTGGTGGTCTCGCTCGGCGGGCCCAAGGGGTCGTCGATCGAGCTCAAGGTGGGCGATTCCGACAAACTGGACGCGCTGAAGACCGTCGCCGAGAAGAACAACACCTCCGGGAAGGTCACGCTCACCCCCTCGAAGGAGGTGAGCGGTCGCTACGTTTTGATCTGGTTTACGCGGCTTCCGCCATTCGAAGGGGGCTTTCGTGGCACCATCTATGACGTAGTGGTGCATACCCCCGGATCGGCATAGCAGGACACGCCTTGTGAACCCTCAAGCAGATAATCGAACCTCCCCGGCAGGGCACGTGGCGCGGTCCGCGTTGTCCGACGCCGACCTCCTCCATAGACATATCAACGGCGATCCGCAGGCGTTCAGCGAGCTCGTCCGGCGGCACCGGGACCGCATGTGGGCGGTCGCGCTGCGCACGCTGGGCGATGCCGACGAGGCCGCGGACGCCGTGCAGGACGCGTTCGTCTCCGCCTACCGCAAGGCGGAGAGCTTTCGCGGCGAGGCGGCCGTCACAACGTGGCTCCACCGCATCGTGGTCAACGCCTGCCTCGACCGGATGCGCCGCAAGGCGGTGCGGCCGGTCGCGGACGACGAGCTCATCGAGGCGGCGGAACGCGACACGCCGCTGCCGGACCACACCGGCGACCGCGAGGTGTCGCTGGAGGTCTCGGCGGCGCTCCGGCTGCTGCCGCCCGACCAGCGCGCCGCGCTGGTGCTCGTCGACATGATGGGCTACTCCGTCGAGGACGCCGCCGCGGTGCTCGAGGTACCGAGCGGCACCGTGAAGAGCAGATGCGCACGCGGACGGGCCAAACTCGTTCCGATTCTTTCGCATTTGCGGAACCGATCTGAGCGAGCTCGCGTCTCATCCGCGAAGGGAGCAAGACTTCGTGACGGGTGACACGCATTACGACCTGGAGACCTTGGCCGAGTTGGCCGAGGGCCTCCTGGATGACGCCACGGCTCAGCAGGTCCGGGACCATCTCGCGATCTGCGATCCCTGTGGGGAGGCGCTCGCCGATCTCGCCGGGGTCCGTGAGGTTCTCGCGGCCAT
The DNA here is from genome assembly GCF_006716785.1 of Thermopolyspora flexuosa. Taxonomy (NCBI): domain Bacteria; kingdom Bacillati; phylum Actinomycetota; class Actinomycetes; order Streptosporangiales; family Streptosporangiaceae; genus Thermopolyspora; species Thermopolyspora flexuosa. The sequence continues at coordinate 209,926 of NZ_VFPQ01000002.1, read as the reverse complement.
GCCGGTGCCGGCGATGCCGCTGGGTGTCGCGCTGCGAGTCGACAAGGCTCTCGCCGCGGAGGCCGAGCGCCGCCGTGCCGGCGCGCCCCTCGACCCCGGGCCGACCTTCCCGGAACCCGACTGGGACCGCATCATGGCGGACGCGCCCTGGGAGACCGGAGCGCCGTGGGAGGAGCCCGCGGCGGCCGGGGAGCGGGTGGCGGACCTCCCGCCGCTCGAGTCCCCGCGGTTGGTTCCGCTCGCCGCCACCGCGTCGGCCGACGAGGCCTCGCTCGACGGCGCGCCGGTGGCCGGTGCCTCGGGTCCGGCGAAGGTGAACGGCTCGCACCGGCCGGAGTCCCCGGCCGACGAGGAGTCCGGCACCGTGGTGCCGCTGCTCGCGTCCGCCAAGCGGCTTGACGGGCCGGCGGCGGACGAGCGCCCGCAGACCGCCGCGCCGGAGGCGGCCTCCGCCGACGACGCGTCCACCAAGCGGCCCGCGCTGGGCGTGGTCGCCGAGGACGGGAGCATCGTCGCGCCGAAGCGGCGCACGGGCTCGGCCCGGCGCCGGTGGCTGGTTTCGCTGTCCTCCGTGGCGGCCGCCGCGGCCGTCGTGGCCGGCGGCGTCACGGTGACGAACACCGTGCTCGCCGGGGGCGGGCAGAGCACCCCGCAGCACGCCGTCGCGGCGCCGTCCGCGTCGGCTCCGGCCGAGCGCACCGAGCCGACCCAGGAGACGCTCTCCGCGGACGTCGGCGGGCAGCAGGAGCGCGGCTCCCGGTTCGTCATCGGCGAGAGCGGCTACAACTACGCCGACGCCGAGCTCAAGGCGAACCTGGTGGCGTACTTCGGCTCCATGCCGAGCGGCGGCAGCGCGTCGGGCGACGCCAAGCTCAACCGCTGCATCAGCAAGCTCGTGGCGGCGGAGAAGAGCGACCCGATCGGCATCGACCGGGCCTACTACAACGGCAACGAGGCCCTCATCATGCTCTTCTGGCACAACCGGAGCCAGGACCTGGTGAAGGTGCGGGTGGTCAGCCCCGAGTGCAAGAACCTGCGCAAGCCGGGCCTGGCGACCTGGAACTGATCGTCGCGTGCCGGGGCCGGACCGAGCCCGTCCGGGCGGGGTCCGGGCTCCGGCCCGAGGCCCGGTTCCAGGGCCGGTGACCGGACGGAAAAAGACCCTCCGTGGCGCTCCGCGGAGGGTTTTTTCATTTCGTCTTCCATCCCTTGGAGCACCACCGGTGGCCGGGAATGTCTCGTGCCTAGGATCTGTTGACGCCACTGCAATCCGACGCGAAAGGCGAGACTGTGAGCGACGTCCGGAATGTGATCATCATCGGCTCGGGGCCGGCCGGCTACACGGCTGCCATCTACACCGCGCGTGCTGACCTGCGCCCGCTGGTCTTCGAGGGATCCGTGACCGCCGGCGGCGCGCTCATGAACACCACCGAAGTGGAGAACTTCCCCGGCTTCCCGGACGGGATCATGGGTCCGGACCTCATGGACAACCTGCGCAAGCAGGCCGAGCGGTTCGGCGCCGAGCTCGTCGCCGACGACGTGGTGTCCGTGGACCTGACGGCCACGCCGAAGGTGGTGCGCACCGCCACCGACACCTATCACGCCAAGGCGGTGATCGTGGCGACCGGCTCGGGGTACCGGGAGCTCGGGCTCGCCAACGAGAAGCGTCTGTCCGGCCACGGCGTGTCCTGGTGCGCCACCTGTGACGGCTTCTTCTTCCGCGACCAGGACATCGCGGTGGTCGGCGGTGGCGACTCGGCGATGGAGGAGGCGACGTTCCTCACCCGGTTCGCGCGGTCGGTCACCGTGGTGCACCGGCGGGACAAGCTCCGGGCGAGCAAGATCATGCAGGACCGGGCGTTCGCCAACGAGAAGATCACTTTCGCGTGGAACAGCCAGGTCGTCGACATCCACGGCGAGGACCGGGTGACCGGCATCCGGCTGCGCGACACCCAGACCGGCGAGGAGCGCGACCTCGCGGTGAGCGGCGTGTTCATCGCGATCGGCCACGACCCGCGCAGCTCGCTGTTCAAGGGGCAGCTCGAGCTCGACGAGGACGGGTACATCAAGGTGCAGTGGCCGACCACCAGGACCAACATCCCCGGCGTGTTCGCCGCGGGCGACGTGGTGGACCGCATCTACCGCCAGGCGATCACCGCCGCGGGCAGCGGGTGCGCCGCCGCGCTCGACGCCGAGCGCTGGCTCGCCGACCAGGAGGACTGACCGGCGGCCCATCCGCCGCAGGGCCGCGCACGCCTTCCTCGGGTACGGCGCGGCGGCGGGCGGCGGGGTCCGCCGACCGAGACCTGTGTGACCATCGAAACCGAACCACCGGCCGGACGAAGACGGCCGGCGCCCGCCCCGGCGGCAGTGGGCCGGGCGTTTCCGATCCGACGAACAACGAGGTGAGAGAACCGTGGGTGCCGTCAAGGAAGTGACCGACGCCTCCTTCGAGGCCGAGGTCCTGAAGAGCGACAAGCCGGTGCTGGTCGACTTCTGGGCCGAGTGGTGCGGGCCGTGCCGCCAGATCGCCCCGATCCTGGAGGAGATCGCGGCCGAGCAGGCCGACAAGCTGAAGGTCGTGAAGCTCAACACCGACCAGAACCCGAACACCACCCGGGACGCCGGTGTGCTCAAGATCCCGACCCTGAACGTCTACAAGAACGGCGAGGTCGTCAAGCAGATCATCGGCGCCAAGCCCAAGGCCCAGCTGCTGCGGGAGCTCGAGGGCATCATCTGACCCCGGCGACCGAGCCGACCGGCCGCCGCCGTCGCGGCACGCCGTACCCGTCGGCCCGCCTGAGGCGGGCGTGTGGTGGGAAGCCCTTCGCCATGCCGGTGAAGGGCTTCTTCCGTGCCGGCGGCCGTGACCCCGCACGCGGCCGCCTGGGGCGGGTACGGCCGGCCGTACCCGCCCCGGCCCGCGCAGCCGGGTACGGCCGGGCCTCAGACGGGCCGTAGCGCCCGCTCCGGGCTCATCGAGCCGAGGAGGCGCTCCAGGGCCACCTCGACGTCCTCACGCCACGAGAGCGCGGTCTTCAGCTCCAGCCGCAGCCGCGGATACCGCAGGTGCGGACGTACCGTCTTGAAGCCGACGGCGAGCAGGTACTCGGCGGGGAGCAGGCAGCCCGGCTCCTCCCACTTCAGGTCGCCGAACGCCTCGATGGCGCGCACCCCGCGCCGGGTGAGGTCCTTCGCCACCCCCTGCACCAGCATGCGGCCGAGCCCGCCCCCGGCGAACTCCGGCACGATGTGGGCGGTCATCAGCAGCACCGCGTCCGAGCTGACCGGGGACGTCGGGAACGCCACCGACCGGGGGACGTACGCCGGGGGCGCGTACAGGACGAACCCCGCGGGCACGCCGTCCACGTAGACGATCTTGCCGCAGCTCCCCCACTCGAGGAGCACCGACGAGACCCACGCCTCCTTCTCCAGGGCGGGGTCCCCGCTCTGCTGCGCCCGCTCGCCGCTCACCGGATCGAGCTCCCAGAACACGCACCGCCGGCACCGGCGAGGGAGGTCGTCCAGGTTGTCCAAAGTGACGTTGACAAGCCGACGCGACACCTCTGGTCCCCCATCCTGGTGGAGACGTTCTTTGGCCCGAACGCACGTCCGTTCCGGAAAAGCACGCGAAATCGGCGTCTCCCCGTGGCATCGTAACCGAGTACCCAGCGCGAGAAGCGGAATCCGCGCGAGGGTGCGCCGGTGTCCGAATCACTGCACGACGGCGCTTTTCGGTGCCTTGGGATTAAAGGGGGCGAGATGGCGGTAGCTGAGAGGCCCGGCTCGCCGCGCCGGCGTCACGGGCCCGTCCGGCGCCTCGTGCGGCACACCGGCCTGAAAAGGCATGAGAACCCCTGGCGTACTCTGGAGTATCCAGCGCTGTACGCGTAGAGCGATCACCGAGGAGGTGGGACCGTGACAACTGAGCAGGATCACGGTCGGACGACCGCGACCCACGGGTCGCGCATTGACGCCTACGTCGACCGGTACGCAGCCCGAGCTACCGGGATGGTCGCCTCCGAGGTCCGAGCTCTTTTCGCCGTCGCGTCGAGGCCCGAGGTGGTCTCGCTCGCCGGCGGCATGCCCTACGTCACGGCCCTTCCTCTCGACGCGGTCGGCGAACTCGTCGCCGAGCTGGTGGCGGACCGGGGCCCGGTCGCGCTCCAGTACGGCTCCGGCCAGGGTGACCCGCAGCTGCGTGAGCAGATCTGCGAGGTCATGCGGCTGGAAGGCATCGAGGCGGGCCCGGACGACGTGGTCGTCACCGTCGGCTCCCAGCAGGCACTCGACCTGATCACCCGCATCTTCATCGACCCGGGCGACGTGATCCTCGCCGAGGGTCCCTCGTACGTCGGCGCGCTCGGCACCTTCGCCGCCTACCAGGCGAAGGTCGTCCACGTGGACATGGACGACGAGGGGCTGATCCCCGAGGCGCTCGCCGAGGCGATCGAGGCCTGCGCGCGGGCCGGGCAGCGGGTGAAGTTCCTCTACACGATCCCGAACTTCCAGAACCCGGCCGGGGTCACGCTCTCCGCCGAGCGGCGCGCCCGGGTGCTGGAGATCTGCCGGCGGGCCCGCGTGCTCGTCGTCGAGGACAACCCGTACGGCCTGCTCGGGTTCGACGGCGAGCCGATGCGGGCGCTGCGCGCCGAGGACCCGGACGGCGTGGTCTACCTCGGCTCGTTCTCCAAGACCCTCGCCCCCGGTTTCCGGGTCGGGTGGGCGCTCGCCCCGCACGCCATCCGGGACAAGCTCATCCTCGCGATGGAGTCGGCGGTGCTGTCGCACTCCACGTTCGCCCAGCTCGCCGTGGGGCGGTACCTGGAGACGCAGCCGTGGCGCGAGCAGATCAAGGCGTTCCGCGAGCTGTACCGCGAGCGGCGCGACGCGATGCTCGACGCGCTGCCGAAGTTCCTGCCCGAGGGCTGTACCTGGACCCGGCCGGCCGGCGGCTTCTTCGTCTGGGTCACGCTGCCGGAAGGGCTCAACTCCAAGGCGATCCTGCCCCGCGCCGTGGCGGCCCGGGTCGCCTTCGTCCCGGGCACCGGCTTCTACGCCGACGGGCAGGGCACCCGGCAGATGCGGCTCTCGTACTGCTACCCCGAGCCCGACCGCATCCGCGAGGGCGTGCGCCGGCTCGGCAGCGTGATCGAACAGGAGCTGGAGGTCCGCGACACGTTCGGCGCCGGCGCCGGGCGGCACCGGCCCGGAGTCGACACGCCCGGTCCGGACCTGGCCTGACAACCGGTACGGCTGACGCCTTAGGGTAGGGCGTCAGCCGTACATTGGTCAGCGACACAAGAAAGGCTCCCCCGATGAGTGATCTCGGCCATGTGCTGGTGCTGGCCGGCGGGCTTTCCTACGAGCGCGAGGTCAGCCTCCGCTCGGGCCGCCGGGTAGCCGAGGTGCTGCGGTCGAAGGGAGTCGAGGTCGAGACGAGGGACACCGACGCGACCCTGGTGCCGTCGATCCTCGCCGACCCGCCGGACGCCGTGTTCGTCACGTTGCACGGCGGCAGCGGCGAGGACGGGGCGATCCGCTCGGTGCTGGAGTTGCTGTCGGTGCCCTACGTCGGGGCCGGGCCGGACGCCTGCCGGGTGGCGTACGACAAGCCGACCGCCAAGGCGGTGGTGCGCTCCTGGGGCCTGCGTACTCCCGACTCGGTGGCCCTGCCGAAGGAGACCTTCCACGACCTGGGCGCGTCGGCGGTGCTCGACCGGATCGTGGAGCGTCTCGGCCTGCCGTTGTTCGTCAAGCCGTCCCGGGGCGGCTCGGCCCTCGGCGCGTCGATCGTGCGCAAGGCCGAGGAGCTGCCCGCCGCGATGGTCGGCTGCTTCGCCTACGGCGACACCGCCCTGATCGAGAAGTACGTGGAGGGTGTGGAGGTCGCGGTCTCCGTGGTGGACCTCGGGGACGGCCCGGTCGCCCTGCCCCCGGTGGAGATCGTGCCCGACGGGGGCGTGTACGACTACGCCGCCCGGTACACCGCGGGCCAGACCGAGTTCTTCGCCCCCGCCCGGCTGCGCCCCGAGGTGGCCGAGTCCTGTCTCGCCATGGCGGTCGCCGCCCACGAGGCCCTGGGCCTCCGCGACATCTCCCGCACCGACATCATCGTCGACCACGACGGCAACCCGCACTTCCTCGAGGTCAACGTCGCCCCCGGCATGACCGAGACCTCGCTGTTCCCCATGGCCGCCGAGGCCGCCGACCGCGACCTCGGCACCCTCTGCACCCGCCTCCTGGAGATCGCCGCCGCCCGCGGCTGACCTCCCCCGCCCACCCGACGCGCCAGGCCGTACCTCGGCCCCTCGGATTCCCCCGAGCAAGCCGGTCTGACGCCGACCGCGACGACGAGCGTCCCCACGCCGGCCGCCACGACAGGGCAGGCCGGGTACGGCCCGGCGCAGTAGGCGCCATCCGCGAAGCGCGCGTGCGAGCGGGCGACCATGGCGGAGTGACGACACAGGATGCGGACGGCGCCTGTGTCCAGAGGCATTGCAGATCGGCCCCACCGGGTGGCATACGGCCCGGGCAGACAGCGAATTCACGACCCGCCGCCTGTCCGCAAGTCGGTCCCCGCCGTCTCCGGTCCATATCAGCGAGTTCCTCCGTCACCGATCGCTTACGGGCGCTACGCAATGGTGGTCCCGGACCGGGTGATCGCCCATTGACCCCGATGTACGGTCAGCGCATCTCGCTACCCGGATACGTGCGCCCTCCGTCATGTGCCGCCCCGCTCCGGCACTCGAGTCAGCGACGCCCGGACACCGCCATCTCGTCCTCGGCTCCGATCGTCCTGCAGCCACTGTGGCGGGCCGACCTCCCGGATGAGGCTCTGCACGTCCGGCCCGTGCATGCGGACTCCAAAAACAGATCGGCGAGAAGGTGTCCCCAACGTGAGCGGTTCGTCAGGCGAGGAGGCGACGTCCGCCGGCCGCGATAGCTGGACCTCCGGGGGCCTTGGCCCGACGCTATACCTGCCGGCAGCGCCCCCAGTGGTTTCACGTGAAACATGGATAGGCCAATGGGGGCGATCCCGGTCGATGTCACCTTCGTCGGCGGGAGCCGGAAGAGAACCCTGACGTCACCCCTCTGGGGACGGGGAGCGTTCGGGTGTCAGTGGACGCTGGAACCGATGCCCTCAGGGTTCGGCGATCGGGAAGCCTTGCCGGCTCCTGCGTCTGGCCTTCGGCCTCACCCCGCCGATGGCATCTCCACTGCGCCGGAAGCGGTGCCCCGGTGCCGACCGCGTCCTGTGCAGGGATGCGGTTGAGGCGCGTGCGGCCCCACGGCGTAGCCTGGCCTGAGATCGGATCGATGGATGGGTCACCCGTCTCGGGAGGGATCGGTCGCCGTGCTCAACACCGACTTCGCGAGTGACAACCACGCCGGTGCGCACCCCGCGGTGATGGCCGCGATCGCCGCGGCGAACACCGGATACACGCCCTCGTACGGCGACGACCCCTGGACGGCGACCTTCCGCGAACGCATCAAGGAGGAGTTCGGGGACGAGGCGACCGGCTTCGCCGTGCTGAACGGCACGGGCGCCAACATCCTCGGCCTCTCGCTGCTGCTCGGGAACCGCTACGAGGCGGTGATCTGCCCCGAGTCGGCGCACATCGCCACCCACGAGGGCGGTGCCGCCGAACGCCAGCTCGGCACGAAGCTCATCACCGTCCCCACCGCCGACGGCAAGCTCACCCCCGACGACGTGACCTCGCGTCTGCACGGCCTGGGCGTCCCGAACGAGGTCCAGCCCAAGGTCGTCTCCATCTCCCAGGCGACCGAGGTCGGCACCTGCTACACGCCCGATGAGGTGGCCGCGATCGCCGAGGTCGCCCACGCGCACGGCCTCCTGCTCCACATGGACGGCGCTCGGCTCGCCAACGCCGCCGCGTACCTCGGCTGCTCGCTGCGCGCTCTCACCACGGATGCCGGCGTGGACGTGGTCGGCTTCGGCGGCACCAAGAACGGCGCGGTGTTCGCCGAAGCCCTCGTCGTGCTCCGCCCTGAGCTCGCCGCGAAGGTTCCCTTCCTCATCCGCCAGTCCCTGCAGCTGGCCTCCAAGACCCGCTTCATCTCCGCCCAACTCACCGCCCTGCTCACCGACGACCTCTGGCGGAAGAACGCCGAACACGCGAACGCCATGGCCCGCCGCCTCGCCGACGGCATCGCCGGCCTCCCCCACATCACCCTCCGCTGGCCGGTCCAGTCCAACGCCGTCTTCGCCGCCCTCCCCCACGACGTCATCCGCGAACTCCAGACCCGCTACACCTTCCACGTCTGGGACCACACCGAGGGCGTCGTCCGCTGGATGACCGCCTTCGACACCACCCCCGAGAGCGTCGACGCCTTCGCCGCCGACATCGCCGCCGCCCTCAAGGCCATCTGATCGCCCACCCATGTTTCACGTGAAACCACTCCCCCACCGCCCTTGCCTCCGCGGCTCTCCGCAGTCAAAGAGCGTGCGTACCAGCGTGGCCGCCCAGGGCTGGGTCGACTGAGACCGTGGTCAGGAGATGGCGCAAGTAGCGGGTGCGGCAGCGCTGCCGGGCGGCGCCGGGCAGCGCGGCTCCGATCGCCTCTACAGGACCGACGTGGACGTCGGAGACCACCAGCCGCACGCCCGACAGGCCGCGGGCGACCAGGTCGCGCAGGAACGAAAGCCAACCGGCCCCATCCTCGCGGCTTGTGACCTCCGTGCCGAGAATCTCCGCTGCCCGTTGGCATTGACCGCACCCTCATCGGCCTATCCATGTTTCACGTGAAACCGTCTGGGTGCTGCCTGCAGCCAGTCTGGGCAAGCCTCGGAAGGTCTGGCAGTCCCTGCGACTATGGCACCCGCTTCTGCCGTCTGGCGATATGGCCTGCGCCTGGCCGGTGTGTCGTGGAAGACGGCCGGCCGCTGCGACGGGCCGCCGAACGCTTCGGCGTAAGCCACACCACCGCTGCACGATATGCCGCCCGTGTCGGCAACTGGGCGCCGCCGGCATGCTCGACCGCTCCAGCCGCCCTCATCGCAGCCCTCGGCGTACGGCACCGCAGGTCGAGGCACAGGTGATCGCCCTGCGCAGGGCACACGCATCGGCCCGGCCAGGCCGGCCGCCCGTGTCGGCATCGCCTCCTCCACCGCTCACCGCATCTTGACCCGCAACGGCCTGCCACCACTGTCGGCCTGCGACCGGGCCACCGGCGAGCCCGTCCGCCGCTATGAGCACCCCCACCCCGGGGACCTGGTCTGCATTGACGTCCAAAAGCTCGGCCGAATCCCGATGGCGGCGGGCATAAGGCGTTCGGGCGGGCCATCGGCCGTGCCAACCGGCACCGGGACGGCAGCGCTACCGGTATTTGCACACCGCCCTCGACGACCACTCCCGCCTGGCCTACACCGAAGCCCTGCCGGACGAGACCGCCGCCACCTGCGCCGCCTTCCTGCCCCGTGCCACGACCTGGTTCGCCGCCCGCGGGATCACCATCACGCGTGTCCTGACCGGCAACGCCTGGGCCTATTCGAAAACCACTTGGTTGTCGGCCTGTGCCCGGCTGGGCATCCGCCCGTGCCGGACCCGGTCGCGGCGGCCCCAGACCAACGGCAAGGTCGAGCGATTCCACCGCACCCTGCTGGAGGAGTGGGCTACCACCGGCCCTATCTCTCAGAGTCCGAACGGCAGGCGGCTTTCGGCGACTGGCTGGACTGGTACAACTACCACCGGCCCCACACCGGCATCGGAGGTCAGACCCCAGCCAGCCGCGTCACTAACCTGTCCGAACAGCACACCTAGGTCGCTCGGGGCTGCCAGGACGACGAAGGTCCCCACGATCGTTTGTGACGACAGACCCCGACGCCCTTCTGACCGCACCGTCGTCAAGATTGACGACTGGGCTCGGCCACCCGCCCCGAACCGGGCGCCCACTCAAGCTCACCGACGCCGAACCGCTCACCCTGGCCGTGGCCCAAGCCCTGCCCGGCATCCGCTCCGAAACCCGGTGGCTGCGGCTCTACGAGAGGCCACAGCGGCCACATGGGCGGCGGCGGACTGCCACTACCGCAACAGGGCAAGCTCCCCTCCTCGCCCCTGTTTCACGTGAAACAACTCCTTATCCCAGTCCGGAGCGGCGATCGGATGAGTCCTCGCCGTGCCGGCACAATGCCCAGCACCCAACGTCGCCGCGGCATGACGGCCGGGCAGTCGCAGTAAGACGCGGGCTCGCTCTCGACGAGGATGAAGAAGAGCCGTCAGGACATCGACCTCCGGCGCCTCGCCAGCGATACGAGAGGCAACGGGTTCCGCGGTTTCACGTGAAACATCAACTCCGACTCCTCCCCGCCGCGATTGGCGCTCCTCGCGTAGCTCGGAGGAGTGGACACCGCCACGCGTCCGCCCTGCTTGCACCGGAGGCGAAGCCGGGAGGGCCGTTGTCAGCTGCCAAAGCCGACGATGCCACCGTCGCATCGAAGGGTACGGGTGCCGCACCGCCGTCATCTCGGTCCCGACATTGCGTGCCGTCGCAGGAGCCGACCGCGTCAAACCAGGCCGAGACCGCGTTCGCCGGGTCGCCGGGGAACGGGTGCAGGCTTCGCCCGGCGGAGGACCGGGTGCAGGGTCCGGGTTCGGCGCCATCCACCGCCCGGTGGCCGACCTGTGCGGACGTCCACAAAGGGCCAACCGGCTCCCGGGCGCTTACCGCTCCTGCTCCGGACGCTATGTTTCACGTGAAACCACTCCCCCGCTGGGGTGCACGGAGGTCGCCAACCGTGGAGAGCCTCGGGCGCGCGGACGTATGCGGAGTGCCGCCATCGACGCGTCCCTCGCGGGTCCGACGCGTCCGGCGTACCGCACAGGCGTTGCAGACCGGCCCTAGACGATTAGGTCCTACGTCGCTTCGGGGCGGGCTGCCAACACGCCGAAGGATGCCGGCGATCCGCGTGCGGCAACAGACCTTGACGCCTCCATCCCGGCGAGCGGTACCTCAAACCGGTCCGGCAGCTCCTCGAGTCGGTCAACGACACCCTCGAAGGACAGCTTGATCTGGAGCTGCACGGCGGCAGGACGCCGCTGCGCGTCGCGGTGGGCGTCGCCGAGCGCATTCTGGCTCTGAGCGCGGCGATCTGGAACAACCGGGCCACGGGCGCGCCTTTTTCCCGTCCGCTGATCGCCTAGAACTTCGACCGGGTTCGGAAATACTCGCCCAGGTGATCGGGCGACACGTGAGACGCCATGATGCCGTCGAACGCCCTCGGCCGTGATCGTCGCGGAGGGCGGCCATCGTTGCGCCAGGCTGTATTGCAGTGCCTGACCAGATCTCAAGGACGTAGCCGCCAGGAGCCACCGAGCCTCCCTGTGCCGTGCGAGCGCATGGCGAACGGCGTCAGCAAGAGAAGCCCAGGGGCGTCCAGGCGGACAGGGTCCGGGTGCCGGCCGTACGCGTATCCGCGCCTGCCGCCATGCGGTACGTGCTCGCGGCCAGCGGGCCGAGCTTCGTACCCCTCTTCCGAAAGCGGGATGCCCCTCCTCAAGAAGAGGGATGGTGACCCGTGCGCTGGGCGGCGCACCCGAGTCCCCCTCTCGAGGGCTGCGGCGGTGACGTGGCTACCCGGTGCCTCGGGTGCGCTGCCCTGGTCGCACTGAAACAGGGCTCGGTGCCGACGATCGCCGCGTGGGATTCTCCGGGTGACGTGGGTGCCGATGGTCGCACCGGCCTTGCCCCGGTACCCCGAAGGCGCGCTGCCGCGCGCGTGTCCGGGATGGCCCCGGTGGCCGGAGGGTGATGGCGGGGTTTCGGTGGTGCAGGCCGTGGGTGGCGACGAGTCGCCCCTAGCCGGAGGTGGAGCCGGAGGAGGTGCGCATGGTGTTGAGGGCGTCGGGGGCCATCGAGGAGAGGATGCGTTCGAGGTCCTCCACCGAGGCGAACTCCACGACGATGCGGCCCTTGCGCTTGCCGAGGTCGACCTTCACCCGGGTCTCGAAGAGGTCGGAGAGGCGGTCGGAGAGCTCCTTCAGCTCGGGCGGTGGTGGTTGCTTGGTGGGCCGGCGGCGCGGCGTGGGGCCCGCGGTGGCCTCGCCGAGCTGCACGATCTCCTCGACCGCGCGTACCGAGAGGCCTTCGGCCACGATGCGCTTGGCGAGGTGCTCCTGGGCCGCGGGGTCGTCGAGGGCGAGCAGGGCGCGGGCGTGGCCCGCGCTCAGCACACCCGAGGCGAGGCGGTTGTGGATGGACGGCGGCAGGGTCAGCAGGCGCAGCATGTTGGTGATGTGCGGGCGGGAGCGGCCGACCTTGCGGGCGAGCTGCTCGTGCGTCACCCCGAAGTCGTCGAGGAGCTGCCGGTAGGCGGCAGCCTCCTCCAGCGGGTTGAGCTGCTCCCGCTGCAGGTTCTCGATCAGCGCCTCCCGGAGCATCTCGTCGTCCTGGGTGTTGCGCACGATCGCGGGGATCTGCTTCAGGCCCGCCAGCTTGCAGGCCCGGAGGCGGCGTTCCCCCATGATGAGCTCGAACCGGCCGCCGTCCTTCGGCCGTACCACCACGGGCTGGAGCAGGCCGACCTCCTGGATGGAGGTCGCCAGTTCGGCGAGCGCGTCCGGATCGAAGTTGTCGCGCGGCTGCCGCGGGTTCGGGTCGATCAGCTCGACGTCGATCTCCTGGAAGTACGCCCCGGCGACCGGCGCCGCCTCGGAGGTGGTGCCCCCCGCCTGGGCGGGCCCATGCTGCGCCATGGGCTGCACGATGGGACCGGTGGGGATGAGGGCCCCCAGCCCTTTCCCCAGTCCACGCCGCGGCCGGTTACTCACTTGCCCTCCCCACGTGGAACACCCACGCGTCTAGCGTCATGCTGCTGGTGGATCGGCGTCCCCCGCGCGCGTCGACGGGTCAGCCGGTCACGCTCGCGCCGCGGAACGCGATCTCGCGGGCCGCGTCGGCGTAGGCCATCGCACCGCTCGACCCCGGGTCGTAGGTGATGACCGACTGGCCGTAGCTCGGCGCCTCGGACACCCGTACGCTTCGCGGGATCACCGTCCTGAGGACCGTATCACCGAAGTGTGCCCGGACATCCTCGGCGACCTGTGCGGCGAGCCGTGTCCGGCCGTCGTACATGGTGAGCAGCGCGGTGGAGACGGAGAGCTTCGGGTTGAGGTGGGCGCGGACGAGCTCGACGTTCTGCAGCAGCTGGCTGAGCCCTTCCAGCGCGTAGTACTCGCACTGGATGGGGATCAGCACCTCGGCCGCCGCGACCATGGCGTTCACCGTCAGCAGGCCGAGCGAGGGCGGGCAGTCGATGAAGATGTAGTCGAGCTCGATCTCCTTGAACTCGTTGATCGCCTTCAGCAGGCGCGACTCCCGGGCCACCATCGACACGAGCTCGATCTCGGCACCGGCGAGGTTGATCGTGGCGGGTGCGCAGTAGAGGTTCGGCATGTCCGGCACCGGCTTCACGATCTCCGCCAGCGGCATGCCCTCGATCAGCACCTGGTAGACCGACGGCACGTCGCCGCGGTGCTCGATCGACAGCGCCGTGGAGGCGTTGCCCTGCGGGTCCAGGTCGATGACGAGGACGCGCTGGTTGTGCATCGAGAGCGCCGCCGCGAGGTTCACCGCCGTGGTCGTCTTGCCGACGCCGCCCTTCTGGTTGGCGATCGTGATCACACGACGTCGCGCCGGCCGCGGCCACTCCTCCTGGCTACGCGAGGAGTAGCCGACCAGGGACGGGGATGGAGGAGTCGGAGTTGATGTTTCACGTGAAACCACGGAACTCATTGCCTCTCGTACCGGTGGCGAATCGCCGGAGGTCGGGGGAATCAGCGCATCGCTTCTCGTCATTTCTACCGGCTTTTGTGCGGATGCGGCAGTATCCGCGGGCCGACCGGATCCGGAAGGGCGGCCGTCCGGTACGGCACCGCCGCCCGCCGGTCGTCCCGTCCCCTGGCCGATGGTCATCGCCGCCTCTTCCGTCGCCGCTTGTCCTGGCCGCCCGGCCCGCGCCGCCCTCCCCCGCGTTCGCCCGCCGGGCCGGTCCGCCCGGCGAACACACGGACGAGGGTGGCGGGTGGATCGACCTTACCGCGACCGACCGTGACCAGCTCGGCGCGGCGCGCCCCCGTCTTCCGCAACGCGTCGCCTGCCGCCTCCAGCTCCTCGGCGGCACGCTCCCCCTTCACCGCGAGCAGCCGGCCGCCCTCGACGAGCAGGGGCATCGACCACAGCAGCAGGCGGTCGAGCGGAGCGACGGCCCGGGCGCAGGCCACGTCGAACAGGCGCGTGCCCGCCACCTCCTCCGCCCGGCCGCGCAGCACCTCCGCGTTGTCGAGCTTGAGCGCCTCCACGCACTCCTCGAGGAAGACGGTCCTGCGCAGCAGCGGCTCGAGCAGGGTCACCGTGATGTCCGGCCGGATGATGGCGAGCACGATCCCGGGCAGGCCGGCGCCGGAACCGATGTCGACGAGCCGTACCCCCTCCGGAACCGCCTCGGCCACCACGGCGCAGTTGAGCAGGTGCCGGTCCCAGATCCGCGGCACCTCGCGCGGCCCCAGCAGGCCGCGCACCACCCCGGGCCCGGCCAGCAGCTCCGCGTACGCCTGCGCCTTGGCCCACGCGTCGCCGGAGAAGATCTCGCGTGCCACCGCAGGCGCGTCGGGAAGTTCGTTGGTTTCCGCCATCACACACTCGTCATCACGATCTGCGAGTAAGCGTAGTCCTGGGTCGCCCGCCTCCACGGCACCACCCGTGCCGACGTCGGCCGTCCGCCTGCCACGTCCCGCCCTCCTCACACTCTGCCGCCCGGGACCCATCCGGTCCCGCGCTCCCCCACATCCTGTGGACAACGTTTCCGGCACCGGCCCGCCCGGGCCCGGCTCCGTACCACCTTTCCACAGCCGTCCACCACCCTGTCCCGCCCACAGACCGCCGTCCGCGATGGGCCTGGACGAGGAACGACCGGCGAAAATCCCCCTCGCGGCAGCGGCCCGGCCTATGACGCACAGGAGGACGGCACATTATCCACAGTCTGTGGACAACAGGCGACCGTACCGGGATCCGGGCCGGTCGAGCGGGTGCGCCACCGGGCACCGGGTGCCGTCTCGGTGCGGCGAGGCCCGGGAAGGCCCGCAGCGCCATCCACCGACCCTCGCATCCGGCGCGTTATCGGCACAGGCATATCGATATCCGGCAAAAGCGAAGGCCGCCCAACCCGGTGAGGTCGGCGGCCTGGGTGCGGACCCGGTGGAGCTGCCGGCGCGGGTCAGGAGGGGTAGACCACCACGTAGCGGTTGGGTTCCTCGCCCTCGGACTCGCTGTACAGCCCGGCCGCGGCCACGGCGTCGTGCACGATCTTGCGCTCGAACGGGGTCATCGGCGCGAGCGACTTCGGCTTGCCGGTGCGCTTGACCTCCTCGGCGACCGAGGCGCCGAGCTTGCCGAGCTCGCGGCGGCGACGCTCGCGGTAACCGGCGATGTCGAGCATGAGCCGGGAGCGCTCGCCGGTCCGCCGGTGTACGGCGAGGCGGGTCAGCTCCTGCAGGGCCTCGAGGACCTCACCCCGTGGGCCCACCAGCTCGGTGCTCTTGATGCCCACCACGGACACGACCGCACGGTCGCCCTCGACGTCCATGTCGATGTCGCCGTCGAGATCGGCGATGTCGAGCAGCCCTTCGACGTAGTCGGCCGCGATCTCGCCCTCCTGCTCGAGGAGCGCGATGTCCGGAACCGGCCGGGACTTGCCCGGGTCGGCCGTGGCGGTGGCGGCCGCAGGCGTCTGAGCGTCGGTCACGTCGCGCCTCTCCTTCGTCATGACTTCTTGCTACCGGTCCTCTTGCTCCGCGGCTGCCGGCTGGGCTGCTGACGGATGATCTTAGTCTTGGGCTTCGCCGGCTCCGGCGGCGGCTCGGGCGCCTTCTTACGGATCCTCGCCAGCACCCCGCGCTTGGGCTGCACCGGCACCGGGTTGCCCTTCGCGTCGAACTGCGGCATCGGGTACCGGCTGTAGAACCAGTGCTGCTGGCCGAGGGTCCACAGGTTTGTGGTTACCCAGTAGAGGATCAGACCGAGCGGGAAACCCAGGCTGAAGACGGCGAACAGCGGCGAGATGTACATGAGCATCTTCTGCGACTGCGCCATCGGGTTGTCCGGCATCTGGGCCATCGACCGCTTCACGCTCTGCCGGACCGTGAGGAAGGTCGTCAGGGAGCTCGTCGCGACGAAGATGCCGAGCACGATTCGGGTGATCACCGGGTCGGCGTCGAAAGCCGCGATGTCCGCGTCACTGGTGAAGAAGGTCGCCGGGATGGGCGCGCCGAAGATGTGGGCCGCACGGGCGCTGTCCACCAGCTCCTTCGTCATGCCGAACTTGGCCTGCCCCTCGGCCATCGCCCGGAGCACGGTGAACATGGAGATGAAGATCGGGAACTGCGCCAGGATCGGCAGGCAGCCCCCCAGCGGGTTGACGCCCGCCGTCTGGTAGACCTTCATCACCTCTTCGTTCAGCTTCTGGCGGTCGTTCTTGTACCGCCTGCGGAGCTCCTGGATCTTGGGGGCCAGCTCCTGCATCTTCCGCGACGAGCGCATCTGCTTGAGGAAGAGCGGGAAGATGCACAGGCGCATGAGCACCGTGAGCGTGATGATGGTCAGCGCCCAGTTCAGGCCGCCATCCGGGGGAAGGAAGGTGCTGTAGCCCCGGTGGATCCATGTGATCACAAAGGCGACAGCCTCATAGAGCCAATTCAGCCAGGACAGCTCCACTGAGCTAGCTCCCTTGCGTCTCGTCGTGGGTCCGCACCGGGCGGGGTGGCACCGGGTCGTACCCTCCGGGGTGGAAGGGGTGGCAACGTCCAATCCGACGGATCGTCAACCAGAGCCCGCGCAGCGCGCCGTGCACGGTGATGGCCTCAAGCCCGTAGGCACTGCACGACGGTGCGAACCGGCAGCGGGGACCGAGCAACGGACTGATGAAGGCCCGGTAGAACCTGATCAACGCCGTCAGGATCCGGGCGACCGGGCTGATCCCGGTGGTCTGTTGCGCCGTCATGCCTGTCCATCCGTTCGGGCCTGTGGGTCGGGCCCACGCCGCCCGAGTACACGATTGAGCGCGATGTCGAGTTCGGCGGCGAGTTGCTCACTTCGCGCGGACGCGGCCGGTGGATTGGCGCGTACCACAAGCAGGCTACCTTGCGGGAGGCGGTGGAGACGGTCCCGCACCAGGTGTCTGAGGCGCCGTTTCACCCGGTTCCTGACGGCGGCGCCGCCCACGGCCTTGCTCACGACAAAACCGACCAGCGGCGGTGCCTGCTGGTCGCCGTCGGTGCGGATGTTCAGATGGACGACGAGAGTGGGACGCCCGGCCCGGCGTCCCCGTCGGATCGCGGCCGCGAAGTCCTCGCTTCGCCGCATTCGGGAGGCGGACGGCAGCACGACTGACCTCCTGGGGCAACAGGTGCCACCCGGTGCCGGCGACGGTGCCCGGAGCGGAAGCGCCCGGCCGGAGCAGGCTGATCCTCTCCCGGCTACTCCCCCGGCGCCGTCGCCGCCCGCCGCGTACGCCGACGGGCGGCCCGGCCACACCGGAAGGCTCGGCCGCCCGTCAAACGGTCAGGCGCTTGCGGCCCTTGCGACGCCGGGCGGCGAGGATCGCCCGACCGGCGCGCGTACGCATGCGCAGCCGGAAGCCGTGGGTCTTCGCGCGGCGGCGATTGTTCGGCTGGTAAGTACGCTTGCTCACGGGTGGGCTCCATGCTTGAGACGCGTCCGCAGGCCCTGCGAACGCTGACGTCGCTACAGATTGCCGTTGGCCGTCAGTGGGCATGCAGAAGCGTCACCTGACGAGCCGACCTTCGTACGTTACGGGTTGCCCCGTACCGTGGTCAAACCGGCCCTCGGTGGTGGTTCACACCCCGGAGTGACGCCTCGCTCCGCACCCCCTCCGCACGCGGCACCCGGCCCGAGGCCGGGATGTGCAGTGATTATCCACTATTCCACAGGCCGGTTTTCCACCGATCCCACCGTCATCCACAGAGTCGGCCCCGCGGCCCCCCGTGCTGCCAGTAGGCTGTGGACAACGTCTTGAACAGGGATGTGCACAACGCTACTGTCGGCCCTCCAGAACCTTCCCTCCCGTGCGTGGATGTACTGGATATGACGCGCGCCGACTGTGCACACCATGTGGATTCGGTGTGGATTCCATGTGGATCACGGAGGGGTTCCTGCGGGAAGCGCGAGCGCGGGTGATGCGGACGCCGGAGCGAAGGCGGCGCCCACTCAGGGGCGACCTGTGGACAACTGATCGCGGCGGGCGACCGGGGGCCGCGTAGGGAAGGAGGGGTGATCATGGAGAGCATCGACCTCGGGGCGGTATGGGCACGCGCGCTGGAGAACTTCCTCGACGGGAGCGTCCCGTCGCAGCAGCGGGCCTGGCTCGCCATGACTCGTCCCTTCGGCCTGGTCAACGACACCGTCGTGCTCGCGGCCCCGAACGAGTTCGCCAAGGACGTGCTGGAGAGCAAGCTGCGGCCGCTGATCGCCCACGCGCTCTCCCAGGAGTTCGGCCGGCCGATGCGGGTCGCGGTCATGGTCGACCAGGCCGCCGCCGGTGACGGCGAGGAGCCGCAGCGGTCCCGCGCCCAGGGGGCCGGCAAGCCGGGCCTGCCCGGCCCGTCGGCCGCGTACCCCCACTCTCCCCAGGCCGCGCCGCCGCATTATCCACAGGGTGGACAACCGGGCCACCCCATGGGATCCCAGTTCGGGACGGGATCGGCGAGCCCGCACCGGCCGGCCGAGGGCGTGTCATCCACCGACTATCCACAGCTCCATCCACAGGTCGCGCGGTATCCCTATTCCTATGGGCCGGGGACGCCCGGCTATCCGGGAGCGCCGTCCGGCGGGCCGGGCGCCGCGCCGTACCCGGGGGCGATGGGCGGGCCGCTCGGCGGCCGGGCCGACGTCCCTGTGGACGGTTCTGTGGATAACTCTGGGGACGGCGGTGGAAACCCGGGCACCGGCGCCACCGGTCAGTCCGGGAACGCCGGGGACGGCCCCGCCGGGCCGGGCGAGGGTACGGCGGGCGGCGCCGACGCCGGGACGGCCGACGGTCCCCAGACCCCGCACGGCGACAAGTTCGGTCCACCGGTGCCGAGCCCGCTGCCGAACCGGTGGGAGAGCCGGGGCGGGCGGACGAGCGAGACCGCCCGGCTCAACCCGAAGTACACCTTCGAGACCTTCGTCATCGGGTCGAGCAACCGGTTCGCGCACGCGGCCGCGGTCGCCGTGGCCGAGGCGCCGGCCAAGGCGTACAACCCGCTGTTCATCTACGGGGACTCCGGCCTGGGCAAGACCCACCTGCTGCACGCGATCGGCCACTACGCGCAGAGCCTCTACGACGGGGCGCGGGTGCGGTACGTGAGCTCCGAGGAGTTCACCAACGACTTCATCAACTCGATCCGCGACCACAAGGCCGACGCGTTCCGCGCCCGCTACCGGGCCGTGGACATCCTGCTCGTCGACGACATCCAGTTCCTCGAGGGCAAGGAGCAGACGCAGGAGGAGTTCTTCCACACCTTCAACACGCTGCACAACGCCAACAAGCAGATCGTCATCTCCAGCGACCGGGCGCCCAAGCAGCTGGTGACGCTGGAGGACCGGCTGCGCAACCGGTTCGAGTGGGGCCTCATCACCGACGTGCAGCCGCCCGAGCTGGAGACCCGGATCGCGATCCTGCGCAAGAAGGCCAGGCAGGAGGGCCTCGCCGCGCCGGACGAGGTGCTGGAGTACATCGCCAGCCGGATCTCCACGAACATCCGCGAGCTCGAGGGCGCGCTGATCCGGGTGACCGCGTTCGCCAGCCTCAACCGGCAGGCGGTGGACCTGCAGCTCGCCGAGATCGTGCTGAAGGACCTCATCACCGAGGACTCCGGCGGCGAGATCACGATCGCGACGATCATGGCGCAGACCGCCGACTACTTCGGCCTGTCGGTCGAGGACCTGTGCGGCAGCTCGCGCTCCCGGGTGCTGGTGATCGCCCGGCAGATCGCCATGTACCTGTGCCGGGAGCTCACCGACCTGTCCCTCCCCAAGATCGGCCAGCAGTTCGGCGGGCGCGACCACACCACGGTGATCCACGCCGACCGCAAGATCCGCCGGCTCATGGCGGAACGACGCTCGGTCTACATCCAGGTGACCGAACTCACCAACCGCATCAAGCAGCAGGCGCGCAACGGCTGACGAACCCACCGCATGCAACGCTCGAAAAGCAACGCTGACCTCCACTGATACACAGCCTGTGGATAACGCTGTGGATCATCCTGTGGACTTGAGTGGATGACGCGGCGCCCCGGACCGCCCGGGCCCCGGGCGCCGCGGTACGGCCGGCCGTACCCACCGTCGCGCCGCCCGGGTGTGTACAACCGGCCGGATCCTGGGGACAGAGCTGCGGAAAAGCTGGGGATAACCTGAGGAAAACAGGGGTTGACCTGGGGATGCCCTGTGCACGGCGACCGGGCCGATCGACAAAAGGGACATATACCCAGTGGATAACCGGTGGAAACCTGGTGGATAACCTGGGGGATCCGGTGGACAAGGCGGCCCGAGGCTGGGGACAGGGTGTGTGGATCGCCGCGTCATCCCCAGCCGCCCGGCGGTCGTCCACCGGCCGTGCACAGCGCCCGTGGATAAAAGTAGGGCCCTGACCTGCGGAAACGGTGGTTCTCCACAGTATCCACGGCCCCTAAGATGAAGACCCGTGTTTTCTCTCTAGGAAGAAATCAAACCTCATAGGAGGGCTCCGGCACGCGCGCGCTCACGACCTTGGAGAGTTGTCCACAAGGAGGGCCGTGAGGCGCTAGCGTCTGTGGGGCACTCTGTGGGGCGCAGAGCCCGTTGGCGGGTCAGCCCGAAGGGGCGAGACACAGGAGGCGGATTCACGTGATGTTCCGGGTCGACCGAGACGTACTCGCGGAGGCCGTCGCATGGACGGCCCGCAGGCTGCCGACCCGACCGTCCCAGCCGGTGCTCGCCGGCATGCGACTGGAGGTCACCGAGGAGCAGCAGCTGAAGCTGTCGAGCTTCGACTACGAGGTCTCCGCCGAGGTGACGCTGGAGCCGCAGGTCGGTGAACCCGGGGTGGTCCTCGTCTCCGGCAGGCTGCTCGCCGAGATCACCAAGGCGCTCCCCGCCCACCCGGTGGACTTCACCGTGGACGGCAGCAAGGCGGTGGTCACCTGCGGCAACTCGCGGTTCACCCTGCAGACGATGCCGGTGGACGAGTACCCGTCCCTGCCGGCCATGCCCCCGGCCGCGGGCCTCGTGGGCAGCGACGTGTTCGCCTCCGCCGTCGCGCAGGTCGCGGTCGCCGTGGGCAAGGACGACACGCTGCCGATGCTCACCGGCGTGCGCATGGAGATCGAGGGCGACACCATCACCCTCGCCGCCACCGACCGCTACCGGCTCGCCGTACGCGAGCTGAAGTGGCAGCCGCAGGACGCCGACATCTCCGCGGTCGCGATGATCCCCGGCCGGACCCTCGCCGACATGGCGAAGACCCTCACCACGGGCGCCGAGGTGGAGATCGCGCTCAGCTCCACGGGCGGCACCGGCGAGGGCATGATCGGGTTCACCAGCGGCGGGCGGCGCACCACCACCCGCCTGCTCGACCCCGAGTTCCCCAAGTACCGGTCGCTGCTGCCCACCGAGTTCTCCGCCCGGGCCGACCTCGCCACCGGCCCGTTCGTGGAGGCGGTCAAGCGGGTCGCGCTCGTCGCCGAGCGCAACACCCCGGTACGGCTCGCCTTCACCCAGGGCGAGGTGGTCCTGGAGGCCGCGAGCGGCGACGAGGCCCAGGCCGTGGAGGTGCTGCCCGCCGAGTTCGACGGCGAGGACATCAACATCGCGTTCAACCACCAGTTCCTGCTGGAGGGCCTGCAGGCGATCGACTCCGACGTGGCCCGCATGCAGTTCACCACCGCGACCAAGCCCGCCATCCTCACCGGCGGCAAGACCACCGAGGACGAGGAGGTCCCGGACTACCGGTACCTGATCATGCCGATCCGGCTGTCCGGCTAGGCTCGCCCCGTGACGGGGGAAGGGCCCGGCACGCGAGGGCGACCCACAGGGGGTGAGGGACCGATGCGCATCGGCATGGTCGGGCTCGGCCGGATGGGCGGCAACATGGCCGAGCGGCTGCGCCGCGGCGGCCACGAGGTGATCGGCTACGACCGGGATCCCCGGGTGAGCGACGTCGGCAGCCTGGCCGAGCTGGTCGACCGGCTTCAGCCGCCGCGCACGGTGTGGGTGATGGTGCCCTCCGGCGAGCCGACCCGGGCCGTCGTGGCCGAGCTCGCCGAGCTCCTCTCCCCCGGCGACCTCGTCGTCGACGGCGGCAACTCGCACTACGCTGACGACCGCGGCCACGCCGAGCGGCTCGGCGCCAAGGGCATCGGCTTCGTCGACGTCGGCGTGAGCGGCGGGGTGTGGGGGCTGCACCAGGGCTACGCGCTCATGGTCGGCGGCACCGAGGAGGACGTCCGGCGGCTGATGCCGATCTTCGAGACGCTCAAGCCGGAGGGCGAGGACGGCTTCGTGCACGCGGGCGGCCATGGCGCGGGCCACTTCGCGAAGATGGTCCACAACGGCATCGAGTACGGCATGATGCAGGCCCTCGCCGAGGGCTGGGAGCTGCTCGAGGCCTCCGATCTCGTCACCGACGTGGCGGGCTGTTTCCGGAGCTGGCGCAGTGGCACGGTGATCCGGTCCTGGCTGCTCGACCTGCTCGTGCGGGCCCTTGAGGAGGACGAGGAGCTGTCGCGGCTGCGGGGGTACGCCGAGGACTCCGGGGAGGGCCGCTGGGCCGTCCAGGCCGCCGTGGAGCACGCGGTGCCGCTGCCGGTCATCACCGCCGCCCTGTACGCCCGCTTCGCCTCCCGGCAGCCGGACTCCCCGGCGATGAAGGTGGTGGCGGCGCTGCGCAACCAGTTCGGCGGCCACGCCGTCACGAGCGCCGAGGGCGGCCGGGCCAAGGGCGCCGACTCCCCCGGCGCGGACGTGGCTCCGCCGATTGAGACCGAAAAGTAATCCACAGGCTCGCGAAGATATCCACAGGTGGGCGGGAACCCCTTCTGACCAGGCAGGACAGGCGTTTTCACGGCCTGGGCCGAAAGGTTATCCACAGCCTGCGGACGGTAATCGCCCCAGGCTGTGGACGGCCGCAGGCCCCCGGCAAAGGCCCCGGGCCCGATTTGACGGACGCCCGCCGGCCGCCCTGACGGACGCCGTCGGCCGCGCCGCGCGATCACCCGGGCGGCCGCCCGTCCGGCTACCCTCGGGGGAGTGCACGTGGCCCACCTGTCGCTGACCGACTTCCGCTCGTACCCGGCGGCCGAGCTCGACCTGGAGCCCGGCGTGACCGCGTTCGTCGGGCCGAACGGGCACGGCAAGACGAACCTGGTCGAGGCGGTGGGCTACGTGGCGACCCAGTCCAGCCACCGGGTCGCCTCCGACGGCCCGCTGGTACGGCACGGCGCCCCCCGCGCGATCGTGCGCGCGGCCGTGGTGCGCGACGACCGGCGCGCGCTCATCGAGCTGGAGATCAACCCGGGCCGGTCGAACCGGGCCCGGCTCAACCGCTCCCCCGTCCCCCGCGCCCGCGACGTGCTCGGCCTGCTGCGCTCGGTGCTGTTCGCGCCCGAGGACCTCGCCATGGTCAAGGGGGACCCGGCCGAGCGGCGCCGTTTCCTCGACGAGCTGCTGGTGGCCCGCGCCCCCCGGTTCGCGGGCGTGCGGGCGGACTACGAGCGGGTGCTCAAGCAGCGGGGCGCCCTGCTGCGCGCCGCCGCGGCCGCCCGGGCGGGCCGGGGCCGCAGCGCGCGGCGGGCGGCGGACGAGGCCGCGTGGGCCGCGGCCGGCGCCGGGGACGTGCTGAGCACGCTCGAGGTGTGGGACGCGCACCTCGCCCGGATCGGGGCCGAGCTGCTCGCCGCCCGGCTCGACCTGGTGGAGGCGCTGCGGCCGCTGGTGGCCAAGGCGTACGCCGCGCTCGCCCCCTCCTCCGGCACCGCCGACCTGCGCTACCGCTCCACGTTGTCCACAGCCGGTGGACAAGGCGGCGGCCCCGCCGTACCCGGGCCCGGGGAAACGCCCGAGCCGGGTGCCGCCGACCGGGCCGCGCTCGCCGCCGCGCTGCGCGAGGCCCTGCTCGCCGCCCGGCCCGCGGAGCTGGAGCGCGGGGTGAACCTGGTGGGCCCGCACCGCGACGACCTCGAGCTGCGCCTCGGCGACCTGCCCGCCCGCGGCTACGCCAGCCACGGCGAGTCCTGGTCGTTCGCGCTCGCGCTGCGCCTGGCCGCCTACGAACTGCTGCGCGCCGACGGCGGCGGCGACCCGGTGCTCATCCTCGACGACGTGTTCGCCGAGCTCGACACCTTCCGCAGGCGCCGCCTGGCGGAGATCGTCGCCCCGGCCGAGCAGGTCCTGATCACCGCGGCGGCACCGGAGGACGTGCCCGCCGAGCTGACCGGGGCCCGGTTCGACGTGGCGGAGGGGAGGGTCACGCGTGTCCGCTGACGAGGGCGCCCGGTCCCGGCGCGAGGTGAACGCCCGGGGCGCCGCCCAGGCGCGGGAGAAGCTGGCCCAGGCGAAGGCGGACGCCGCCCGCCGCGGCCGGCTGCCGCGCAGCGAGCCGCGCCGTACCGAGCCCCGGGGAGGGGCGGGCGCGCGCCGCGAGGCCGGCGACCCGCTGCCGTTCGGCCGGGCGATCCGGGAGCTGCTCGCCGCGCGCGGCTGGGAGCGCGAGGCCGCGGTCGGCGGCGTGTTCGGCCGGTGGGCCGAGATCGTCGGCCCCGAGCTCGCCGCGCACACCCGGCCGGTGTCGTTCCAGGACGGCGAGGTGACCGTGGCCGCTGACTCGACCGCGTGGGCGACCCAGGTACGGCTGCTCGCCTCCGTGCTGATCAAACGGCTCAACGAGGAGCTCGGCGACGGCACGGTGAGCCGGGTGCGGGTGCACGGGCCGCAGGGCGGCACCCGGCCCGCCGGGGGCCTGCGGGTCACCGGGCGTGGTCCCCGCGACACGTACGGCTGACGCGGCGCAACCGTACGAAACCGGGATGTCCGCCCCGCTAAGAGGCGCTCACAGGCCACCGGGCGACGTGATGGTGTGGCCACGTAGGGGGATGCCGATCCCGGGGGTCGGAGCGTTACAGGGCGTTTGAGCGGCTGTTGCCGCCACGTCAGTCCGCCGAACCCGGTAGAATGGAGCCGGATTCCGGATACGGCCACCTGCGTGTCACCCCGGTTTGATACCGATTCCCCCCGGGTGACCGCAACGGGGGCATTCACGACGGTGACGGGCACCACAGGGACAGTGCATCGCTAGATGTCTGCCCTGTCGCGTGTCCGCGGCAGGAGGATTTCGCACTTGTCCTACGACGCTAGCTCAATCACCGTCCTCGAAGGACTGGAGGCGGTCCGCAAGCGCCCGGGTATGTACATCGGCTCGACGGGCGAACGCGGTCTGCACCACCTTGTCTACGAGGTCGTAGACAACTCCGTCGACGAGGCACTCGCCGGTTACTGCGACAACATCGAGGTCACCCTGCTGGCCGACGGCGGCGTACGGGTTGTGGACAACGGGCGTGGCATCCCCGTGGGGATCGTGGAGGGCGAGAACCGCTCGGCCCTCGAGGTGGTCCTCACCGTGCTGCACGCGGGTGGCAAGTTCGACAGCAAGTCGTACGCGGTCTCCGGTGGTCTGCACGGCGTCGGTGTCTCGGTGGTGAACGCCCTGTCCACGCGGCTGGAGGCGGAGGTGCGCCGGGACGGGTACGTCTGGCGCCAGAGCTACGAGCGCTCCCGCCCCGGCCCGCTGGTCCAGGGCGAGCCCACCGAGGAGACCGGCACCTCGATCACCTTCTGGCCCGACCCGGAGGTCTTCGAGACCACCACGTGGAACTTCGAGACGCTCTCCCGGCGCTTCCAGGAGATGGCCTTCCTCAACCGGGGCCTCACCATCACGCTGCGCGACGAGCGTCCCGAGTACATCAACGGCGAGCCCCACGTCGTCACGTACCACTACGAGGGCGGTCTATCGGACTTCGTCCAGCACATCAACAGCAAGAAGGAGCCGATCCACTCCTCGATCATCTATTTCGAGGAGCATGGCGAGGGCATCTCGGTCGAGATCGCCATGCAGTGGAACGCCTCCTACAGCGAGTCGGTCTACACCTTCGCGAACACCATCAACACCGCCGAGGGCGGCACCCACGAGGAGGGCTTCCGCGCCGCGCTGACCTCGATCGTCAACCGGTACGCGCGCGAGCAGCGGTACCTCAAGGAGGGCAAGGACGACAACCTCACCGGCGAGGACGTCCGCGAGGGTCTCACCGCGATCATCTCGGTGAAGCTCACCGACCCCCAGTTCGAGGGGCAGACCAAGACCAAGCTGGGCAACACCGAGGCGAAGTCGTTCGTGCAGAAGGCGTGCAACGACCATCTGCGCGACTGGTTCGAGCGCAACCCCGGCGAGGCCAAGGAGATCATCCAGAAGGCCCTGCAGGCCTCCCGCGCCCGCATCGCCGCGCGCCAGGCCCGAGACCTGACGCGCCGCAAGTCACTGCTGGAGTCCGGCTCCGGCCTGCCCGGCAAGCTCGCCGACTGCCAGTGGACCGACCCGGAGAAGTGCGAGCTGTTCATCGTCGAGGGCGACTCGGCGGGCGGCTCGGCCAAGGGCGGCCGCGACCCCAAGTTCCAGGCGATCCTGCCGATCCGCGGCAAGATCCTCAACGTCGAGAAGGCCCGGATCGACAAGGTCTTCCAGAACGCCGAGGTCCAGGCGCTCATCACCGCGCTCGGCACCGGCGTGCACGACGACTTCGACATCGGCAAGCTGCGCTACCACAAGTTGATCATCATGGCCGACGCGGACGTGGACGGGCAGCACATCCGCACGCTGCTGCTCACCCTGCTGTTCCGCTTCATGCGGCCGTTGATCGAGGCGGGCCACGTCTACCTCGCCCAGCCCCCGCTGTACAAGATCAAGTGGGACCGGCGCGGCGACGACGTCGACTACGCCTACAGCGACCGGGAGCGCGACGCGATCATCGAGGCGGGCATCGCGCAGGGCAAGCGCGACCCCCGGCTCCACGACGGCGTGCAGCGGTTCAAGGGTCTCGGCGAGATGAACCCGAACCAGCTCTGGGAGACCACGATGAACCCGGAGACCCGGCTGCTGCTCCAGGTCACGCTCGACGACGCCGCCCAGGCCGACGACCTGTTCACGGTGCTCATGGGCGAGGACGTCACGGCCCGGCGCGAGTTCATCATCCGGAACGCCCGGGACGTCCGCTTCCTGGACGTGTAGCGACAGCCGTACCCGCAGAGACTTGCGAGAGGACCTCCATCCGTGACGGAAGTCAACACCCCGCCCACACCGCCGGCCGATCGCGTGCAGCCGATCGACATCCAGTTCGAGATGCAGCGTAGCTACATCGACTACGCGATGTCGGTCATCGTGTCGCGCGCGCTGCCGGACGTGCGGGACGGCCTCAAGCCCGTGCACCGCCGCGTGCTCTACGCGATGTACGACGGCGGCTACCGGCCCGACCGGGGGTACTTCAAGTGCTCCCGCGTGGTCGGCGACGTCATGGGCTCCTACCACCCGCACGGCGACGCGTCGATCTACGACACCGTGGTACGGCTGGCGCAGCCCTGGGCGATGCGCTACCCCCTCGTCGACGGCCAGGGGAACTTCGGCTCCCCGGGCAACGACCCTCCGGCGGCGATGCGGTACACCGAGTGCAAGCTCGCGCCGATCGCCATGGAGATGCTCCGTGACATCGAGAAGGAGACCGTCGACTTCCAGCCGAACTACGACGGTCGGTCACAGGAGCCGGAGGTGCTCCCGGCGCGGTTCCCCAACCTGCTCGTCAACGGCTCGTCGGGGATCGCCGTCGGCATGGCGACCAACATCCCCCCGCACAACCTCCGCGAGGTGGTCGAGGGGGTCAAGTGGGCGCTGCAGCACCCCGACGCGAGCGACGAGGAGCTGCTCGAGGGCCTGATCGCCCGCATCAAGGGCCCGGACTTCCCCACCGGGGCGCTCATCGTCGGCCGGCGGGGCATCGAGGAGGCGTACCGCACCGGCCGCGGCTCGATCACCATGCGCGCCGTGGTCGAGATCGAGGAGGACGTCAAGGGGCGGCAGACGCTCGTCGTCACGGCCCTGCCGTACCAGGTCAACCCGGACAACCTCGCGCAGAAGATCGCCGAGCTGGTCAAGGACGGCAAGATCAGCGGCATCGCGGACGTCCGGGACGAGACCTCCACGCGCACCGGCCAGCGCCTGGTGATCGTGCTCAAGCGGGACGCCGTGCCCAAGGTCGTGCTGAACAACCTGTACAAGCACACCCAGCTGCAGGACACGTTCGGCGCGAACATGCTCGCCCTGGTCGACGGCGTGCCGCGCACGCTGCGGCTCGACCAGTTCGTCAAGCACTACATCAACCACCAGATCGAGGTCGTCGTCCGGCGCACCCGGTACCTGCTGCGCAAGGCCGAGGAGCGGGCGCACATCCTGCGCGCGCTGCTCAAGGCGCTGGAGCGCCTCGACGAGGTGATCGAGCTCATCCGGAACTCGCCGTCGGCCGCCCAGGCGTCGATCGGCCTGCAGGAGCTGCTCGAGATCGACGAGGTCCAGGCCCAGGCGATCCTCGACATGCAGCTCCGTAAGCTCGCCGCGCTCGAGCGCCAGCAGATCACCGACGAGTACGACGCGCTCATGGCGCAGATCGCCGACTACCACGACATCCTCGGCTCGCCGGAGCGGCAGCGCCAGATCATCGCGGACGAGCTCACCGAGATCGCGAACAAGTACGGCGACGACCGGCAGACCGAGATCATCGCCTACGACGGCGACGTGTCCGTCGAGGACCTGATCGCCGAGGAGGACATCGTCGTCACGATCACCCGCGGCGGCTACGCCAAGCGCACCAAGACCGACATGTACCGGGCGCAGAAGCGGGGCGGCAAGGGGGTGCGCGGGGCGCAGCTCCGCCAGGACGACATCGTCGAGCACTTCTTCGTCACCACGACCCACCACTGGCTGCTCGTCTTCACCAACAAGGGCCGGGTCTACCGGGTCAAGGCGTACGAGCTGCCCGAGGCGCCGCGGGACGGCCGTGGCCAGCACCTGGCGAACCTGCTCGCCATGCAGCCGGACGAGCGCGTGGTCGAGGTCCTCGCGCTGCGGGACTACAACGCCGCGCCGTACCTGGTGCTCGCCACTCGGGCCGGTCTGGTGAAGAAGACCCGGCTGTCAGAGTACGATTCGCCGCGATCCGGTGGCCTCATCGCGATCAACCTCCGCGAGGATGACGAGGTGGTGGCGGCGCGCCTCGTCTCGGAGAACGACGACCTGCTGCTGGTCTCCCGCAACGCCATGTCGATCCGGTTCACCGCCTCGGACGAGGCGCTGCGTCCGATGGGCCGTGCCACCAGCGGCGTCATCGGGATGCGGTTCTCCGAGGGGGACGAGCTGCTGGCAATGAACGTGGTAAGTGATGGCGAAGACCTGTTGGTCGCGACCGAAGGTGGGTACGCAAAGCGCACGGCCGCGAGCCAGTACCCGGTTCAAGGCCGTGGTGGTAAGGGAGTGCTCACCGCGAAAATCGTCAGCTCCCGTGGGAAGCTGGTCGGAGCGGTGATGGTGAACCCCGAGGACGAGGTCTTCGCGATCACGTCCGCGGGCGGGGTGATCCGCACGAGCGCAGGCGAGATCAAGCAGAGCGGTCGGCAGACCATGGGGGTTCGTCTCATGAATCTCGCGGCGGGGGACAGCGTCGTCGCACTCGCCCGCAACGCCGAGACGCGGGGCGACGATTCGCTTGACGCTGACGCGCCGCAGAACGAGCAGAACCCGGCAGGAGACCAGTAATGAGCAGCCAGGCCAACTCCGGCGGCGCCAAGACGGGCACGTCCGGCAACCGTAACCAACCGCCGGGCAGTCCGGCGGCGACCCAGCCCCGCGAGCAGGCGGGGGACAAGCAGCAGCGGGACGGCGCTACGCGCCCCGCGGGCGGGGCCGCGAACTCCGCCGCGGAGCCGACCGCGCCGCGCCGGCACGATGCCGTGGGCGCCAAGCCGGACGACAACGCCACCCGACGCATACGGCCGGACAAGTCGTGGTCCGCGGGGGACGGCCCGGCCGCGGCCGGCGCCGGCGTCCGCCAGGACGCCCGGGACGGCGTGGGGAACCGCCCGGGCGGCGGGCCCGCCGACTCGCCCACCGCGGTGCAGCCCACGCCCCCGTCCGCCCCGAAGCAGGCGCCCAAGCCGGCTCCCAAGCCCGCGGCCGCCAAGTCCGGCAAGGCGGACCGTCAGCCGCGCAAGGCCCACCTGATCCTGCGCCGCATCGAGCCGTGGTCGGCGATGAAGTTCAGCTTCGTCATCGCCCTCGTCGGCTTCGTGGTGCTGTTCGTGGCCGTCGCGGTCCTGTACGCCGTGCTGTCCGGCCTCGGCGTGTTCGACTCGATCATCTCAACGGTGAACCAGCTCACCAAGGGCGAGAACGGCCAGGCGAGCTTCGACATCGCCTCCTGGTTCGAGCCGGTCCGCATCCTCGGCTACACGGCCCTGCTCGGTGCCGTGAACGTCGTCCTCATCACCGCCCTCTCCACCCTGGGTGCCGTGATCTACAACCTGTCCGCCCAGCTCGTCGGCGGGATCGAGGTGACGTTCAGCGAGGCCGAGTGACCCCAGGCGTGCCGGGAGTCCGCCCCGCGCGGGCGGACTCCCCGCCGGCACCGCCGTTCCGTCGGGAAAGAGCGGCGCGAGCACCCCTCGGGACACGGTAAGCTTTACTCAGCCAGGGCGACGGATTCGCTTCCGGCCCACGGATGCGATACGCTCCATACCGCCCGAAGCGCACGGGGCTATAGCTCAGTCGGTTAGAGCGCTTCCCTGATAAGGAAGAGGTCTCTGGTTCAAGTCCAGATAGCCCCACCACATCTCAAAGGCCGTTTTCCGGGATCGGGAGGACGGCCTTTCGCGTGTCTGCGTGACCAACCGGGTGACGAAGCTGTGGACGACTCTTCGGCGAACCGATCCACAGCCCTACCGGTGGGCGGTATCGGGCCGACGGGCGTACGACGACGCGCTGGGCTCCCGACGTGCCACAGGGGCGGCCAAGCGGCGGCTCCCCTTCCACAGCCCCCAAAGGGTCCGAGATGGGCGGTGGGGGCCTGGCGGGGCTTTCAGGGCGTCCTCTTGAGCGGCTGTGCCGCCGGTGGCGCTGGGGCGGCGGAGCATGCCGCACGTTTGGGGGTCCTCGTCTGTGGATGCGAGCGGCCGAGGCGATGGGTGTGCCGCCAGGACGGATGACGCTGCGGCCGACCCGGCACTCGGTCCTCCACATCGTCTGTGGAAAACCGGTGGCGGTCGCCGGGGCGCCCGTGCAGGCACACCGACCGGGTCCGCGGTACAGGGTCGCTGATGGGGCGCAAGGCCGGCCGCCCGAGACGCGGGGCGACGGTCCGGCCCGCAGGTCTACGGTTCCTTTCCCCAGCAGAGGCCGGGGATCGTTCGATCCGTTGGAATGGCCGCCGGGGCGTTCGCAGTGGGAGCCGACGCTCGGCCGGACTCTGGGCGGTACGCCGGGTAGAGGCCAAGGCGACGCCCGCAAGGACACGTGTCCCGGTGACGCCGTGAGCCGGCCGGGGCGGCCGCGGCACGGGTCAGGACCTGTGGATAAAGATGGGCCGTGAGGTTTCCTTCGGTCGGGATCGTGACGGCCGCCCGGAGGAGGCGAGGGCACCGGGCGGCCGCGGTGGGGCGGAGGGACATGCATCGGAGCCGGGTGTGTCACATCGTCATCGACGTGGACGACCTTGATCGCGGTGTCGCCTTCTGGGCGGCCGCGCTCGACGCGACCGAGGAGCCGCTGGGCCCGCAGAGCTCCGGCATCTACCGCAAGCTCCGGCTGCCGGACTCGGACATCCGCATCCTCCTCCAGGCCACCCGCGACCCGAAGACGTCGAAGGAGCGCGTGCACATCGACATCGAGACCGACGACGTGGAGGCCGAGGTCCGCAGGCTGGAGGCGCTCGGCGCGACCCGCTGGGACCACCAGCGGGAGCGTGGCTTCGACTTCTGGGTGTTGCGCGACCCGTGGGGCAACGAGTTCTGCGTGCTGCAGCCCGAGTACCCCGAGCTGCTCGCCCGGCGACGTCCCTGGCCGGACCCGGCGAACGAGGCCTGAACGGACCTCTCCATGCCGAAGTGAAGTGAGTTGTCCACACCCCTGGGGACGAGGAAACCGAGTCAGCCGACCGGGGCGCCGGACGCGCGGAGCAGGTCGGCGAGCCGGCGGGCGTTGACCTGGGCGTAGTCCCGGTAGCAGTTGTTCATCAGCACGTGCGTGGTGGCGGCGTCCTCGGCGAGCCGGCGCAGCCGGGGCGCCCACTGCCGGAGCTCCTCCTCGCTGTACCGGTAGCCGAAGCGCTCGTGGACGTCCTTGCTCGTCCACTTGTCCGAGTGGCCGTGGAAACGCACCACGGCGAGGTCGGCGGTGGCCGCGAGGACCGGCGGGATCGAGCCGGGATACCCCTGCGGCATGTCCACGCACACGTACGGCACGGCGTACGAGGCGAGGAAGTCGAGGGTCTCGGCCCGGTTCTCCTCGCTCATCCAGGTGTGGTTGCGGAACTCCACACAGATGGGCAGCGGCGCGCACCGGCCGAGGCACTCGAGGATGTACCGCTTGTTGCGGTTGCCGATCGGGAACCACTGCGGGAACTGGAACAGGACCGCGCCGAGCTTGCCCGCCTCGTGCAGCGGGGCGAGCGCGGCGAGGAAGCGATCCCACACCTCGTCCACGACCTTCGGGTCGACGTGCCGCAGGTAGTAGGTGGGCCTGTCCTCGCCGAGCCGCTCGCGCAGGTCCCGGTAGAACGCGCCCGGGCGGGTCGGATGCCCGGTGAGCAGCGAGAACGCCTTCACGTTGAACGTGAAGCCGGGCGGGGTACGGTCGCGCCACAGCCGGACCGTGCTCTCCGCGGGCGGCGCGTAGTAGGTGGAGTCGACCTCGACGATGGGGAACCGCTCGGCGTAGTAGGCGAGCCGTTCCTCCGCCGTGGTGACGTGCTCCGGGTACCAGCCGGACGCGAGCAGCGTCCGGTCGGTCCAGGAGGCGGTGCCCATCAGGATCCGTGCCATACCCTCCGTATGCTCACACCACCTGCCAGGCATGCCTGGCGAGGAAGGCGTGGTCGCCCGCGGCGTACTCGGCGAAGCAGCGCCGGAGCTCCTCGAGGTCGGCGATCATGGTGCGCTGCATCCGTCCGGCGACGCTGTCCTTGTACTCCAGCTCGTAGCCGTCGCCGATGGGGGACACCTGCAGGAAGTGCTTCCCGAAGTTGACGAGCGCGAGGAAGGGGTTCTGCGGCGACAACGTGGCGAGGGCGTCGTGCACCAGCCCCAGGTCCGGGTCGATAATGATCATGCCGTCGCCGGTACGCAGCTGCATGCCGGGGTGTACGCCGACCGGCTCCAGGTTGTGCACGAGGTCGCGTACCGGGTCGTAGCAGACGAGGCCGTGTTTCCTCGCCAGCGCCCACGCCTGGATGGAGACGGCGTCGGCGACCTCCGGCTCCATCGTCACCACGGCGTGTCCCGGGTGCTCCTCGACGGCCACCTCGGGGAAGAGCGCGGAGAGCGCCGCGACGAAGGCCCCGACCGCGGGATGCGCGGCCGCGTCGGTGCCCTCGGCGAACCGCCGGCGCAGCCGCGCCGCCCGCTCCCGCGGGATGGGCTTCTCCTCATGCCATACGACCAGTTCGAAACGCACGATCCATGGTCGCACGTCCCGGAAGGTGGTCAGCGGCGCTTGGCGGAGGCGATGCCGGGAGGCGCCGCGGCGAGGGCCTTGTGGATGGCGTCGACGAGGGCGAGCGCGGCCTCCTCGGTGAGCTCGACCGCGACCCGGGCCGAGGGGCCCTCGGCGGGGTTGACGAAGTCGATGTTCACCGTGTGCTCATGGGTCGAGTGGTAGGGGTGGTCGACGTAGACGCGGCCCTCGCGCAGGGTGAACCAGCCCGAGGCGCCCTTGCCCGCGCCGTCGCATTCGAAGGTCTCGGTGACGTACGTGCACATGGCGGCGATCCTCTCCCGATCGGGTCAGGCGGTCAGGTGACGGCCGAAGAAGTCGAAGACCTTCTTCCACCCGTCCACGGCGGCCTCCGGCCGGTACGCGGCCCGGTCGACGGCGAAGAACGCGTGACCGGCGTTCGGGTAGGTGTGGAACTCGAACCGCTTGCCGTGCTTCTCCAGCTCGGCGGCGAGCGTGTCGACCTCCTCCGGGCTCGGCGCGGTGTCCTCCGCCCCGAACAGGCCGAGCAGCGGGCAGGACAGGTCGGGCGCCTTCGACAGCAGGGAGGTCATCTTCACCGGGAAGTCCGGCGGGGTCGAGTTGACCACGAAGCCGCCGTAGCAGTCGACGGCCGCGTCGATCTGCAGCGAGCAGGCGACGAGGAACGCCTGCCGCCCGCCCGAGCAGTACCCGATCACGCCGATCTTGCCGTTCGCGTAGTCGAGCGAGTTCAGGTGCGCCGCGGCGCCGGCCACGTCGCCGACGACCTGCTCGTCCGGCACGCCGCCCTTGGCCCGTGCCGCGGCCGCCTGGTCGTCGGGGCTGACGTCCCGCCCCTCCCGGGAGAACAGGTTGGGGCAGATCGCGGCGAAGCCGCGTGCCGCGAACTTGCGGGTGATCTCCTTGGTGGCCTCGTCGTACCCGGGCAGGTGGTGGATCACCACGACCCCGCCCCGCGGCCGGTCGCTCAGCGGCCGGGCGAGGTACGCCTCCAGCTCGGCGCCCTCATGGCCGGTGATCGTGACGGTGCCTGCCCACATCGCATCAGTCACAGCGCGGCATCCTTTCCTGCGAGACGGGTCGGGCGCCGCATCGCCCGCGCCCGACCACGAACCGTTCGTGTGCCTGGACGGGGCCGGTGCGACGGTGCCGCGTGGCCCGGTCGGCGGCGAGGTGGATCACATCGTCGCACACCGTGATTCCGCGGTCCGCGATCGGCCGCCCTTCCCCGGCGCGTCCGGGTACGGCGGAGCCCGCCTGATCGCCACACCTCCGATCAAGGAATTCCCGCCTATTTTGTACGACTTTTTGTTCTTGTGTCCGGTTAACGGGGCAGGGGTGGTGTGCGGGGCCGGAGCCGGTACGGCACGGCCGGCGCCAAGGGAGGGATGATCATGAAGAGTGGTGCCAGGGTCGGCCTCGCCGTGGCCGCGGGCTACTACCTGGGCCGACGCCGGAAGCTGCGACTCGCGGGCGCGCTCGCGCTGGCCGGCCTGGCCGGGATGCGCCGCAAGAGCAAGCTGCTGGACAAGGGCATCAAGGCCCTCGGCTCCCCGGAGCTGGAGGCGCTCGCCGAACGCCTCCGTGCCGACCTGCAGGACGTCGGCAAGACCGCGGTGACGGCCGTCGCCAACCGGCCGATCAACGCGCTGAGCGACGTCATCCACGACCGTGCCGAGGCGCTGCGCCACCCGGAGGAACACGTCAAGGCGGCCACCGCGACCGCCACCACGGCCGCGGGCACCGCGGTGAAGACGGCCGAGGACGTGACCGGCACGGCGGCGGGCGAGGCGGCCAAGGCCACCGGCCCGGCGCAGCAGGCCACCGGCCGGGCGGGCGAGACGGTCGGCGGGGTGGCCGGGAACCTGACCGGCCTCGGCGCGAAGCCGGAGGAAGGGCCGGAGAAGACCGGCGAGCCCGTGGGCGCGGAGGAGACGAAGACCGGCGAATCCGACACCCCGAAGGCCGAACGACAGGACGAGCCCGAGGCCGCCGAACGGGAGCCTCGAAGCGAGAAGCAGGACGAGTCCAAGGGCACGGAAGGCGACCGGAAGGACGAGACCAAGGCGCGCGAGGACGAGCAGGGCGAGCGGCGGACGGAGCCGGTCGAGGGCTCCGCCGAGGCCGGGCTCCGCGTGTGATGGGGTGAGCGGCGATGACACAGGACGTCAAGGAACGGCCGGCCGAGCAGCAGCAGGAGACGACGGGCGCCGAGCAGCCCCTGCAGCGGCTCGGACACGAGATGGGCAACCTGGTCGGCGCACTCGGCCGCCGGGCCATGTCCTCGGTGGTGGGCCGGGTGACCTCGGCCACCGGTCGCCTGCAGGAGTACGCCGGGGCCGGTGAGGCCAAGGAGACAGGGCCCGGCGAGGGCGGCGGCGGGCCGCTGCGCCGTGCCGGCAAGGTGATCAAGGGCGTCGGCAGCCTGGCGAAGGGCATCACCCAGGTCCGTGAAGGGCTCACCGGCAAGGGTGGACAGCGGGCGCAGGGAAGCAAGATGAAGGTCACCAACGTGGTCGAAACGATCGACATCGGTGCGCCGGTCGAGGTCGTCTACAACCAGTGGACCCGATTCGAGGACTTCCCGTCCTTCCTCAAGAAGGTCGAGCACGTCGAGCAGGAGAGCGACGAGCGCCTCACCTGGAAGGCGCAGATCCTCTGGTCGCACCGCAGCTGGCAGTCGGAGATCATCGAGCAGGTCCCGGACGAGCGGATCATCTGGCGCTCCCGCGGCGACAAGGGCTACGTCGACGGCGCCGTCACCTTCCACCCGCTCGCCCCCAACCTCACCCGGGTCGTCCTCGTGCTCGAGTACCACCCGCAGGGGTTCTTCGAACACGTCGGCAACCTCTGGCGCGCCCAGGGCAGGCGGGCCCGCCTCGAGCTGAAGCACTTCCGCCGCCACGTCATGACCCAGACCCTCCTCCATCCCGAGGAGGTCAAGGGCTGGCGCGGCACGATCCACGAAGGCCACACCGTGCCCGAGGAGGAGACCGGCGAGCAGACCGGTGAGCAGGGCGGCGCAGGCCCGGAGAAGC
The DNA here is from genome assembly GCF_006716785.1 of Thermopolyspora flexuosa. Taxonomy (NCBI): domain Bacteria; kingdom Bacillati; phylum Actinomycetota; class Actinomycetes; order Streptosporangiales; family Streptosporangiaceae; genus Thermopolyspora; species Thermopolyspora flexuosa. The sequence continues at coordinate 173,059 of NZ_VFPQ01000002.1, read as the reverse complement.
CCGCGGCCGATCAGCCCGCCGAGCCGTACGGCGAGCAGACCGGTCCCGAGGAGGAGCGCAAGGAGCCGACCGGAGGCGAGGAGCGGGCGGAGGCCACATCCGAGAAGCCCGGCGACGAGCAGGCCGAGGCGCGGGACGACCGCCCGAGCGGCGAGAAGGCCGAGAAGCCGGAGGAACCGACCGGCGAGGCACACGAGGAACGGGCCGGTGCCGGCGGTTCCCAGGCCTGACGGAGGGACGCGTCATGACCGCTGACGCGACACGCACCGAGCCACGTCCCGCACCGGCGCCGGACCGGACCGACGTCGAAGGGCTGCACGAGGGCCACGCCGCGGGCACGTGGAGCCCGGAAGAGCCGCGGACCCGGCCACGCGCGCGGGCGGATCCGTGGCCGCCGGAGCGGGCGCCTCGCGCCGCGCCGCCGCTCGAAGGCCGTCAGGTGGTGCCCGGCGGCGACCGGGCCGCCGAGGCCGACGTGCTGCTCGACGTGCCGACCCTCAAGGTGGACGAGATCAGCCTCGAGGTGGCCGACCTGCGTGCCCGCGTCTCGCTGAACGCCGAGGTCCTCGACCTGCTGCGGCTGCACGTCGGCGCCGACGTGGCCCTCGGCCGGGTCAACCTCGGCATCAGGGGCGTGGAGGCCCAGGCCCTGCTGAAGGTACGGCTCGACAACGTGGCCGCGATCATCAGGGACGTGCTGCGGACGATCGACAACAACCCGCAGCTGCTGGAGAACATCACCGGGAGCGTGGCGAGGGCGGTCGGCGACGTCGGCACGGCCGCCGGTCACGCCGTCGCGGACCTCGGCTCGACCGCCGGCCAGGCCGTACAGCGGCTGGTGCCGGAGAGCGGTGCGTCCGGCGAGCCCGGAGGCGTCGCCGGCCTGGTGCAGGGAGCCGGCAGGGCCGTCGGCGCGGTCGGCGGAGGCCTGATCCGGCAGACGCCCCTGGGCGACTCCGCCACGCCGGCGGCTCCCCCGTCTCCCGGTCCTGTGCCCACCGAACAACCGCAGGCGCGACCCGCCCCGGCGCGGCCGGCGCCCGCCACCGCGAGGCCGCCGCAGCCGGCACCGGAACAGGTCGCACCCGGCAGCCCTCCGGCGGAGCCGGATACGCCGGACGAGCCGCACGAGGCCGCCTCCCAACGGCCGGTCACCGAGGCCGCACCGCGGACGGCGGCCCCCACAACGCAGGTCTCCAGCGGGGAAACGGCCGACCGAGGGGAGTCGGAGGAGCCGCACGATGCCGACCCGGGGGAGACGTGCGACCTCCCTGACCCGGAGCCGGCCGCCGGAGGTGCGACCGCCGACGACGACCGGACCGAGGTCCGCCTGCAGCGGCCGGAGCCCGGCCCGGAGAACGCGGCGGCCGGACCGCGGAGGACCGAGGACGAGCCGGGGGAGGCGGAGGCCGGACCGGACGACCCGGGCGGACCGGCCCATGACGAGGCCCCGGCGGCGACTCCGCCTCTCGGTCCCGCGCTCCGTGACCTTGGGCGCGCCGCGCGACGCGCCGGGCTGCGCAGGCTGCGCAGCATGGTCCACTGACGAACGAAAGGCCAGACCATGCCCGCCGAACACCCGGCCGAGCGGCTCGCCGAGTCCGCGGACATCGTGTTCACCGCGACGGTACGGGCGGAGGCGATGCGCTTCGACCGCGTACCGGAGACGAACGTGACCTTCAGCGAGGAGCCGGGCGAGCGCTCGATCTCGGAAAGCCGCCGGGAGAATCTGCCCGAGCGCGTGGCCGAAGGCGTGACCTACCGCGAGGTTCGCGTGCGGTACGTCCTGGCGGCCGGTTTGTCCACCTCGGCCAGGACGCCTCCGCGTGCGAGCGAGGGCCCGCCGGGATCGCCAGTGGCGATGGGTGAGCGTCCGGCTTCCAGGGACCGCGCGTAGTGCTGCGGTTTTGTCGACGAGCCGGCCCTTCCGAGCCTCATGGTGTGAGGCGGTCGCGGTGGTCCGGACGGCTGCGGCTGTATCCGATGCCCGCCTGCGCCGTCGCGGCCGGTCGGCCACCTCGGCCAGGCCGCTCCGGGTGCGGTGAGTCCGCGTCGGGATCGCCAGTGGCGATGGGTGAGCGTTCGGCCTCCAGCGACCAGGCATCGAACCAACCTGCTGAAATATCTCGATCGCGCACGCGAAAACGGCCCGAACCCCGCCATGTACCAGGGGCGTCGGCTCGCATATACAGGCGTGCCCTGTACCCGTGTCGCCGGCGGGATACCCGTCGCGAACGCCGGCAATAAAGGCCGGCCCGGACGGGGACGAATCCGGGCCGGCCGTGGGGGTGACGGGGCTAGGTCGCGGTCGAGCGGTTGCGGACGATCTTGGCGAGGGCGACGGCGACGACCAGGCCCGCGCCGTAGAAGACGTTCTGGATCCAGCCCGCGAAGCCGAGCAGCTGCAGGCCGAAGATGCCGGTCCACAGGAAGTAGATGGCGATCAGGGTGCCGATCGGGTTGAACCGGCCGGGCTGCACCACCGCCGTGCCGAGGAAGACCGCGGCGAGGGCGGGAAGCAGGAACTGGCTCGACGTGGTCGAGTCGAAGCCGCCGAGCGTGGACACCAGGATCAGCCCGGCCAGCCCGGCGACGAACGACGCGACGATGTACGCCCCGGCCCGGATGCGGTTGACCCGGATACCGGCGAGCCGGGCCACCTCGCGGTTCGCCCCGACGAAGAGCATGTGCCGCCCCAGCGGCGTGTAGCCCATCACGTACGCGATGCCCAGCGCGAGCGCCAGGCCGTAGAAGAACGACACCGGCATGCCGAGCACCGGGTAGAGGGCGAGGTCGCTGAACACCTCGGCCCGCACCGAGACCACGTTCGACGACGACATGGCCTGCGAGATGCCGATCACCAGGGTGCCGGTGCCGAGCGTGACCACGAGCGAGGAGACGTCGAGCCGCACCACGAAGAACGCGTTCACCACGCCGACGAGCGTGCAGGCGGCGAGCGCGGCCAGGCAGGCCACCCAGATGTTCACCCCGTGCAGCCCGGCGAGCACCGGCACGACCGTCGCGGCCAGCCCCATGATCGAGGCGATGGACAGGTCGAACTCGCCGACCATCAGCGTGATCAGCGCCGACATGGCGAGGAAGACGAGCACCGGCTGCCCGCCGAAGATCGCGCGCACCGCCCCCCAGGTGCCGAAGGTGTCCGGCATGATCAGGTAGTAGAGGAGCGCGACCGCGAGCCAGACGAGCACCAGCGCGTACCGGCTCGCGATCGTGTGCAGCAGGGCCCGCGCGGACCCGCCGCCCACCACGCCCACCGGCGGCCCGGCGGGCGGTGCCGAGGATGGGGTCGGCGCGTCGCCGTCGCCCGCGGTACGGCGGGCCGCGTCGTCGTCCGTGCTGTGCCGCGCTGCCGCGGTGTCGCTCACTGAGTCCCGCACGGGGCGCCTCCTGCGGTGGTGGTCGTGCCGGCGTAGATTGCGTCGAGTACGGCGTCGGACGTGGCGTCCCGCAGCTCGGCGAACGGCCCGCCGGGCCGGTGCACGAGGATGCGGTCGCACACGTCGGCGAGGTCGGAGGGCTCTCCGCTGACGTACAGCACCCCCACGCCCTCGTCGGCGACCTCGTGGATCGCCTTGAGCAGGTCCTGCCGCGCGCCCACGTCCACGGCCTGGGTGGCCTCGTGGAGCACGAGGAGCCGGGGCCGCAGCGACAGCCACTTGGCGAACAGGACCTTCTGCTGGTTGCCCCCGCTCAGCTCCTTGATCAGCGTCGAGGCCGACCGGGTGCGGATGGCGAGCCTGCGGATGAACCCGTCGGCCTGCTCCTGCTGCCAGCGCCGGCCCACGAACCACGGCCTGCCGCGGCGGCGGATCGTGGGCAGCGCGATGTTGTCCCGCACGTCGAGGTCGAAGGCGAGGCCGTCCCGGTCCCGGCGCTCCGGCACGAGCGAGACCCCGGCCGCCATGCAGTCGGCGACCGTCGCCCCGGCGAGCCGTACCTCCCCCAGCGGGGTGCGCAGCACCCCGGCGGACGCCGGGCGCGCCCCCGTGATCAGGTACGGGATCGCCTCGAACCCCGAGCCGGGCAGCCCGGTGAGCCCGACCACCTCGCCCTCGTGGATCGTCAGCGACACGTCCGCCACCCCGTCCCCGGACAGGCCGGTCACCTCGGCGACGACCGGCCGGTTCGCGGCCCGGACCCCGCGCGGGCGGAGCGTGCCGACGGTACGGCCGAGCATGAGCCGGGCCATGTCCGGCTCGGTCAGCTCGGCGGTGCGCAGCCCGGCCCCGGTGACCGTGCCGTCGCGCAGCACGGTCACCCGGTCGGCGAGGGCCAGCACCTCCTCGAGGTTGTGGCTCACCATGAGCACCGAGGTGCCCTCGGCGACGACCCGGCGCAGCAGCGCGTGGAACCGCACCAGCTCCTCGCGCGGCAGGGCGCGCGTCGCCTCGTCGAGGATGATCAGGCCGCCGCCGGGGGTGTGCTCGCGCAACGCCCGGGCGATCGCCACCTCGGCCCGCCGGGCCGCGGACAGCGCGGCGACCGGGGTGCGCGGGTCGAGGTCCACCTCCAGCCGGGCGAGCACGGCTCGCGCGATCTGCTCCTGGCGGCGCCAGTCGATGCGCCGCAGGAACCGGGAGTGACGGTAGCCGCCGACGCCGATGTTGTCGGCGACGGTGAGCTCGTCGAGCAGCCCGAGATCCTGGTGCACCACGGAGATGCCGAGCTCGGCCGCGGTCCGCCACTGGACGGGCAGCGGGACCTGACGCCCGTCCAGGGCCAGCCGGGCGCCGGGGTCCGGCGCGTGGTACCCGGTGAGGATCTTGATGAGCGTGGACTTGCCCGAGCCGTTCTGCCCGATGAGCGCGTGGATCTCACCGGGGGCGACCTCCAGGCCGACCTGGTGGAGCACCCGGGTCGACCCGAAGGTCTTCGACACGTTGCGGGCTTCCAGGCGATGCATCGCGCGCGGTGTTCCTTCCGGTTGACGCTCTGCGGGCGACTCGCCGTACGGCACGGCGGGCTACTGCCCGGCGCCCCAGGCGGCCAGGAACGCGTCCTTGAACGACTCGTCGCCGAACCACTCGGTGGTGAGGTACTTCTCCGGGGTGAGCGTGAGGTCCTTGATGTTGGTGGCGTCGAAGTAGCGGTTGGTCAGGTCGCTCACCGGCTCCACCTGCTCGCCCGCGAGCAGCTGCAGCAGCGCGTGCACGTACTGCCAGCCGTTGAAGATCACCGGGGTGGAGAGGTCACCGGTCTGCTCGCCGCCGGCGATCGCCTGCAGGTTCTGCAGGTCGCCGTTGGCGGAGACCACCTTGATGCCGGTCTTGCCCGCGGTCTTGATGCCCTGCAGCACCGGCTGCACGAAGTTCGCCACCGGCACGAACACCGCGTTGATGTCGGGGTTCTTCACCAGCTCGGCGCTGATCGCCGAGGGCAGCTTGTCGATGTTCGCGGTGGTGTAGTCGATGGTGGCGAGCGGGCAGTCCGGGCACAGCTCCTTGTACTTGGCGACGCCCGCGTCGCTCGCCCGGGTGGTGAGCTGCGAGTCGAGCAGGCGCAGCCACAGGCCCTTGGTGTTCGACCCGTTCTCGATCAGCCCGACCTTGGTGATCGTCTCGTAGATCTTCATCACCTGGCCGGTCGGGTCGAAGAACGCGAAGTTCGGGCTCGGCTTGGGGTCGCCCGTCGGCGGCACGCCCGCGACGAGGACCGGCACGCCCTGCGCGACCAGCGCGTCGAACGCGTTGGGGATCATCGCGTAGTCGATGAACGCCGTGATCACGGCGTCGGCCTTCTGCTCGCCGGCCTGCTTGAGGCAGTTGCCGATCTCGGCGGGGTTGAACTTGCCGTCGCAGAGTTTCACCTCGCCGCCGAGCGCGGTGACCGCCTGCTTGACGCCCTCGCCGAAGCCGTTGATCACCGACACCTGCGCGCCGATCGGCACCCACCAGACGGTCTTGCCGGTGAGGTCGACCGGATTGCTCAGCTTCTTCGGCTCCGGCCACGTGATCGGCCCGCGCAGCGCATCGATCTCGGTCTTGAGGGACGCGAAGCGGTCGTCGGCGGGGGCGGCGCCCGCCGTCCCGCCTCCGGAACCCGTGTCCCCGCCGCAGGCGGTGAGCAACAGCGAGGCGGCGGCGATGCCCGCGATGGCCTTGAACGAGCGCCGCAGGAATGATCCGCTCGTACGCACCATGCCGTGTTCCTTTGCGTTCCGGCCGCACGGGGGGCGGCAACGATCTCTTCCCTCGTCGGTGCGAAGGTCAGGCAAGGCTGACACGCGGCGAATACGCGGTGGAGCGGCTTGTTCCGGCCAATGGCACGCAACTTCCGGCCCGCGCGCGGGGTGTCGCCGTCGAGGCCGGGGGAAGCGCGCGTTCCCTCTTTCCGGCGGTACGGCGGGCATTCGGGCGGCGTTCCGACAGTCGGAACACGCCGCTGTCGGGCGGCGGCCGGGCGGGCGACCATACCTCGGGCGACGACCGGAAGGACCGGCGGGAAGGGAGCGGCCATGCACGGGCTCGGCCTCGACGGCGCGCGCCTGATCATCGACGCGGCGCTGGATGCGGCCCGGGCCGCGGGCATCCGGGTGAGCTGCTGCGTCGTCGACGCGGCCGGTGACGAGATCGCCGGGATCCGCATGGACGGCGCGCCCTGGTTCACCTGCGGGGTCGCCCGGTCGAAGGCCCGCACCGCCGCCCGGATGGGCGTCGACTCGGCGGTCGTGGCCGGCATCAAGGCCGACCACCCCGAGCTCGTCACGCTCATCGACGGGCAGCTCCCGTTCGACGTCACCACGCTCCCCGGCGGCGTCGTGATCCGCGACGGGCAGGCCGTGGCGGGCGCCGTGGGGGTCAGCGGCGCCCACCCTGACCAGGACGTGGCGGTGGCCAGGGCGGGCGTCGACGCCTGGCTCGGCCGCTGACCGGCGGTACGGCGAGCCCGGGCCGGGCGTTGCCCTGCTCGCCCGGCCCGGCGGCGGGCGATCCGGCCTCCGCGACCGTCGATCGTGGCGCGCGGTGACCCGGTTCGCACGGACCCGCCTGTCGAGGGCCGACCGGCCGGGCGAGCGGGTGCACCCGGTGCCGGCACGGCACGGTGGGCGGCACACGCAAGGATTCGTGTGGGGCAGAGCGCGGTGCCTCGCCCCGGACGACCGGGCCGCCGCCTCGCGCGTCCGCGTGCCCGGGCGGGGGCGGCCCGGCCCGCCGGGGGTGGCCGGCCGTACCCGGGAGCCGGGCGGCGGTTTCCGGCTCGGCCATGGCCGGCGCGAGGAAACGGGAAATCCGTCGGACGGGCCGTGCCGCCCTTGTTTTCCGCCCGGCATCGGACACAAATTCGGTCAGCCCTTTATTCGGGCGGATGAAATAAGCAGCTCCAGGACATTACTGCGATCTTGACTCGGTCGATCACGCCGCTTTGAATCGTTTCACGGGTCAACCGCCCGCATCGCCGCGGAGACGGGAGCATCGCAGTGAAGGTACAGATCAACGTCGATCGGTGTCAGGGACACGGCCGCTGCTACGACATAGCCCCGCAGCTGTTCGGCGAGAACGAGGAAGGCTACAGCACCGTGCTCGGCGACGGCCTGGTGCCGCCGGACCTGGAGGCCGTGGCGCGGCGCGCGGCGGCCAACTGCCCGGAGCGGGCCGTCGAGCTGGTCGAGGAGGCCTGACCGTGACGGCCGGCGAGGGCTACGTCTTCCGGGACCAGCGCGAGCACGCCCACGAGGGCATCCACAACGAGATCATCACCGGGCCGGTAACGGACTGGGCGACCGACTTCTCCCACCTGGACCCGCGGTGGGCCGCCGACCCCTACTCGATCTACGACGACCTGCGGAAACGCTGCCCGATCGCGCACACCGAGCGGTTCGGCGGCGCCTGGCTGCCGGTCCGGTACGAGGACGTCGCGGCGATCGCGTACGACACCGAGCGGTTCTCCTCCCGGTCGGTGGTGGTCAGCAACATCCGGCCGCCCCGCGACCTCGCCCCGGTGGGCAGCACCCCGCCGATCTCCTCGGATCCGCCGTTCCACCGCGAGGCCCGCAGGATCCTGCTCCCGGCGTTCACCAGGAGCGCGGTGAGCCGGTACGAGCAGACGACCCGGGACTACTGCCACAGCCTCATCGACGCCTTCGACGGCCGCGATCTCGTCGACGCGGCCAAGGAGTACGCCGAGCACATTCCGGTCCGCGTGATCGCCGCCATGCTCGGTTTCCCGGAGGAGGACGGGCCGCTTTTCCGCGAGTACATCGAGGACGTTTTCCAGGGCATCAACAAGCCGCCGGAGGAACGCGCGGTCCTGCTCAACGACCTGTTCACCTACCTCTACAAGCAGATCGAGGAACACGAGAAGGAGCCGCGCGACGACCTCACCTCGTATCTGCTCAACGTCAAGGTGAACGGCAGCAACCTCCCGGCGCCCCATGTGGCGGGCACGATCGCCCTGCTGCTCATCGCGGGCATCGACACCACGTGGAGCGCGATCGGCGCCTCGCTGTGGCACCTGGCGAAGACCCCGGCCGACCGCGAGCGCCTCGTCGCCGAGCCGGAGCTGCTCCCCACCGCGATCGAGGAGTTCCTGCGCGCGTACGCCCCCGTCACCATGGCCCGCCTGGTGAAGGAGGACATGCACTGGAACGGCGTCGACATGAAGGCCGACGACTGGATCCTGCTGTCGTTCCCGGCCGCCAACCGCGACCCGGCCCAGTTCGAGCGCGCCGACGAGGTGGTCATCGACCGCGAGGTGAACCGCCACGCCGCCTTCGGCCTCGGCATCCACCGCTGCCTCGGCTCGCACCTCGCCCGCATGGAGCTCCGGGTCGCCCTCGAGGTGTGGCTGCAGCGCATCCCGGTCTTCACCCTCGCCGACCCCGACGCCGTCACCTGGTCCTCCGGCCAGGTCCGCGGGCCGCGCACCGTCCCGGTCCGCATCGGCTAGACCGGCGACCCGTACGGCACGGCGGCCGGTCGGCCACTCCGCGGCGGGCCGCCGGCGCGCCACCCGGGCCTTCGGCGATCATGACCGTTGTTTCACGTGAAACATCGGTTTCCTTTGCTCTCCGCCGCTCCTCCCTGCCCAGATCACCGGCGGGAGGTGCCGAGACGAGGCCGGACCGTGAGGGCACGCCACGGTGAGCATGCGCCCGCCGGGGCGAGCGGCGCCTCCCCGGGACGCGACGGTGGCGGCGAGCCCGATCGGCACCGGGAAAGGAGGGGCGAGGCGCAGCGCGTCGGCGTTAGGTTGAGAAGATCATCGCCCGGAACGTGAAGCGGGAGCGTGAGATGACGTTCGTCGCCGAGGAGATCGCCGCTCAGCCCGGCTGCTGGCGGCGGGCGATCGCGCTCGCCGAGACCGTGGCCGGGTTGCCCGCGCCCGGCGAGCGCGTCGCCGTCGTCGGCTGCGGCACCTCGCTGTTCATGGCCCAGGCGTACGCGGCGCTCCGCGAGTCCTCCGGCCGAGGGGAGACCGACGCCTTCCCGGCCTCGGAGTTCCCGTTCCGGCGCCGGTACGACCGCGTCGTCGCGATCACCCGGTCGGGCACGACGACCGAGGTGGTGGAGCTGCTGCGCGCCCTGCCCTGCCCCACCGTGGCGCTCACCGGCGACACGGCCACGCCGATCGCACAGGTGGCCGACACGGTGATCGATCTCGGCTTCGCCGACGAGCGCTCGGTGGTGCAGACCCGGTTCGCCACCACCGCGCTCACCCTGCTGCGCGCACACCTGGCGCGCATCCCCTCGGCGTCCCAGGTGGCCGAGCCCGGAGTCGCGCCGGACCGTCCCGACCTCCCCGGGCAGGCCGCCGCGGCGCTCGAGGCACCGCTGCCCGCCGGGGCGGCGGGCCGTACCCGGTTCACCTTCCTCGGCGCGGGGTGGACGGTCGGCATCGCGCACGAGGCGGCGCTCAAGGTCCGCGAGGCCTCGGCCTCGTGGGCCGAGTCGTATCCGGCGATGGAGTACCGGCACGGCCCGATCAGCGTGACCGACGAGCGCAGCCTCGTCTGGTTCTTCGACCCGCCCCCGCCCGGGCTCGCCGAGCAGGTGGAGCGGACCGGCGCACTCGTCGTGCTCCCCGAGCTCGACCCGGTCGCCGAACTGATCCGGGTGCAGCGGCTCGCCGTCGAGCTCGCCACGGCGAAGGGCCTCGACCCCGACCGCCCACGTAACCTCTCCCGCTCCGTGATCCTGTCGCGGGCCTTCCTGCGGAGTGGGGAGGCGGGCGATCGCCTCGATCCGGGCGAAGCCTGACCGATCGGCCACACTTTCCGGACACCGCCTCGCAAAGCGCCGTTTCGCCGTCACGGAACGTCCGATCCTGTGACCCTGGAAAGGGGGCGGGAACCCGGCCCGCCCAGTGATCGTTTCGATCGGCGGTCAGGTCACACGACAGGCAGGAGGCGAGCGTGGTCTTCAAACGGCTGCTGGGAACCTTCGGGGTCGGCGCCCCGTCGGTGGACACCGTGCTGGCGCAGTCCCGGGTGCAGCCCGGCGAGATGCTGCGCGGCGAGGTCCGGCTGCAGGGCGGCGACTTCGACGCCGACATCGAGTCGATCGTCCTCGCGCTGGTGACGAGGGCCGAGGCTGAACACGGCGAGGGTGAGCAGACCGGTCTGATCGAGTTCGCCCGGACCCAGGTGTCCGGCCCGTTCAAGCTCCGCACCGGCGAGCAGCGCACGCTGCCGTTCGAGTTCCCGGTGCCGTGGGAGGCGCCCATCACCGAGGTGTGGGGGCAGCCGCTGTACGGCATGGCGATGGGGGTGCGCACCGAGCTCGCGATCGCCCGGGCGGTCGACAAGGGCGACCTCGACCCGGTGCAGATCGTGCCGCTGCCCTCCCAGGACGCGGTGCTCCAGGCGTTCAGCCGGCTCGGCTTCCAGCCGAAGAGCGCCGACGTCGAGGTGGGCACGCTGTACGGCATCGCCCACCACCTGCCGTGCTACCAGGAGATCGAGTTCTTCCCGCCGCCGCAGCACGCGCACGCGGTGAGCGAGGTCGAGCTCACCTTCGTGGCGAACCCGGGCGGGCTGCACATCGTGCTCGAGGCGAGCGGCCGCGGGCCCGCCGACGACTCCTTCGGCCGCTGGTACGTGAGCCACGAGGAGGCGCTGGAGCGCGACTGGGGGGCCGAGATCACCGGCTGGCTCAACGCGGTCGCCTCGTACGGCCACCACGGCGGCTACGGGCACGACCCGTACGGGCACGGCGGCTACGGGCATGACCCGTACGCCCCGCACGGCGGCCACCACGGTGGCCACCACAGCGGTCCGGGCATGGGTGCGGTCGTGGCCGCGGGCGCCGTGGGCGCGGTGGGCGGCTTCCTCGCCGCCGAGGCGATCGACGAGATCGGCGACATGCTGGAAGGCGAGGAGGAGGACTAGCGGCGAGCGACGCCCGGCGGCCTTACCGCCGCCGGGCACTTCCCTGACGCGGCCCGCGGGCCCCGGCCCGGCGGGCCGCACGCGTCCGGTGGGCATGCCACCCGGCATACGTCATCGGGCGGCCGCACCCCGCCCGATGATCGCTCACCTCGCTGCCGGCGCATCCCGGCCCCGGGCGGGATGCCGCCCACGCCCCGGTCGGCCGGGAGCGCGCGGTCAGCGGCCGCCGCGTCTGCCGTACGAGCCCGCCGCGAGCGACACGCCCACGGCGGCGAGCGCCACCTGGATGGCGAGCTCGATCCAGTCGATCCCGCGCGTGTCCGCCACGCCGAGCACGGTCGCGATGGCGGTGCCGATCAGCGCCGCGACGATCCCGATCACCATGGTCAGCCAGAGCGGAATGCGCTGGCGGCCCGGGACCACCAGCCTGCCGAGCGCTCCGATGATGATGCCGATGATGAGGGCGGAGATGATGCCGGTGATTTCCATCGCACACGCTCCCCTCGAGACGGTCGCTCGGCCGTCCTGCCGGCCGATCACGGCGGAACCGCTCACCCGATCCAACGAGATCCGCCCGTACGTGGTTCCCCGCTTCCCGGCGGCATCCCGCTGTCGCAGGGGTGACACGCGCGTGCCGTCCGTGATCGGGGCGACCGGAGCGGTGCTGCCGCTCGCCGCCGGCCGCGCCGCCCGGCTCCTGCGCGCCCCGGTGGCGCCGCCCGTCGGCGTGGTGACCACCGCGATCGGCGGCCGCCGCCTCATCTGGCCGCTCTCCCTGGAGGTACGGCGGCGCGTCTGACGCCCGCGCACATTCCGGGACGGCGGCCGTGAGCCCGCAGCGCACCGTGTGGCGCGGCTGGAATGTGACGCCTTTGTGGTAAGTGAGACCACTTTGGGTGATGCGATCTCGTTAGTATCGGCCATCGTGATGCCCACCGGAGTGCCGACCGCCGTTGCCCTCGACCCGGGCGATCCCACCGAGCTCGGCCCCTACCGGATCGCGAGCCGGCTGGGCAGGGGCGGCATGGGAACGGTCTACCTCGCCGAGGGGCCGTCGGGTCCGGTCGCGATCAAGGTGATCAACCCGCACTTCGCGAACGACCCGGAGTTCCGCAGGCGGTTCCGCCGTGAGGTGGAGGCGGCCCGCCGGGTGCGCCGGTTCTGCACCGCCCCGGTGCTCGACGCGCGCCTCGACGGCGAGCCGCTGTGGATCGTCACCGAGTACGTGGCGGGCCCCGACCTCGGCCGGGTGCTGCGCGAGAACGGGCCGCTCACCGGGTCGAACATCGAGGCGCTCGCCGTGGGCGTGGCGACCGCGCTCACCGCGATCCACGACGCGGGTGTGGTGCACCGCGACCTCAAGCCGGGGAACGTGCTGCTCTCCCCGCTCGGCCCGCGCGTGATCGACTTCGGCATCGCCCGCGCGCTCGACTCCGAGGACGGGCAGACCTCCACCGGCCGCATCCTCGGCACCCCGGACTACATCGCCCCCGAGGTGTTCACCGGCCGCCAGGCGGGGCCCGAGGCCGACATCTTCGCCTGGGGCTGCGTGATGGTCGCCGCGATGACCGGCGCCTCGCCGTTCGCGTCGAAGACGATCGAGCAGGCGTTCTACCGGGTGGTCAACGAGACCCCGGACCTGAGCGGGGTCGACCCGAGCCTCCGCCCGATCATCGCCGCCGCGCTGGAGAAGGATCCGGCGAAGCGGCCCACCGCCCAGCAGCTCCTCGACGCGCTCGTGCGGCGCCCGCACGCCGACCGCGCCGAGGTGGCCGGCACGGTACGGCTCGACCTGGCGGCGATCACCGGACCCACCCTGCCCGGCACCCGGATCGCGCCCCGGCAGCCCGAGAAGGCCCCGTGGCGGAGGCGGCTGATGGACGCGGCGATGGGCGCGGGCGCGGCGCTGCTCGCGGTCGGGCTCGTCGCCACGGCGGTGTCCGTGGGCCGGGCGCTGGCGTCGTCCGCGCCGCCCGAGGGCGAGGTGCTGTACCAGGAGAACTTCGCCCAGGAGAAGACCGGCTGGCCGGAGGACGGCTTCGCCGGGGTGGAGGCCGGGCGGAACTACACCGGCGACGGCCGGTACACCATGCGCGTGGACACCTTCGAGGACACCAAGTGGGCGAAGGCGCCGGTGAACGCGGTCCTGCCCGACGACGTCCTGGTGTCGGTCAAGCTCGACATGTCCAAGGCCGCCTCCTGGTCGGGCGTCTACTGCAACTACTCCAAGAGCGACCAGGACCGGGACCGCCTCTTCTACGTGCTCGCGGTGAACGACACGGGCCACGCGAAGATCGTCCGGGTGGACGCCGACGGGTGGCGGGACCTGACCCCGGACGTCGAGGTGCCGGAGTTCCAGAGGTCGAACGTGCAGCTGCGGGCCCGGTGCGCGCGCTCCGGCGGGGAGATGCACCTGCAGCTGTGGGCCGGTGACGAGCTCGTCGCCGAGTACGTGGACACCGAGGCGGAGAAGGCGGTCGGCAAGCCCTCGCTCGGGCTCTACCTGGAGGCCGTGCGGGGCAGCGAGACCCGGGCCTACTACGACGACTTCAGCATCACCCGGCTCGCCTGACCACCGGTACGGCCCGCCGTACGGCCGGCCCGAGCGGCGCGCACCCATCGACCCGGCGGCGTGCGTGGCGACGCGGCGCGATCGTCGCGCCTGGATGCGCATTACGTGAAAGTTACACGTGTGAGGAAAACGACACGTGCCGGTGACGCTTATTGATCACCGATCGTGCCGGTATGGTCACGAGCACGAGAGCCGTGGGTTTCACACCGTGCGGGTCGGCGCGGTGAGAATACCTGTTCAGCGGGCATATGCGACGCAGTGGCAGGGGCGCGGTCAGAGCAGCACGAACCGCCCCATAAAGTTACAGGCGGGTTACCGGTCCTGTACTGAGGGGATCATGTTGCACGAGAAGCTGTCGTCAATCTACGAGAACGTCCTGCGGCGCAATCCCGGCGAGACCGAGTTCCACCAGGCCGTACGCGAGGTCCTGGAGAGCATCGGCCCGGTGCTCGGCAAGCACCCCGAGTACGCCGAGTCCAAGGTCATCGAGCGGATCTGCGAGCCGGAGCGGCAGATCATCTTCCGGGTGCCGTGGGAGGACGACAACGGCGAGGTCCACATCAACCGCGGCTTCCGTGTCGAGTTCAACAGCGCGCTCGGCCCGTACAAGGGTGGTCTGCGTTTCCACCCGTCGGTGTACCTCGGCATCGTCAAGTTCCTGGGATTCGAGCAGATCTTCAAGAACAGCCTCACCGGCCTGCCCATCGGCGGCGCCAAGGGCGGCGCGGACTTCGACCCCAAGGGCAAGTCCGAGCGCGAGATCATGCGCTTCTGCCAGAGCTTCATGACGGAGCTCTACCGCCACCTCGGCGAGCACACCGACGTGCCCGCGGGTGACACCGGCGTCGGCCAGCGCGAGATCGGCTTCCTGTTCGGCCAGTACAAGCGCATCACCAACCGGTACGAGTCCGGCGTGATCACCGGCAAGGGCCTGGTGTACGGCGGTGCGCAGGTGCGGACCGAGGCGACCGGGTACGGCTGCGCGTTCTTCGTCGAGGAGATGCTGCGCGCCCGCGGCACGTCGTTCGACGGCAAGCGGGTCGTGGTGTCCGGCGCCGGCAACGTCGCCATCTACACCATCGAGAAGGTGCAGCAGCTCGGCGGCCGTGTGGTGGCCTGCTCCGACTCCTCCGGCTACGTGGTCGACGAGAAGGGCATCGACCTCGACCTGCTCAAGCAGGTGAAGGAGGTCGAGCGCGCCCGCATCGAGGTCTACGCCAAGCGCCGCGGCGGCGACGCGATCTTCATCCCGGGCCGCAGCGTCTGGGAGGTGCCCTGCGAGGTCGCCATGCCCTCCGCCACCCAGAACGAGATCACCGGCCGCGACGCCGAGCGGCTCGTCCGCAACGGCTGCATCGCGGTGGGCGAGGGCGCGAACATGCCGACCACCCCCGAGGGCATCCGCATCTTCCAGGAGGCGGGCGTCGCCTTCGGCCCGGGCAAGGCCGCCAACGCCGGCGGTGTCGCCACCAGCGCGCTGGAGATGCAGCAGAACGCGAGCCGCGACTCGTGGTCCTTCGAGTTCTCCGAGCAGCGTCTCCGCGACATCATGCGCGACATCCACAGCCGCTGCCTCGCCACCGCCGAGGAGTACGGCATGCCGGGCAACTACGTCGCCGGCGCCAACATCGACGGCTTCAAGCGGGTGGCGGACGCCATGCTCGCCCTCGGCCTCATCTGATCGCACGCCTTCGATCACTCGTCACGATCGTTCGCAGCGACGGCCCCCGCGCCGACAACGACGTCGGCCGCATGACCTGATGACCCGACCGCGATGATCTCGCGCCGACAACGGCGTCGGCGCACGGATCACGCCGAACCGATCGTCCGCGCCGCCAACGATGTCGGCGCTTCGATCGCCCCGCAACACCTCTTTCTCTCGCCTCTCGCCACACCCGAGATCGGCCCCCATCACCCTCGCCATCGCGGCACGCGTGTGCCCGATTTCGTGTACGCGTCGTGCCCCATCGGTTACCTTCTGGTGGTAAACCCTGGTGGCAGGCTTGTTTCGCGTGTGACGCCCTCGTGGTCCGGCACCGTTCAGGGCACGTGCCGGAGGAAGCAAACGACGGCGGGAGGCGCGCGGCACACCGCCGGGCGATCCGGTTCCGTTGACCGGCGACGATCCCAGGCCAGACGTACCTGCTATCGCAGGGGGGCGAGAGGAAGTCCCGCCCGTCGCCGCCACGCGTTCCAACCCGAGCCTTCTCGTTCGCGTACGAACGCGAATCGAGCGTTCGTTCCCGATCGCGATCTTCCGCGCGTCGAGCGGTACGAAGGACATGGCCCGACAGGCAGGCGGACGTTCCTGCGTCACCGGCATGTCGCCGACGCGGCCCGGGACACCCGCGTACGGATAGGGACGGGATCACTCGCTCAGCGGTACAGGCGCCGCGCTGCTCCCCGGCCTGATGCCGGGATCGGGCGCGCAAAGACCGGAACTCTCCCCGAGGAGCCGGAAATGCGCGTCCCGGCTCCGCCTAGGAAGATCGTCGCCGTTCACGGCGATGCGCTCGTGATCGCCACTAGCCTGCCGTACAAGGTCCACTCGAAGCGGGTGGGCGGTGGTGGCCGGCACGGGACGCAACCAAGCGATCGTTCAACGGGCGTGCGCGGAACGGCCGGGCGTGTGTGGCCGGTGGCCGTTCCCATGGTCGGCCGCCGGGCGGGCGGCCGTGGCGGCGAGCGGACCGCCGGGGCAGGCGGGTGTTCGCCGCCTGACAGATCGGGACGGCCCCGCGTGGCGGCCGTCCGCCGGGGAGGCGGGCCGTGATCGGCCCGTCAGGGGTTCTGTTCCTTACCCGGCTCCCGCTGCGCCTCGCGTCCGGCCGCGGCGCGGGCGGCGATGCGGGCCTGGCGGCGGTACTCGGCACGCAGGTCGAAGAGGCGGCCGAGGGTGCCCGCGACGATGAGGCCCGCGGCGACGATGATCACCTCGCCGACGGCCATGCCCACGCCGATCAGGACGAGCGCGATGGCGAGCACCACCCACACCGTGCCGGGGCGGTAGCGTGTGGGGTGGTTCCGGCGGCCGGTGGACGGGGGACGGGGAAGACGCGGCTCGGAGCGCTCCATCCACACCTCCGGTCCGGTCTGGGGGCGGTTCTGCAGATCGTGCGCCACCTGCTTCTCCTTTCCAGACGCGCAGGGTGCGTTTCCACCATGACCCGCGCCGGGGGAAAAAGCCATCCAGGGCTTCCCTCATATCCGTCCAGGGCTTCCCTCATATAGCGTGGGGGGTGACCTGTACGGATATGGGTGGCGGTGCCTATGGATCCCAGGCCCTTGTTCCCGCAATCTTGATCGGTAACCGTTTCCGCCGGGCCGTACCGCGTCCCCGCCGGTGCGGGGCGCCTGAGCGACCTCACCGGCCGTGGGCGATCATGGTGAGGGAGGGCGAGGGGGAAAATCGGGGAAGGATCGAGCTAGGTGTCCCTTTTCTGGCGGATTTTCCTGCTGAATGCGATCGTTCTCATCGGGGCGACCGCGTTGCTGCTGGGACCGGTGACCGTCTCCACCCCCGTGCTCCTCACCGAGGCGGCGATCCTCGCCGTGGGCCTCGCCGCCATGCTCGTGCTCAACGCGCTGCTGCTGCGCATCGGCCTCCGCCCGCTGCAGCGGCTCACCAGGGCGATGACCACCGCGGACCTGCTCCGCCCGGGCGAACGGCCCGGCGTCACCGGCGGCCGCGAGATCGCCGAGCTGATCAGCGCGTTCAACGCGATGCTCGACCGGCTGGAGGCCGAGCGGGCGGCGAGCGCGGCGAACGCCCTCTCCGCGCAGGAGGCCGAGCGGGCCCGCATCGCCCGTGAACTGCACGACGAGATCGGGCAGACCCTCACCGCCGTGCTGCTCGAGCTCAAGTCGGTCGCCGACCACGCACCGCCCGAGATCCGCGAGGAGCTGCTCCACGTCGTGGAGACCACCCGCTCCAGCCTCGACGAGATCCGCCGGGTGGCCCGGCGGCTGCGCCCCGGCGTGCTCGAGGAGTTCGGGCTGGTGGCGGCGCTGAAGGCGCTCACCAACGAGTTCGCCACGCCCGTGCTGTCGGTGCAGCACCGCATCGACAGCGACCTGCCGCCGCTCGGCCCCGACGTGGAGCTCGTGCTCTACCGCGTCGCTCAGGAAGGGCTGACCAACGTCGTCCGCCACGCGCAGGCCAAGACCGCGCACCTCATCCTCAGGCGCGTGCCCGGCGGCGTGCGCCTGCGCATCGTCGATGACGGCCGGGGCATCCGCGGGGCCGCCGAGGGGACCGGGATCAGCGGGATGCGCGAACGCGCCCTCCTGGTCGGGGCCAAGCTCCACATCGGCCCCGCCGGCCGCTGCCACCCCGACTCCGATGCCGACCTCGAGCTCGGCATCACCCCCGGCGGCGGCACCGAGGTGTGCCTGACCGTTCCCGTCCGACAGGGGAGCCATTGACCATGTCCGAGGCGAATGTCACCCGTATCCTGCTTGCCGACGACCACGCGCTGGTCCGGCGAGGGGTACGGCTCATCCTCGACGGCGAACCCGACCTCACCGTGGTCGCCGAGGCCGGGGACGGGGCCGAGGCCATCGAACAGGCCCGTGCGCACCGGCCCGACCTGGCCATCCTCGACATCGCCATGCCCCGCATGACCGGGCTCCAGGCCGCGCGCGAGCTGTCGCGCATCATGCCGGAGCTGCGGATCCTCATGCTCACCATGTACGACAACGAGCAGTTCTTCTTCGAGGCGCTGAGCGCCGGGGCCTCGGGCTACGTGCTCAAGTCCGTCGCCGACCGCGACCTCGTGGAGGCCTGCCGGGCCGCGATGCGCGGCGAGCCCTTCCTCTACCCCGGCGCGATCAAGGCCCTCATCCGCAGCCACCTCGAGCGCGCCCGGCAGGGCGGCGCCGTACCGGCGAAGGCGATCACCGAACGGGAGGAGGAGATCCTCAAGCTCGTCGCCGAGGGCCACACCTCGCAGGAGATCGCCGACATGCTCGTCATCAGCGTGAAGACGGTCGAGCGGCACCGCGCCAACCTGCTGCAGAAGCTCGGCCTCAAGGACCGCCTCGAGCTCACCCGGTACGCGATCCGGGTGGGCCTCATCGAGCCCTGAGCTGTGTCACACATGCGGTGTCACATGCCGAGCACGCGCCGCCGTACCTCGGGGGAGGCGGCGAGCCAGGCTGCGGCGCCCGCGGCGACGAAGGCGCGGTGCGGGTCCTGCTCGACCGCCGTACCGCGCCGGTGGTCGCCCGGTGCAGGTCGGCGTCGGCGTGCCACCGCGTACGGGCGACGCCGTGGTGGATCGCGCTCGGTCCGGCGAGGGACGGCCGGACCGGCGAAGGGGATGTGGCGCGGCTGTCACCGTCCTTCGGACGTCGCGAGCACGGCGTCGGCCGCGGCGTACGCCCCGTAGGGGCGCGTACACCTTGATTCGTGACCTGCGAATGTGTAGTAACGATTTACGCTGTGCAATACAGCTGTTCGGGATGTTCGCAGAAGTGAACAAAGTGTCCCGGCCGGACCATAGGCGGCGGGAGGGCCGTGATCGTGGCGGCAGCGAGCGCCGGGCCGCGAACGCCGACCACGACGCGGTCCGGACGGTGGGTCAGCGGAAGCGCTCGAGCACGAACCAGACGCCGACCGCGGGCTCGGTGCCGTGGTTGGCGTAGGCGTGCGGGGTCGAGCTGTCGAAGCACACCGAGTCGCCGGGGCCGAGCTCGTAGGTCTCGAAGCCGAGGGTGAGGGTGAGCCGGCCGCTGAGCACGTGGCCGAACTCGGTGCCGGAGTGCCGCATGAGCAGGCCGTCCGAGGACGAGCGGCCGCCCGGGGCGTAGGTGATGCGCAGGAAGTCCACGTGGGTGTCGGGCAGCTGGCCGAGCAGCTCCCAGGTCACGCCCGAGTCGAGGCGCAGCTCCTCGCGCTCGTCCGCGCGCACCACCGGGCCGACATGGCGCTTGCGGGACAGCATGCGCAGGCCCCGCGCGGTGGCCGACTCCGTGCCGGGTACGGCGGGGCCGCCCTCGCCCGCAGCCTCCTCGCCCCGCTCGCCGGTGGCGCCGGCGGCCGGAGCCGCGGCGAGGCCCGTGGCGATCCCGGCGAGCACCGCCGCCACCTCCGCGCCGGGGCCGATCCGCGGGTCGGCGGGCGCCTTCCCGCCCTCCGGCGGCGCCGCTTCCGCGGCGGCACCCGCGCCCTCCCCGGCCCGCGGGGTCTCGGGCTCGCCGAACACGTCCTCGATGGAGATGCCGAGCGCGGTGGTGATCGCGTACAGCGTGCTCACCGACGGGCTGCTCTTCCCGGTCTCGATCTGCGAGATCAGGCTCGCCGACACGTCGACGGCGCGGGCGAGCCCCCGCACGCTCATGCCCTTGCGCAACCGGGCCGCACGAAGCCGCTCCCCGATCGCGGCCACCGCCGACGCGCTCATCGCCGAGCCACCCCTCCTGCGATCATCCGGCCTCTCGCCGTGTCCCCGTCACCTGGTGGCGTCACCGGGCCGTCCGATGCCCGCCGGGCCCGCCGGGCCCGCCGGCGCGCCCGGCGCCGTCCCTTCTCAGTGTCGCGAAACGCCTCCCCGGTCGGGTGCCGAACCGCCGGGAACCGTGCACCGGCCCTGCACACGGTCACCATCGCAGGGCCCTCGTCCCGCACCTCCCCGCCGGTGGGGCGGTCATCCGCGGAAACGAATGATCGCGGTGCGATGTGGCCGGGCGGTGAACGTTCGCGCCATCGAATGTTTCGGGCGCCTCAATGGTAGGCACCGCGAACATGTGAACTGATGCTTGACGCCCTCGCGCCCCGGGTCTAACGTCCGGTAAGCGACACTGAACATCTTAGCACTGTAGCAGAGAGGGTGCGTGGGCGATGGCGATCGCGACCTACGGCACGAACGCCGTCGACTGGGAGCAGCGCATCGACCTCGACCGTCTCCGCTCGGAGCGGCTGGCGCGGCTCACCGCGCAGCTGGAGCGCTCGGAGCTAGGCGCGGTCCTGGCCTTCGATTTCGCGAACATCCGGTACATGACGGCGACCCACATCGGCACCTGGGCGATCGACAAGTACATCCGGTTCGCCCTGCTGTGCCGAGGCGCCGAGCCGATCGTCTGGGACTTCGGTTCCGCGGCCCGGCACCACCAGCTCTACAACCCCTGGCTCGACGGCGCGAACCGGGCCCGGGCCGGCATCTCGGTGCTGCGCGGCGCGTTCCACCCGGACGCGGGCATCGCCGAGGACCTCGCCCGCACGATCGCGCACGAGCTCGCCGAGCGTGGCCTGGCGAACGAGCCGATCGGCGTCGACATCGTCGAGATGCCGGTGCTCGCCGCGCTGCAGAACGCGGGCCTGCGCGTGGTCGACGGCCAGCAGCTCTTCCTCGAGGCCCGCCGGATCAAGACCCGCGACGAGATCGCCCTGCTCACCCAGGCGTGCTCGATGGTGGACGCCGCCTACGAGGCGCTGTACGACTTCCTCCGCCCGGGCGTGCGCGAGAACGAGTGCGTCGGCCTGGTGAGCAAGGTGCTCTACGACCTCGGCAGCGAGTACGTCGAGGGCGTGAACGCGATCTCCGGCGAGCGCTGCTCCCCGCACCCGCACGTGTACAGCGACCGGCTCATCCGCCCCGGCGACCCGGCGTACTTCGACATCCTGCACAGCCACATGGGCTACCGCACCTGCTACTACCGCTGCTTCGCGGTGGGCAGCGCCTCCCCGGCGATGCGGGACGCCTACATCCGGTGCCGCGAGTACATGGACATGGCGATCGCCGCGGTGAAGCCCGGCGCCACCACCGCGGACATCGTCCGGCTGTGGCCGCGCGCCGAGGAGTTCGGCTTCCCCGATGAGCGGGCCGCGTTCGCCCTCCAGTACGGCCACGGCGTCGGCCTGTCCATCTGGGAGAAGCCGATCTTCAGCCGGCTGGTCTCGCTCGACCACCCCGAGGTGCTCGAGGAGGGCATGGTCTTCGCGCTCGAGACGTTCTGGCCCGCCAAGGACGGCTGGTCGGCCGCGCGCATCGAGGAGGAGGTCGTGGTCACCGCGGACGGCTGCGAGGTGATCACCAAGTTCCCGGCCGAGGAGCTGCTCGTCGCCGGCCGCCGCTACTTCACCCCGACCGGGCCGCTGCCCGCCGTACGGGAGGCGGAGTCGCACCGCAACACCAAGGCGGGCCGTGGGGAGTGAGGACGCCGTGAGCCAGAGCGCGGTTCGTGAAGCCATGGTGAACGAGGGCGCCGAGCTGCTCGCCATGTACGAGCGCATGGCGGTGATCCGCCGCACCGAGAAGGCCGCCTACGACCTGTTCCTCGCCGGCCTGGTGAAGGGCACCACCCACCTCGCCGCCGGCCACGAGGCGATCGCGGTCGGCGCGAGCGCCGCGCTGCGGCCGGACGACCACGTGTTCGCCACCTACCGGGGCCACCACCACACCATCGCCCGCGGCGGCTCCCCCGAGGCATGCCTCGCCGAGCTGATGCAGAAGGCCACCGGCATCTGCAAGGCCAAGGGCGGCTCGATGCACCTGACGTACGCCGAGGGCGGCATGCTCGGCTCGTACGCGATCGTCGGCGCCCACCTGCCGATGGCGGTCGGCGCGGCCTGGTCGGCCCGGCTGCTGCGCACCGACCGGATCGCGGTCGCGTTCTTCGGCGACGGCGCCACGAACATCGGCGCGTTCCACGAGGCGCTCAACCTCGCCCAGGTGTGGCGGCTGCCCGTGGTGTTCGTCTGCGAGAACAACCTGTACATGGAGTACACGCCGATCAGGTCGGTGACCGCGGTGGAGAACCCGGCCTACGACCGCGCCCCGGCGTACGGCATGGCCGCCGAGCTGATCGACGGCAACGACGTCATCGTCGTGCGGGACGCGGTGGCCCGCGCCGCCGCCCGGGCCCGGGCCGGGGAGGGGCCGACCCTGATCGAGGCGAAGACCTACCGCCACTACGGGCACAGCCGTACCGACCCGGCGAAGTACCGCCCGGCCGAGGAGGTCGAGGCCTGGCTGAAGCGCGACCCGCTCACCATCGCCCGCGCCCGCCTGGCCGGCCTCGGCGTACCGGAGGCCGAGATCGACGAGGCGGACCGGCGCGCCGCCGAGCTCGTCGAGGCCGCGGTGCGGGCCGCGAAGCAGGCGCCCCCGCCCGACCTCGCCGAGGCGTTCACCGACCTGTGGGCCGACGGAGGTGCGGCATGGCGGAACTGACCGGCACGATCAGCTACCGCGAGGCGGTGGCCGAGGGCATCGCCCGCGAGATGCGCCGCGACCCCACCGTGGTCTGCCTCGGCGAGGACATCGGCGCGGCGGGCGGCGTGTTCAAGACCACCCAGGGCCTGCTCGAGGAGTTCGGGGCCGAGCGGGTGTGGGACACCCCGATCAGCGAGCAGGCGATCGTCGGGGCCGCGCTCGGCGCGGCGATGACCGGCATCCGCCCGGTCGCCGAGATCATGTTCTCCGACTTCCTCGCCTGCTGCTGGGACTATCTGGCGAACGAGATCCCCAAGGTGCGGTACATGTCCGGCGGCCAGGTGAAGGTCCCCCTGGTGATCCGCACCGCGAACGGCGGCGGCCTCGGCTTCGGCGCGCAGCACTCCCAGGCGGTGGAGAACTGGGCGCTCACCATCCCCGGCCTGAAGATCGCCGCCCCGTCCACCCCGGCCGACGTGATCGGTCTCATGGCGGCGGCGATCCGCAGCGACGACCCGGTGATCGTGTTCGAGCACAAGGGCCTGTTCGCGAGCAGGGGGCCGCGCCCGCCCGAGGGCCACGTGGTCGAGCTCGGCCGGGCCGCGGTGGTGCGCGAGGGCCGCGACGTGACCGTCCTCGCGCTCGCCGCGACCGTGCCCACCGCGCTCGCCGCCGCCGAGCGCCTCGCCGCCGACCACGGCGTCTCGGCCGAGGTGATCGACCTGCGCTGCCTCATCCCGCTCGACATGACCACGGTGCTGGAGTCGGTGGCCCGGACCTCCCGGCTGGTCACCGTGGAGGAGAACCCGCACCAGGGCGGCTGGGGAGGCACCGTGGTCTCGCTCGTGGTCGAGGAGGGCTTCGAGCTGCTCGACGCCCCGGTCCGCCGGGTCGCCTCGGCGAACGTGCCGCTGCCGTTCGCCGACGTGCTGGAGAACGAGGTCATCCCCACCGTCGACAGGGTCGTCGCCGCCGTGCGCTCGGTCGTCGACTACTGAGCCCGCAGGCGCGACCCGATCACCGTACGCGAGATTCCGCCCCCGACGCAGGAGGAGCAGCCACCCGAGCCCCGGCGGCGCCGTCCCAGGCCGCGGCGCCGGATCCGCCGCCGGGCGCTCGCGCACCGGACACCCCCCAAGACAGCGGCCGCAAAGGAGATGGCCATGAGCAAGATCCTCATCCGTGGCGGGCACGTGCTCAGCATGGATCCCCGGATCGGTGACCTGCCCAAGGGCGACGTGCTGATCGAGGACGACCGCATCGTCGCCGTGGCGCCGGAGATCGGCGCGGACGCGGAGGTGATCGACGCCGACGGCTTCATCGTCATCCCCGGCTTCGTCGACACCCACCGCCACACCTGGGAGACGGCGATCCGCAACGTGGCCCCGGACGCCACGCTCGACGACTACTTCGTGGAGATCCTCGACACCTTCGCCCCCGTCTACACGCCCGAGGACGTCTACGCCTCCAACCTCGCCGGGGCGCTGGAGTGCATCAACGCGGGCATCACCACGCTCGTCGACTGGTCGCACATCAACAACGGCCCCGAGCACCCGGACGCCGCGATCCGCGGCCTGCAGGAGGCGGGCATCCGCGCCCAGTACGCGTACGGCAGCGCGAACCTCTCGCTCGCCGACTACTGGTTCGACAGCAAGATCGCCATCCCCGCGGACGACGTGCGCCGGGTGCGCGAGACGTACTTCTCCTCCGACGACGGCCTGCTCACCATGGCGCTCGCCACCCGCGGCCCCGGCTTCTGCGTGGAGAGCGTGGTGCGCGCCGAGTGGGAGCTCGCCCGCGAGCTCGGCATCCCGATCACCGTGCACGTCGGCATGGGCCGCCTCGCCGGCCGGTTCGGCATGATCAAGCAGCTGCACGGGTACGGCCTGCTCGGCCCGGACACCACCTACATCCACTGCTCCTGGCTGAGCGAGGAGGAGTGGCGGCTGCTCGCCGACAGCGGCGGCACGGTCTCCCTCGCCCCGCAGGTCGAGCTGCAGATGGGCCACGGCTGGGTGCCGGTGGTGAAGGCCCTCGAGTACGGCCTGCGCCCGTCGTTCTCGGTGGACGTGGTGACCACGGTGCCGGGCGACATGTTCACCCAGATCCGTGCGGCGTTCGGCTCCGAGCGGGCCCGGCTCAACGCGGTCTTCTGGGAGCGGAACGAGCCCGCCGCGGGCCTGCCCACCGCCCGCCAGATGCTCGAGATGGCCACGATCAACGGCGCGCACGTGGCCGGGCTGGAGTCCCGCACCGGCTCGCTCACCCCGGGCAAGAAGGCCGACGTCGTGCTCATCGACGCCCGGGCGATCAACGTGGCCCCGATCCACGACGCCGCCGCCGCGGTCACCCTCTGCGCCGACGTGTCGAACGTCGACACCGTGCTCATCGACGGCAAGGTGCACAAGCGGCACGGCAGGCTCACCGCCGACGTCGGCCGCGCCCGCCGCCTCGTCGAGGAGGCGAAGGAGCGCCTGCTCGCCCAGGTCGCGGCCCGGAAGGCGGAGCGGTGACGCGGCACGCGGTACGGCGGGCCGCGGAGGCGACGTACGCGGCCCCGGCCGAGCCCCGGAAGGCCGAGGGCTACACCCGCTGGGCGATCGCGGACGAGGCGACGCCCGGCGCGGTGCACACCGAGTTCAACGTGTGCGCGCTGGAGCCGGGCGGCCGGGTGGCGACCGCGGTGCAGTCCTTCGAGGAGTGCTTCTACGTGGTCGAGGGCCACCCGATCCTGCAGACCCCCTCCGGCGCGGTACGGCTCGCGCCCGGCGACTACGGCCTGATCCCGCTCGGCGTGCCGCACTCCTGGCGGAACGAGGAGGCCGCCCCGGCCCGGTGGGCGCAGATGCGCTCCCCGCAGCCGCGCGCCCGCCACGACCGGGACGTCCACCCGGTGCCCGAGCTGCCCAAGACCGCGCCGGTCGCGGTCGACCCGCGCGACCCGCGCAACCGCGACCACGGGCACATCGACCCGGTGAACATGCGGGTCGACATGCAGAAACAGGAGATGCTCGCCCGGTCGGCGAGCATGCGCACCGCGCTGCTCGTCTACAGCGGCATCACGGTGAAGATGATGGTCGACTCCGACCAGGGCGCGGACCTCACCACGATGTTCATGGTCCGGTACGACCCGGACGGGGTCGCCGGCCCGCACGACCACCCGTTCGAGGAGACCTACTACTTCCTCGAGGGCGAGGCCGAGGCGGTGTTCGACGGCGTCACCTACCGGCTGCGCGCGGGCGACGCGGCGTTCGCCGGGGTGGGCTGCGTGCACGGGTTCCGTAACGTTGGGGGCGGCCCGCTGCGCTGGCTGGAGACGCAGGCTCCGCAGCCGCCGGGCCGCCACTCGTACCGGTTCGTACGCGACTGGGACTATCTGCGGTCCATCACCGGAGGGCAGTGACGATGGCAGGGAGTGTGGTGGTCGTCGGCGGCACCGCCGGCATCGGGCGCGAGCTCGCGGCCCACTACGCGGCGCGCGGCCGCGAGGTGGTGCTCACCGGCCGCGACCAGGCCCGCGCCGACAAGGTGGCGGCCGAGCTCGGGCCGAACGTGCGGGGCGTCGCGCTCGACCTCGCCAGGCCCGGGACGCTGCGGGACGCCCTCGCCGGGGTGGGCCCGGTCGACCACCTCGCGCTCGTCGGCATCGAGCGGGACGCGAACACGGTGGCCGACTACGACGTGGACGCCGCGGTCGCGCTGGTGACGATGAAGCTGGTGGGCTACACCGAGGTGGTCCACGTGCTCAGGGACCGGCTCACCGGCGACGGCTCGGTGCTGCTGTTCGGCGGCATGGCCCGGCTGCGGCCGTACCCCGGGTCCACCACGGTGAGCACGATCAACGCCGGGGTGGTGGGCCTGGTGCGCACGCTCTCGGTGGAGCTCGCGCCGATCCGGGTGAACTCCATCCACCCGGGCATCGTCGGCGACAGCCCGTTCTGGGCGGGCAAGCCGCCCGAGGCGCTCGAGGGCATCCGGGCGGGCACGCTCACCGGCCGGCTGGTCACCATGGCCGACGTGGTCGACGCCGCCCGGTTCCTGCTGGAGAACCCGGGGGTGAACGGCGTGGACCTCACCGTGGACGGCGGCTGGCGCTGACCTCGCCAGGACGGGACGGTACGGCACGGCCCGGACATACGTGCGGTCCTGCCCGGCGCGGTGCGGGGCAGGACCGCACGGTCGGCCCGGCGGCGCGTCGGCCGCCGGGACGGATTCACCCGGTGCTCACCACCGCCCGCGGGTCTCGTAGCGGTAGCTCACGTGCCGGCTGAATCTGTCAAACCGGTCATATTTGCGGTAGCTGCGGAATTTGCCGTGGTGGCCATAATGGCGGCCCGGCCGGTAATGCCGGTACTTGCCGTGATGGCGATTGTGCTTGCGGTAATGCCGGTGGTGGCCCCACCGGTTCTTCCGCTTGTGGCAGATCCACCGGCCGTGCCGCTTGCAGCACACGTGCCGCTTGTACCGCTTGCACCGCCGCTTGGCGTCCGTGGTCGCGTCCGCCGCGCTCGCCGAGTCCGCCTGCACGGCCTGCACCGAGGCCGTGCTCGCGGTCCGGGTGGCGGCCATCGCCCCGGTCGCCGCGACGGGCGGCACGGCGAGTGCCACCAGCAGCGCCGGTCCCAGCAGCAGCATGCTCCGTTTGCCGCGCATAAGGTTCCCTCCCGACGTTCTCCACACGAGACCTTGGTCGTTCGCCCCGTGCCGGTTTTTCGTCCCGGGTCAGGTACCCATCCCAAACCGCGAATTCGGTGAAACCGCGAGAAGTTGCCTTGGGCAGTAAAAGCGAGGCCTGCGCTTTGCCGTTCCGCGTGTCCGGGAAACCGTTCCGTGGCGTGTCGCGAAATTCGCTCCGGTGACAATAAACGCCGCGGCCCCGCCGATCCGGGACGGCGCCGCGGGGCGATGCGACGCCCCGGACCCTCCCCGCCACGCCCGTCGCGCCGGAAAAGATCTACCGTTCCGTGACGGCGTCTCCGGGCCGCCGCGGCCACGCCCGGGCAAAGCCCGGCGTCCGCCCCCAGGTGATCGTCGTCGCAGGTCAGCGGCGGTGGGCGAGCGCGACCCGCCGCCCCCGGTGATCCTCCATGCGACGAAAGACCCGGGTAAAAGGGACGTCCGTCGATGTTCCTCGGCCCGCGCAGCGGGGACCATGACGGGGCAGCCCCGTGGCCAGGAGGGACAAAATGACGGTGATCGATCTGCGCCGGTACAGTGCGGTGATCTTCGAGACCGACGGGGTGCTCACCGACACCGCCCGGATCCACGCGGCCGCCTGGAAGCGGGTCCTCGACGACCTGCTGCGGCGGCTGCCCGGACTCTCCGCCGACCAGGCGCGGCCGTTCGACGTCCGCGACGACTACCTGGCCCACTTCGACGGCCGCCCCCGACTGGAGGGGGCGCGCGAGTTCCTCGCCTCGCGCGGCATCGCGCCGCCGGACGGCGACGACGGCATGCTCGCCGAGCTCGCCGAGCGGAAGGAGGAGCTCTTCCTCACCGAGATCCGCCGCCACGGCGTGGCCGCCTTCCCCGCCGCCATGGCGCTCGTGCGCGAACTGCGCCGGCACGGGGCCCGGCTCGCCGCGATCTCGCCGAGCCGCAACTGCGCCGAGATCCTCACCCGCGCGGGCATGGGCGACATGATCGACGCCCGGGTCGACGGGGTGACCGCCGCCGAGCTCGGCCTGGCGGCCATGCCGGACCCGGCGATCCCGCTGCACGCCGCCCGGCAACTCGGCGCCGAGCCGTACGAGTGCGTGGTGGTCGCCGCCACCCCGCCCGCGCTGCAGGCCGCGCGGATGGGCCGGTTCGGCCTCGTCGTCGGCGTGCGCGGCCCGGCCCAGGCGCCCGCGGGCGACGCCGACGTGGTGATCGGCGACCTCGGCGAGCTGTGGGTCTCCGGCCGGGTGCCGCTGGTGAGCCACGGCGAGGCCGCCCCGCGCACCTGAACGCGCGCCTGACCGGGTGCCGGTCGTCCTTTACCGGTGGCGCCGCCGGTCCCGGGAAGATGGTCGGTATGAAGGTTGTCGAGGAGACCCCCTACCGGTTCCGAGTCGAGCGCGAGGGGTCGATGCGGGTGCCCGGGGTGGTGTTCGCCTCGCGGCGGCTGCTGCCCGAGGACCAGGCGCTGCGGCAGGTGGCGAACGTGGCGACGCTGCCGGGCATCGTCGGCGCCTCGTACGGCATGCCCGACCTGCACTGGGGCTACGGCTTCCCGATCGGCGGCGTCGCGGCCACCGACATCGCCGAGGGCGGCGTGGTGTCCCCGGGCGGGGTGGGCTTCGACATCTCCTGCGGGGTGCGGCTGCTCGCGGCGAGCGTCGACCGCGACGAGCTGCGGCCCCGGCTGGAGGCGCTCATGGACCACCTCGACCGCGGGGTGCCGCGCGGCACCGGCCGCGGCGGGGTGTGGCGCCTGTCCGGCCGCTCGGAGCTGGAGAAGCTGCTGCACGGCGGCGCGGCGTACGCGGTCGAGCAGGGCCACGGCGTCCCTCGCGACCTGGCGCGGTGCGAGGACTACGGGGCGGTCGCCGACGCCGACGTGGCCCAGGTGAGCGCGAAGGCGATGGACCGCGGCCAGGACCAGGTGGGCAGCCTCGGTTCCGGCAACCACTTCCTGGAGGTCCAGGCGGTGGACGAGGTGTACGACGAGGCCACCGCGGCCGCGTTCGGCCTGCGCACGGGCCAGGTCTGCGTCATGATCCACTGCGGGTCGCGCGGCCTCGGCCACCAGATCTGCACCGACCACGTGCGGGTGATGGAGAAGGCGATGCCGCGGTACGGCATCCAGGTGCCGGACCGCCAGCTCGCCTGCGCCCCGGTGGACTCCCCGGAGGGCCGGTCCTACCTCGGCGCGATGGCCGCCGCCGCGAACTACGGCCGGGCGAACCGGCAGCTCCTCGGCCAGGCCGCGCGCCGCGCGTTCGCCGACGTGCTCGGCGCCGAGCTCGACCTCGTCTACGACATCTCGCACAACCTCGCCAAGATCGAGGAGCACGACGGCAGGCGGCTGTGCGTGCACCGCAAGGGCGCGACCCGCGCGCTGCCCCCGCACCACCCCGACCTGCCCGAGGACCTCGCCCCGTACGGCCAGCCGGTGCTCATCCCCGGCACCATGGGCACCGCCTCCTACGTGCTCGCCGGAGTGCCCGGCGGCCAGGCGTTCCACTCCACCTGCCACGGGGCCGGCCGTACCCAGAGCCGCCACCAGGCCGCCAGGTCGATCGACGGCCGCACGCTGCGCGACCAGTTGCAGGCGAAGGGCATCGCGGTGCGCGGCGCCACCTGGCGCGGCCTCGCCGAGGAGACCCCGACCGCGTACAAGGACGTGGACGCGGTGATCGAGGCGAGCGTGGGGGCCGGGCTGTGCCGCAAGGTCGCCCGTCTCGTGCCGCTCGGCGTGGTGAAGGGCTGATGGGCGCGCCGCGGGCGGGCCACCGTACCCTGCCGCACACCGCGGACACCCGGATCCAGGCGTGGGGGCCGACCCTCGAGGAGTGCCTGGCCCAGGCGGTGCTCGGCTCGGTGGCGAGCTTCGTCGACACGACCGGCGCCACGGCCGCGGAGCGGCGCGAGGTGCGCCTCGACCCGGCCGACCCGCCCGAGGACCGGGTGGTCGCCCTGCTCGACGAGGTGATCTACCTGATGGACGTGACCGGCCGGGTCCCGGTCGGGGCCGAGCTGACCCGCGACGCGGCCGGGCCGCTCGCCCGCCTCGACATGGCCGACCTCGCGGACCTGCCGCAGATCGGCGCGGTGCCGAAGGCCGTGGCCCTGCACGGGCTGCGCGTCGAGCGGCGGCCGGACGGGTGGCTGTGCGAGGTGACGCTCGACGTGTGACATGATCACCAATGGCATGGTCGGGCAAAGGCGCGGGTACGGGGGATCATCGGGTGTGCCCGTGGGCGACGAGGGGGGCCGGACGCCGTCCGCGGTGACGGCCGTACGCTCCGGCGGGCGGAGATGGTGCCCGCGAGCCGCCGACCGGGTACGTAACAGCCGTTCGCCGATCCCGGCGAGGCGCGCCGCGCCCCCCGCGTACCGGGACGGCGGGCCGGCGCAGAGATGAGGACGTGATGGCGCGGACACGTGAAATCCCCACGGTACGGCTGGGTGACCGGGCGGTGATGCCCGTCGTCGGCTTCGGCACCTGGCGGCTCACCGGACAGGAGGCGTACGAGGCGACGCGGGCCGCGCTCGAGCTCGGCTACCGGCATATCGACACCGCGACGATGTACGGCAACGAGGCCGAGATCGGCCGGGCCGTACGCGACAGCGGGATCGACCGCGGCGAGGTGTTCATCACCACGAAGCTGCCGCAGGGCAACGCGGGCCGCGAGCGCGAGACGATCGAGCGCAGCCTGCGGGAGCTCGGCACCGACTACGTCGACCTGTGGCTGGTGCACTGGCCGCCGAGCCCCGACGTGCTCGTGCGCACCTGGCAGGAGATGCTCAACGCGCGCGACCGCGGGCTGGCCCGGGCGGTCGGCGTGAGCAACCACAGCATCGCGCAGATCGACGAGATCACCCGGGCGACCGGGGAGGCGCCCGCGGTGAACCAGATCCCGTGGAGCCCGCCCCGGCACAGCGCGGGCCTGCTCCGCCAGCACCGCGAGCGCGGCATCGTGGTCGAGGGCTACAGCCCGATCAAGGGCACCGACCTCGGCCACCCGGTGCTCGCCGAGATCGCCCGCAGCCACGGCGTCACCCCCGCCCAGGTGGTGCTGCGCTGGCACCTGCAGCACGACATCGTCGTCATCCCCAAGTCGGCGCGGCGCGAGCGCATCGCCGAGAACGCCGACCTGTTCGGCTTCACCCTCTCCGCCGAGGAGATGGCCCGCATCGACGCGATGGCCGACTGAACGACCGCCGCGTCGCGCCGGCCCGCCGGGGTGTAGGCCCGCCCCGGGCGGGCAGTCGGATTCGCGACGCCGTACGGCACGGCCGAGGTCACGGCGTGGCCGGGCGGCGCGCCGGCAGGGGGCCGCCGCCCGGCCGCGCGTGCCGTGCCGTACCGGAAGCGCGGGGAAACCGGGATGACCGAGGACGCCGAGGCCGGCCTGCCGGTCGTGGAGGATCTCGACCGGCTGGAGGCGCTCGTGCGCGAGCGGCCCGGGCTCTACCTGCGGTACTCGCGCGGCCCGGAGGCGGACAGGGACAGGCCGAGCAGGGACTACGAGAGCGGCCTGCCGCTGCCCGGGCTCTCGGTGACCGTGCTGTCGCCGGAGCGCTGGTGGACCCGCCCGCTGAGGGACTGGCTCGCCCGCCAGGTGTGCAAGTACACCCACCTCGCCGAGGCCGACGACCGGCGGCGCGGCTGGGTGCTCGCCGGGCGTGAGGTGGGCCGCGGCCCCGACCACGAGCCGCTCGTCGGCGACGTGCGCCCGGTGGCGTGGCTGGGGGAGCGGGCGGTCGCGCAGGCCCGCGCGCACTACCGGGCGGTCTTCGACGCCGGTCGGGATTCGACCGGTTGATTCTGTGTTTTGGCAGGTCAAAGGGTCACGTGTGGGGCGCGGGGCGCCGGTTGGAGGCGCGGCCTGCGGGTAGTCGCGGGGTGTTCCATGCCGTCGAGGCTCACGAAGGGACACCCATGACGTTCAATCCTCTGCAGGAGCGCGGCATACCCCTCGACAAGCAGGTTCGCAACTGGAGCGAGCTCAACGTCACCCCGATCGACCCCGACCACGCCGACCCGTACACCCGGTGCCGCATCATCACGATGAACGGCATCGAGACCGAGGCGATCTTCTTCAACCACCATCTCGCCCGGCACTGCCCGGACACCGAGACGCGGCAGCGGCTCGCCCACGTGCGGTACATGGAGGCCCAGCAGCAGCGTACGGTGAACTGGCTGCTGTCCGGGTTCAACTCGGTCCTGGAGACGGTCCTCGCCTACGAGCAGGTGGCCACGGACCTCACCTCGTGGGTCGCGCGCATGGAGCCCGACCCGTACCTGCAGCAGGCCTACAACTTCGGCGTGCTGGAGGACTTCGACCACCTCTACCGGTACGCCAACCTCTACGAGATGATCGAGCACCGCCGGGCCGAGCAGGTGGTCGACCAGCTCACCGAGGTGATGCCGGGCCGGCCGACGTACATCCAGCACCGGCACCCGATCGACAACGTGCGCGAGCACTACGACCGGCAGGCCACGGCGCCGATCTCCAAGCTGCACGCGCTCACCATCATGGCGGCCGAGCAGCAGACGATGAACTTCTACATGAACGTCGGCCCGATGTACATGGAGCCGATCGCCCGCCAGCTCTACCAGGAGATCGGGCTGGTGGAGGAGGAGCACGTCACGCACTACGAGTCGCTGATCGACCCGGGCGAGTCGTGGTGGGAGATGCTGCTCAACCACGAGTACAACGAGTGCTACATGTACCACTCGTTCATGCAGACCGAGACCGACGAGAAGGTGAAGCGGGTCTGGGAGCTCCACCTCAACATGGAGCTCGAGCACCTGCGCATCGCCGCCGAGCTGTTCCGCCGCCACGACGGCCGGGACCCGGAGGAGGTCTGCGCGCCCGAGCTGCCCGCGCCGGTCACCTTCGAGCCGAACCGCGCCTACATCCGCGAGCTGCTGGCCACCCAGATCGACGTGACCACCCTCGGCACCGGGTACGTACGCGACATGCACGAGCGCTTCGAGCGCTGGCAGCGGGAGATCAACGGCGACGGCATGATCCCGAGCGAGCAGGTGATCACCGACAACCGGCACAAGTCCGGCGAGGAGTACCGGCTCGAGATCGACGGCCCGCACCCCGTGCCGAGCCTGCGCATCGACCGGACCACCCGCCGCTGACCGGCGCCGTCCTGAGACCACCTGACGGGACGGGCGAGCCCGATCCCATGCTCCTCACCGCACGGCCTGTGCCCCGCCGGGGCGCAGGCCGTCGCGGTGCCCGCTCCGGTACGGCCCGGCGGATCAGCGGCGCGGGTCGCCGCCGAAGGTGATCGATCCGTGGATCTCGCGAGCCTGGATCACGTTCCCGCCGACGTGGCCGCTCACGATGTTGACCGTGTCGTTGACCGGGTCGCCCGCCGCGCGCCGGGCCACCGGCCCGGCCTCGGCCAGCCACCGCTCCAGCGCCGCCCGGAACTCGGGGTCGGCGGCGGCGCGCTCGCCGAGCAGGCTCGCGAGCTCGCCGGGCGCGACCGCGTCCGGCCGCGCCACGGCCTCCAGGGCCTGGCGGTCCCGGCCGAACCGGCGGCGCACCAGGGCGGCGAGGGACTCCCAGGCGCTCTTGCCGGCCTCGCCCGCGGCCCCGCCGACGAGCGCGGTGAGGATCGCGGCCAGCGTGGGGACGATCGGGTCCATTGGCGCCCTCCTCGTGCACGGCTCCGCCCACCAGCCTAGGTGGCGCGCGGCCGGTCCGGCGGGATCGATTCCGGCCGGGCCTGCCGTACCGGCCGGGCGTGCTAGAGGCGCAGCGGCTTGATCGGGGAGGCGATGAGCGTGGGGTCCTCGCGCCAGTTCACCCCGGGGACGTCGATGTAGAGCTCGATCTCGTTGCCGTCCGGGTCGGCGATGTACACGCTGTGGGTGACCGTGTGGTCGCTCGCGCCGAGGATCGGCACGCCCGCCTCCTGCAGGGTGCGCACCGCCTCGCGCAGCTCGTCGTCGCTGTCGCCCACCTTCAGCCCGAAGTGGTAGAGGCCGACGCGCCGCCCCCGGGGCAGGCCGGCGGCGTCCTCGCCCACCTCGATGAGCAGCAGCTCGTGGTGGGTGCGCCCGGACGGCGCGGCGAACGCGGCGACCGGCACCGGCAACACGTCCCGGCCCTTGTCGCCGTCGGGCAGGATCTGCCGCCAGCCGAGCACGTCCCGGTAGAAGCGGACGGAGCGCTCCAGGTTGCGCACGTAGAGCACGATATGCCCGAGTTCCTTGACTTCCATGTGCACCCCGCTTCCGGCCGCGCGGCCGCGATTTAATTGAGATTTCAACCATGTAGCCTAGCCGTCACCCCGCCGCGCCGGTAAGGGGGCCGGTCCGGTGCGCGGTACGGCGGGCACGGCGCGCGCTCAGCGGAGCAGCCCGCTGACCACGATCATGATCGGGATGGCGAGCATCGTGGTCACCATGAGCGTGGTGCGGGCGAGCCGCCGCCCGGTCCGGTAGTGGCTGGCGAACACGTAGATGTTCTGGGCCGTCGGCAGCGCGGCGAACAGCGTGGCGGCGAGCAGCATCGTGCCGTGCAGGCCGAGCAGGAACGCCCCGGTGAGGTAGGCCACCACCGGCTGGACGAGGCACTTGAGCACCACCGCGAGCACCACGTCCTTGCGTCCGGTGGTCTCCCCCGCGTCGTCCGGCGCGCCGCCGCGCCGGGCGCCGCTCAGGCCGAGGCCGTACGCGAGCAGCGCGACCGGCACCGCGGCCGCGCCCACCAGCGAGACCGGCTGCATGATCGGCTCGGGCACCTCCAGCCCGGCGAGCGCCACCGCGAGACCGAGCAGGCTCGCCACGGTGATCGGGTTGCGCAGCGGCCGCCGCAGCACTCCCCACACCCTGCCCCAGGTCGCCCGTCGGCCCGGCCGCCCGGGCCCGTCCCGGCCGCCGTCGCCGCCCGCGTCGAGCACCAGGAACGCGCCCGGGGCCAGCACGAGCAGCTGGAACAGCAGGATCGGGGCGACCAGGGCGCCGTCGCCGAGCACGTACACGCTGATCGGGATGCCGAGGTTGCCGGAGTTCACGTACGACGAGGCGAGCGCCCCGATCGTCACCTCGGACCGGGGCCGCCGCCACAGCCCGCGCGCCACCAGCACGAAGATCGCCTGCGCCACGGCCACCGAGACCACGGCGGTGACGAGCACGGGGGAGAGGATCGTGCTCAGGTCGGCGGTGGCGATGGTGGTGAACAGCAGCGCGGGCGCGGCGACGAAGAACGCGAGGCGGGACAGCACCGCCTCGTCCTGCGCGCGCAGCACCCCGGCCACACCGGCGAGGTAGCCCAGCGCGGCGACCGACGCCAGGGACGTGAACGCCACGACGATGCCCGACACTCGGTCGATTCTCGCGTATGGCCATTACCAGGATGAAACAGGGACAACCCTCACCGGGTCTCGCGGTGATCGTCCGATACCGGTGGCCAATCCGAACAGCCGGGTCTTACTGTTACACCAGCGGCAAGTCGGGTTACGTCCGCGTGACAAGATCGGGTGAAAACCCGACATCGCAGCGGTGCCGTCCGCGCACGTGACCCGCGCTGCAAGGGTGCGCCGACACCACGACGAACACCGCGAAACGACACCGCGAGAGGTGAGCGGAGGGGGCGACGGGATGAGCGAGGAGGTTCGGCGGCGGCTCGCGGCCATCGACACCAGGAACCCCAGCCTCGCTCGCATGCACGACTACCTCATGGGGGGCAAGGACAACTTCGCCGTGGACCGCGAGGCCGCGGAGGCGATGCTCGCGATCGCTCCCGAGCTCCGGGACATCGTCCGGGAGCACCACGCGTGCCGTACCCGGGTGGTCCGGTTCATGGTGAGCGAGGGCATCGACCAGTTCATCGACATCGCCACCACGCTGCCGTCGCGCCACCACACCCAGCAGGTCGCGCGGCAACTCAACCCCGCCGTGCGCACCGCCTTCGTCGACCGGGACCCGGTGGTGCTCACCCACGCCCGCGCCCTGCTGTCGGCCGACCCGAACGTCGCCATCGTCCCCGGCGACATCATGCACGTCGACGAGCTGCTCGCCGATCCCGAGCTGCGGCGGCTGATCGACCTCGACCGCCCGGTGGGCGTGCTCGTCCGGGCCGTGCTCCAGTACATCCCCGACTCGGAGAACCCGCACAAGGCGGTGGCGCGGCTGCGCGACGCCCTGCCCCACGGCAGCCTCGTCGCGATCAGCCACATCGTCTTCGACGTACGGCCCGAGATCGCCGCGCCGCTCAGCGAGGTGTACGCCAGGTACTTCAGGCGGCCGCGGGACGTGGTGCGCATGCGCACGGACGTGGCGCGGTTCTTCGAGGGCATGGAGCCGGTCGAGCCGGGCCTGGTGTACGCCCGCGAGTGGCGCCCGGAGTCGCCGTTCTTCTCGGAGCGGCCGAACAAGGCGTGGGAGGTCTGGGGCGTGGCCCGCGTGGTCAAGGCTGCCTGACGGTCGCGCCGACCGGCCCCGCGACACGGCCGGCGCGACCCGGATCACTCGGGGTTGACCTCCTTCACCTGGGCGACGATCTGCGTCGGGTTGACGAAGGAGAGCGCGATCACCAGCAGCGTGGCGGAGAGCAGCGTGTAGATCACCGCCATCGCGTCGATCGCCTGCGCCGCCCGGATGCCCGGGGTGAACGCCGCGCTGTACAGCGCCACGATCAGGGTCTGGCTGTCCGGCCCGGCGACGAGGAAGGTGAGCTCGAACATCGCCACCGTGCGCACGAGCACCAGCACCGCCGCGGCGAGGATGCCCGGGACGAGCAGCGGCACCAGCACCCGGGTGAACACCTGCCGGGTGCCCGCCCCGCACATCCGCGCCGCCGCCTCGATGTTCACGTCGATCTGCTCGATGAACGGGGTCATCACCAGCACCACGAACGGCAGCGCCGGCACGAGGTTCACCGCGATCACACCGGCCAGCGAGCCCGCCAGGCCGATCTTGTACATCAGCGTGGCGAGCGGGATGCCGTACGTGATCGGCGGCAGCAGCACCGGCAGCAAGAGCAGGAGCATCACCGCCTGCCTGCCGACGAAGTCGCGCCGGGCGAGCGCGTACGCCGCGGGCACCCCGAACAGCAGCGACAGCCCCACCACGACGAGCGCCACGATCAGCGTGACGAGCAGCACGTCGGCGAGGTTGAACTCCCGCCAGGCCTCGGCGTACCAGTCCGTGGTGAACGCCGACGGCAGCCAGCCGTCGAACCAGTTCACCGCGAACGAGTTCACCACCACCGAGAGGATCAGCGCGGCGAGGTTGGCGAGGAAGAACGCCACCCCGCCCCACACGATCCAGGCGAACGGCCCGGCACGCAGCGCCCGCCGGAGGAACCCGGGGGCCGGTCCGGCCGCCCGCGCCGCGGTCGTTCCGGTCGCGCTCATGCCCCCTTACCTCCCGTGTGCCCGGTGTACAGCCGCCCGCGCCACAGCAGCACGAGCGCGATCACCACGAGCTCGAACGCGCCCATGAGCACGGCGATCGTCGACGCCATCGTGTAGTCGTACCTCTCGAACGCCGCCTGGTAGGCCGCGATCGCCATCACCCGGGTCTCGTCCGCGGGCTCGCCGACCAGGTTCGCCGACGGGAACACCGAGAAGGCGAGCACGAAGGAGAGGATGAACGTGGTGGCGAGGCCGGGCGCGAGCAGCGGCAGCGTGATGCGGCGGACGCGCTGCCAGGGACCCGCGCCGAGGGTCGCCGCGGCCCGCTCGAGCGTCGGGTCGATGCCCGACAGGTACGACAGCACGAGCAGGAACGCGAACGGGAACCCGGTGATGATCAGGGAGAACATCACGCCCCAGTAGTTGTAGATGAGCCGCAGCGGCTCGTCGATGAGCCCCAGCTCGAGCAGCACCCGGTTGAACCAGCCGCGCGGGCCGAAGTAGCGCAGGATGCCGTCGGCGACGAGCACCGTGCCGAGGGTGACCGGGAGCACGAGGATCGCGGTGAGCAGCCGCTTGCCGCGGAACCGGCCGCGCAGCCGGTAGGCGATCGGCACCGAGGCCAGCACGTTGAACAGCGCCGCGGGCAGCGCGAGCCGCATGGTCTTCCACACCGTGCCGCTCTGGTACGGATCGGTGAAGAACTCGACGTAGTTGGCGAAGATCCCGCCGCTGCGCGGCTGCAGCGACAGGCCGACGCCGTACATCATCGGGTAGAGGAACAGCGCGATCAGCGTGGCGACCGCGGGCAGCAACAGCAGCAGCAGCCGGTCGATGCCGCGCTCGGCGAGCCGGTGCCGCAGCGGCGGGCGGGTGGCGCCGGGGGCGGGCGCGCCCGCCGGGCCGGGCTTCGGCGCCGGCTCCGCCGGACGCGGGTCCGCGACCGTGCGAGGTTCGGCCATCACTCCCCCGTCTCCCCGCCGGGGCCGTACACGAGCACCCGCTCCGGCGGCGCGCAGACCTCGATCTTATCCCCGGGCGCGACCCGCTCGGCGAGCCGGCAGTGGATCACCCGCCCGGTCTCGGTGACGCCCTCCACCGCGACCTCGCGGCCGTGGAACTCCACCACCTCCACGGTGATCCGGATGCCGTCGCGCTCCCCTTCGCTCCCGCCCCCTTCGGGAACGACGCGGAAGTCGTCCGGCCGGATCGCGGCGATCGCGGTGTCCCCGGTGAACTCCTCGCGGACCGTGCCGGTGAGCCGCAGCCCCGGCTCGGCGAGCACCGCCCGGTCGCCGCTGCGCGAGGCCACCGGCAGCCGGAGCAGGTTGCGGTAGCCCATGAACCCGGCGACGTAGGTGTTCACCGGGTCGGTGTACACCTCCTCCGGCGTGCCCACCTGGTCGACCCGGCCGGCGCGCAGCACCACGATCCGGTCGGCGAGCGCGAGCGCCTCCTCCTGGTCGTGGGTGACGTACACGGTGGTCAGGCCGAGCGACTGGTGCAGCCGCCGGATCTCGGTGCGCATCTGCAGCCGCAGCTTGGCGTCGAGGTTCGACAGCGGCTCGTCCATGAGCACCAGCCGCGGCCGGATCACGATCGCGCGGGCGATCGCCACCCGCTGCTGCTGGCCGCCGGAGAGCCGGCCGGGCAGCTTGTCGGCGTGCTCGGTGAGCTCCACCAGCTTCAGCGCCTCGTCCACCCGGCGCCGCATCTCGTCCTTCGGCACCTTGCGGATGGCGAGCCCGAAGCCGACGTTCCTGCGGACCGACAGGTGCGGGAAGAGGGCGTAGTTCTGGAACACCATGCCGAACCCGCGGCGCTCCGGCGGCAGCGTGTCGATGCGCCGGTCGTCCAGCCAGATGCTGCCGCCGCTCAGCGGCAGCAGCCCGGCCAGGCAGTTGAGCGCCGTCGACTTGCCGCACCCGGACGGCCCGAGCAGGGCGATGAACTCGCCGCCCCGGATTCGTCAGGTTGAGATCGCTCAGCGCCACGGACGAGCCGAACCGGCGGGTCACGCCCTCCATGCGCAGGGTCTCGAAGCCGTCCTGCGGCCGCACCGATTCGACGACCCCGCCGCTCACGACTGCTTCACCTTGTCCCCGCCGATCTCCTTGTCCCACCGCTCGAACGCCTGCACCAGCGCCTTCGCGTCGAGCGGCACCGCCTTGGGGTGCTTGTCGATGAGCTCGTCGTACTCCGGCCGCCCGAAGTCACGGATCGCCTGCCGGCTTTCGGCCGGGGCCATGTCGAGGGTCACGCCCTGCACCGCCGGGCCGGGGTAGAAGTAGCCCTTGTCGAAGGTGATCGCCTGCTGCTCCGGGGCCAGCGCGTAGGTCATCAGGTCGAACAGCACCGCGAGCTTCTCGCCCGAGATGCCCTTCGGCACGACCATGTAGTGGGCGTCGGTCACCCAGGTGAAGCCCTCCAGCGTGCCGACCTTGAAGTCCTTCGGCACCTGGCCGAGCACCCGCGGGTTGATGTCCCAGCCGGTGGTGGTGACGGTGATGTCCCGGGTGCCCTCGCCGAGCTCCTTCATCGTCTGCGAGGTGCCGGTGGGGTAGTACTCGACGTACCTGCCGAGCTCCTTGAGGTACTCCCAGGTCTTGGTCCACCCGTTGATCGGGTCCATCGGGTCGGAGTCGCCCAGGATGTACGGCAGGCCCATGATGAACGTGCGGCCCGGACCCGAGTTCGCCGGGCGGGCGTAGGTGAACCTGCCCGGGTTGTTCTTCGCCCACTCGAGCAGCTCCTCGGCCGTCCTGGGCGGGTTCGGCACGGTCTTCGGGTTGTACTCGAGCAGCGGCCCGGACGGGTAGTAGGTGATCACCACGCCCCTGCCCTGGGCGAGCTCGTTCATCTTCGCGGCGGGCTCGAGGTAGTTCGGCTTGGGCAGTTTGTCGGGGTACTTCCCGGCGAGGTCCACCCACAGGTCCTGCTCGAGCCCGGCGGACAGGCCGTCGGTGCCGGTGAGCACGAGGTCGATGTCGAGCCGCCCGGCGTCCTGCTGCGCCTTCACCTTTCCGGCGAGCTCGGGGGAGGTGACCTTGGTGTAGGTGATGCGGGCGACCTTGTCGCGGTTCGCCGCCGCGTAGTCGTCGAAGATCTGCTGGGTGAGCTGCAGGTTGCCCGCGACGTCGACGATGTTGAGGGTGACGGGCTCGCTCGGCATCGTCACGTCCGCGGCGGCCGGCTCGGGGACGAACCCCTGGGCGGGCTCCGGCGCGCCGCACGCCCCGGCGACGAGCCCGAGGGTGAGGAATCCGGCGAGGAGGGACAGGCGGGGGGGTTTCATGTTCGGTCCTCCTTTGGCACTCCGGTGGTGTTCCGGATCACGAGGCGCGTCGCCAGCTCCTGCGCCGCCGGCCGCTGGGGAGTGGTCTCGGCCAGCAGGGAGAGCAGCAGGGCCGCGGAGGCCCTGGCCACCGCTTCGACGGGAATCGCCACGGTGGTGAGCGGTGGTGAGGTCATCGACGCCACCTCGATGTCGTCGAACCCGACGACGCTCACCTCGTCGGGCACCCGGACACCGCGGTCCGCCAGCCGCGACATGACGCCGAGCGCGACCATGTCGTTGTAGGCGAAGATCGCCGTGACCCGGGCCGCCAGCGCTTCGTCGGCCCCCCGATAGCCGCCGCTGAACACCGGCTCGTACGGCCCGAGCACCACCAGCTCGATGCCGTACGACTCGCACTGCGCCCTGAACGTCCGCAACCGCTGCCGGTTCGACCAGGAGCCGCCCGGCCCGGCCAGGAACGCGCACCGCCGGTGGCCGAGCGCGTGCACGTGCGCCACGGCCTGCTGGATGCCCGGCCCGTAGTCGAGCGCGATCGACGGCGCGCTCCGGCTCAGCCGGTTCGCCACCACGACCGGCGTCCTGGCGGCGATCGTCCGCAGTTTGCGGCCGGGCATCCGCGGCGAGCACAGGATCAGCCCGTCCACCTGCTGCGACATCGCCAGGGCGAGCTCGACCTCGGTCGACGGGTTCTCGTCGGTGTCGGCGAGGAAGAGCGCGTAGTTCGCCTCCCGCACCCGCGCCTGAACCACCTTCGCGAACGGCGCGAAGAACGGGTTGGCGATGTCCGGCACGATCAGTCCCAGCGAGGCCGTCCGCCCCAACGCGAGCGACCGCGCGGCCCGGTTCGGCTGGTATCCGAGCCGCTCCACGGTCTCCAGCACGCGCTCCCGGGTCCCCGGCTTCACCAGCTCGGGGAAGTTGAGCGCGCGCGACACCGTCGAAGCGGACACCCCGGCCGACGCCGCGACCATGTGGATGGTCACCGGCCGGGATGCTTCGGGAACCTCGGTCACGTCATCCATGGCGCACCCAGAATGAAAGCGGTTGTGGAACATGTCAACAACAGTGCGCGAAAAAGTCGCCGCGGCCCAGGGACGGTACTGGCGGGACCTGTCGGTAAAGCCCGCATGACCAGTGAAGACGCGGTGAAGTACGGTTCGGATGCGGTTGCGGTACGGCCTGCGTCGAATGCCGTACGCGTGACTCGTGTATGACACGTGTGCGAAGTGGGTTGTGCAATCGATTGCAGAACGTGCCGGGAACCCGGTCAGCTCACCCGTCACGGTTGGGACGGACGCGTCCGGCCGCGAGCGGCCGGGTGACGATCAGGCGGTGATCAACCGGGTGTCGAAGCCGGCCGCGACGAGCCTCCGGTAGGCGGCGAGCACCGGCTCGGGAACGTGCTGGGGGATGGCGAAGCCCCGCTTCGGGTACTCGAGGATGCGCTGGAGATCACCGACGAGCATGTCGATGACGAGGTGGTCGTCACCAATGGTCCGGGCGTACTCCCGCAGCGGCGGCGGCGCGGAGGCGCAGACCACCTCCACCTCGGGCCACTGCCGGCGACAGGTCGCGTAGGCACGGCGCTCCATGTACGGCTTGCTCACCAGCATCACCGACTCGGGCGCGATCCCCCGTTCGCGCAGCAGGGCCCGGCTGAACGCGATGTTCTCCCC
Source organism: Thermopolyspora flexuosa (assembly GCF_006716785.1). Classification (NCBI taxonomy): domain Bacteria; kingdom Bacillati; phylum Actinomycetota; class Actinomycetes; order Streptosporangiales; family Streptosporangiaceae; genus Thermopolyspora; species Thermopolyspora flexuosa. The sequence continues at coordinate 129,975 of NZ_VFPQ01000002.1, read as the reverse complement.
GGTGTTCCGCGCCCGCGGCTCCACGAGGATCGCCTCGTCCGGCACCCCGAGCGCGAGCGCGTGCTCCCGGAAGTGCACGGCCTCCCCGCGCGGAAACCGGCCGGCGGTGGACGGAGTGGTCGCGCCGGTGAAGACCACCAACGGAAACATGCCCTGGTGATAGAGCTTCGCGGCATGGCCCGCCACCCCTAGGTCGTGGCTGCCCAGCCCGATCGCGACCGCGCACGGCCGCGGTGCGTGCCCCAGGCGGTGGTAGTCCCAGACCAGGGCGGCATCGGCCCACTGCTCCGGCGTCACCGGGGGACGTTCGCTCATCGCCGGCCTCCGACGGTCGGTGTGCGGGCCTCGGACCGGATCCGCGTACCCACCGGGCCGGGGTTCCACCCTGGGCCGGGGTCAGCCGCCGCTGCCGATGCGGGCGGTGACCTCGATCTCGATGCGCATGCGCGGGTCGGCGAGGCCGCAGGAGAGCATGGTGGCGGCGGGGCGGATGTCGCCGAAGAACTCGCGGAGGACCGGCGTGCAGCGCTCGAAGTCGGCCGGGTCGGGCACGAGGTAGCGGACCCGGACGACGTCGGCCAGGCGGGAGCCCGCCTCCGCCGGCGCGGCCTCGATGTTGCGCAGGCATTGGCGGGCCTGTTCCGCCGGGTCGCCGGAGATGGTCATGGTCGTGTAGTCGAAGCCGGTGGTGCCCGACACGAAGACCCAGCCGTCGGCCACGACCGCACGCGAGTACCCGATCTCCTCCTCGAACGGCGAGCCGCTCGAGATCAACCTGCGGGATGCCGTGGCCGACATCCTCGCGGGCGGCTCAGCGGGCCGTCGAGCCGTTTTCGGCCATGGCGAGCAGCTCGGCGAGGTGGATCGCCCTGACCTTGCTGCCCGCCCGGCGCAGCCCCTGCCGGAGCTGGCGCAGGCAGCCGGGGTTGAGCGCGACGACGTAGTCGACGCCCGCCGCCTCGATCGCCTCCAGCTTGGGGTCGAGTACGGCACGGCTGTCGGCGGGCCGCAGCAGCGAGTAGGTGCCCGCGGCCCCGCAGCAGTCGCCCGCGTTCGGCAGTTCGACGTAGTCCGCGACCGCGGCGATCAGCTCGCGCGGCGGCCGGGTGACGCCGAGCGCGTTCCGCAGGTGGCAGGAGTCCTGCAGCGCGACCCGGGCCCGCCGCCCGCCGACCCGGACCTCGCCGGCCGGCCGGTACCCGGTCCGCTCCAGGTACTCGCTCAGCTCGGCCACCCGCTCCCGCCCCAGGTGGTGGGCGAGGTGCGCGGCGCACCCGCCGGCCGTGGTCACGATCACGCCGTCGAGGCGTTCGCCCAGCTTGAGCGCGAGCTCCCGCCCGGTCGCCGAGTCGCCGTTGTGCGCGTGCAGCGCCCCGCAGCACCCCTGCCCGCCGGGTACGGCGAGCTCGGGCCGCAGCCTCAGCACGGCCCGGGACACCTCCGGGTAGAGGCCGCGCTCAACGCAGCCGAGCATGAGCGAGGCGGGGCGGGCCGCACCGTCCCGCGCCGGCGCCCCGCCGGACCGGGCCGTGCCGGATCCGGTCGGGGCGGTCGCGGGTACGGCTCCGCGCCGCGGCCCGCCCCGCCCGGTGGCGTACCGGCGGACCAGCCGCTGCAGCGCCAGCAGGCCCGGCCGGGACACCACGGCCATGAGCAGCCGGGCGAGGAGCGGCCGCCGCCGCCCCCGCCACTGGTGGTCGCGCCACTGCTCGAGCAGCTCGCCGTACCGCACTCCGGCGGGGCACACGGTCTCGCAGGCCCGGCAGCCGAGGCAGAACGACGCCTCCTCGGCGAGCGTCGGGTCGCCGTCGGCGAGCTTCCCGGCCTCCAGCGCCCGCATGAGCGTGATGCGCCCGCGCGGGGAGGAGGTCTCCTGGCCGGTGAGCTTGTAGGTGGGGCAGACCGGCAGGCAGAACCCGCAGGAGATGCAGCGGTCGAGCAGCCCGGGGTCGAAGATCCCCGCCGAGGCGGGCGCGGGCCGGCCCTCCCCGGCGTGCGCGTCGGGGCGGGCGTCGGAGGCGGGGCGGTGGGTCATGATCCGAGCTTTCCGGGGTTGAGGATTCCTGCGGGGTCGAAGGCGCGCTTGATCCGCCCGAGCAGGGCGACCTGGTCGGCGCCGAGGCGTTCTTCGAGGTAGGGCAGCTTCGCCGCGCCCACCCCGTGCTCCCCGGTGATCGTGCCGTCGAGCGCGATCGCGGCCGAGAAGATCTCCGCGAACGCCTTGTGGCAGCGTTCGATCGCCGCGTGGTCGTGCGGGTCGAGCACGCAGGTCGGGTGGAGGTTGCCGTCCCCGGCGTGCCCGAAGGTGGCGATGCGCAGCTCGTACCGGTCGGCGATCTCGTCGATCCGGTCGACCATCTCGGCGAGCCGGTGCCGCGGCACGGTCACGTCCTCCAGCACGGTGAGCGGGCCGAGCCGGGAGAGCGCGGGCAGCGAGCAGCGGCGGGCGGCGAGCAGCGCGTCGGCGCGGGCGACGTTCTCGGCGAGCGTCACCTCCAGCGCGCCGATGTCGGCGCAGATGCCCTTGATCCGGTCGAGGTTGGCCGCGACCGCGTCGGCCTCCCCGTCGTCGCCGAACAGCAGCAGCGCCCCCGCGTCGAGCCGCAGCCCGAGCCTGGCGAACTCCTCCACCGCGGCGATGCACTTGTGGTCGAGGAACTCCAGCGTGGCCGGCACGATCCCGGCCGCGATCACCGCGGTCACCGCCCGCGAGGCGTCGGCGAGCGAGGCGAAGTACGCCACGCCGGTGCCGCTCTCCTTCGGCTTGGGCAGCAGCGCCACCGTGGCCTCGGTGATCACCGCGAGGGTGCCCTCGGAGCCGGTGAGCAGCCGGGTGAGGTCGTACCCGGCCACGTCCTTCCACAGCCGCCCGCCGGTACGGATGATCTCCCCGGTGGGCAGCACGGCCTCCAGGCCGAGCACGTAGTTGCGGGTCACGCCGTACTTGAGCCCGCGCAGCCCGCCCGCGCACGTGGCGATGTTGCCGCCGATCGTGGACACCGTGTGGCTGCCCGGGTCGGGCGCGTACAGCAGGCCCTGCTCGGCGGCCGCGGCGGCCAGGGCGGCGGTGGTGACGCCCGGCTGGACCCGTGCGAGCAGCTCCTCGCGGCTGATCTCGAGGATCTCGTTGAGCCTGGTGAGCACCATCACGATGCCGCCGTGCAGCGGTACGGCCGCCGCGCAGAGGTTCGACCCGCCGCCGCGCGGCACGACCGGCACCCGGTTCGCCGTGGCGTACCGCAGGATCTCCGCCACCTCGGCGGTGCTGCCCGGGTACACCACGGCCTGCGGCGACGCCTCGAACAGCGGGGTCGCGTCGCGGGCGTGGGCGGCGAGGGCGCCGTCGTCCACCCGTACGTGGCGCTCGCCCACGATGCCGGCCAAGTCCCTCGCCAGGTCCCCACGCATGTTCATCACCCCACGACCATCCAGCCGAGCACCGGCGTCGACTGCAGGTAGACGAGCAGGCAGATCGCGATCAGCATCGCGACGCCCCAGCCGACCACCTTGCGGAACAGCTCGCCCTCGCGCCCCTCCATGCCGACGACCGCGGCGGCGATCGCGAGGTTCTGCGGCGAGATCATCTTGCCGAGCACGCCGCCGGTGGTGTTCGCCGCGCCGAGCAGGTAGGCGGAGATGCCGGTCTTCTCGGCCGCCGCGTACTGGAGCATGCCGAACAGCGAGTTCGAGGAGGTGTCCGAGCCGGTGACGGCGACGCCGAGCCAGCCGACGATCGGCGAGAGGAAGGCGAACAGCGCCCCGGTCTCGGCGAGGAACAGGCCGAGCGTCACGGTCTGCCCGGACAGGTTCATCACGTAGGCGAGCGCGAGCACCGCCGCGACGGTGACGATCGTCCAGCGGAACTGGTGCACGGTGTCGGCGTACGCCCGCAGGGTACGGCCCGGCCCGATCCGGTAGAGCAGCGCGGTGAGCACGCCCGCCACGAGCAGCGTGGTGCCGCCGGCGCTGAACAGGTTGAAGTTGAAGGTGACCGAGGAGACGGTCTCGCCCGCGGCGTTCACCACGTTGAGGCCGGGCCAGGCGAACTGCCAGCCGGAGTGCTCGGCGAGCCAGGCCTTGACCGGGCCGAAGGTGGCGATGGCGAACAGCGCGACCACGATGAGGTAGGGGGCGAAGGCCATCGTGGCCGAGCCCTCCCCGGTACGGCGGCGCTTGTGCTCGGCCTCGAACCGCGCGTCGGCCACGGCCGCCCCGGCGACCACCGGCATCGGGCCCTGGGCGGTGAGCACCTCACGCGGCCGCCAGATGCGCAGCATGCCGACGATGGCGAAGGCCCCGGCGAACGCGGCCACGATGTCGGTGATCTCGTACGAGATGAAGTTCGCGGTGAGGTACTGGGCCCCGGCGAACGCGGCGCCGCCGACGAGCGCCACCGGCCAGGTCTGCCGCACGCCGCGCCGGCCGTCGACCATGAGCACGAGCACCAGCGGCACGAACAGCGCGAGCACCGGGGTCTGCCGCCCCACCATGGCGCCGAGCGCGCCCGCGTCGAGCCCGGTGATCTTGCCGAGCGTGGTGATCGGCACGGCGATCGCGCCGAACGCCACCGGCGCGGTGTTCGCGACCAGCGAGACCGCGGCGGCCTTCATCGGCCGCAGGCCCACCGCCATGAGCATGACCGAGGAGACGGCGACCGGGGTGCCGAAGCCGGCGAGCGCCTCGAGCAGGGCGCCGAAACAGAACGCGATGATGATCGCCTGGATGCGCTGGTCGTCGGAGAGCGAGCCGAAGGCGCGGCGCAGCACCTGGTCGTAGCCCGTGATCTCGGTCAGCTTGTAGATCCACAGGGCGTTGAGCACGATCCAGATGATCGGGAACAGCCCGAAGGCCGCCCCCTCGCTCGCGGCGAGCAGTGCCTGCCCGACCGGCATCGAGTACGCGAAGATCGCGACGGCGAGGCTCACCGCCAGCGCGGCGATCGAGGCCTTCCACGCCTTCCAGCGCAGCGCGCCGAGCAGCACGAAGAGTGTGGCGAGTGGAAGCGCGGCGAACAGCGCGCTCCACGCGAGTGACCCCGCTACGGGGTCGAAGACCTGCTGGTACCCGTCCACGGCCCTGCTCCTTTTGATCGAGAGTGTCCCCGTCTGCACGCCCCGTGATGTGAAAGTGTCAGACAATGTTTCTTGTCTGTCAACAGTCGGTTTCGCGGAGCGTGAGAGAATGAGGGCAGGCTTCATGGGAGGTGTGCATGCCCCGGGACGCCGCGCTCCGGTTGTCCACCGTCTCGGTCGTCGACGCGCTCGCCGCATCCCTTCGGGACCGCGTACTGGACGGCCAGATCCCGCCGGGCAGCACGATGACCGAGGCCGAGATCGCCTCCACGTACGGCGTCTCCCGCCCGACCGCGCGCAGCGCGCTCACCGCGCTCGTGCACGAGGGCCTGCTCTACCGGGAGGCGAACAAGCGCGCCTGTGTGCCCCGCCTGTCCCGTGAGGACGTCGAGGACCTGTTTCTGATCCGCATACCCATCGAGACCGAGGTCGTGCGCCTGCTCATCGAACGCGGCACCGTCCCCGTCGTCGCCGCCGCACGCGCCGTCGAGGACCTCCGGCACATCGAGCCCGACGCCTCACACAGCGCGTTCGTCGAGGCCGACCTGCGCTTCCACCAGTGCCTCGTGGACGCCCTCGACAGCCCGCGCTACCAGCGCGCCTACCGCCTCATCCGAGGTGAGCTCCACCTGTCGATGGTGCAGACCCGCCACACCCTCGGCCGGGAACGCATCGTCGCCGAGCACACCTCGATCCTCGACGCGATGCGCGCCGGCGACGCCGACGAGGCGGTGCGCCGCATGCGCGCCCACCTCGAGGGCGCCTGCCGCTCCCTCCAGGAGGTCTTCTCCCGGGTCTGATTCCGTGTCCCGGCGCGAGCAGCATCCGTGCCCGCCGCGCGTCTCTGGGACATGAGAGTCGAACCGCCGGCCACCGCCGAGGAAGCCGTTCCCCGAGAACGGGTGGACGTCGCCGCGATCTTCGCCGCGCACCACATCGGGCTGGTACGGCTCGCGCTGATCATGGTCGGCGATCTGGCCACCGCCGAGGACGTGGTGCAGGAGGCCTTCGAGCGGACCCACGCCGGTCTGCCGCGGCTGCGGGACCCGGACAAGGCGCTCACGTACGTGCGCTCCGCCGTGCTCAACGGCTGCCGGTCGGTGCTGCGCAGACGGGCGTTCGCCTTCCGCCGCCGCACGCCGTACGAGCCGCCGATCTGGTCGGCGGAGAGCGCCGTGCTCATCGGCGAGGAGCGGCGCGAGGTCCTCGCCGCGCTGCAGCGGCTGCCGCGCCGCCAGCGCGAGGCGCTCGTCCTGCGCTACTACCTCGAGCTGTCCGACCCGGAGATCGCCGACGTCATGGGCATCGGTGCGAGCACGGTGCGCTCCACGATCGCCCGTGGCATCGCCGCCCTCGGCAAGGCCCTGAAGGAGGAGGCATGAACCGGAAGGTGGAGGCCAGGCTGCGGGCGGCGCTCCGCGAGGCCGCCGGGACGGTCGACCCGGCCGTGCTCCGCCCGCTCGCCGCCCCGGATCGGCAGGTCCCGTCCCGCCCACCGCGCCTCCGGCGGCCCGTGCTCGTCGCCGCCGCGGCGGCGGCCGTGGTGGTGGCCGTGGCAGGGGGATCGGTGGTCTTCCGCACGGTCGCGCCCGCGGCGACCCCGGCGGCGGGCACGCTGTACGTCGTCCAGACGGCGAGCCCGGCGGGCGACATCGCGGTCTTCCTGTGCACCAAGACCTCACCGTATACGGCATGCCAGGGCGGCTCGCCCGCAGCCGCGCGACCCGCGACCCAGGCGGAGATCAGCGCCGTGGGCCGGATGCTCCGCGACCGGCCCGAGGTCGACTCGGTGATCTTCGAGGATCGGCACACCGCGTTCGAGAACTTCAAGCGGATGTACCGGGACAACAAGCTCCTGCTCGAGGCGACCAAGCCCGACGATCTACCGGAGAGCTACCGCGTCCACCTCAAGCCGGGTGCCGACCCCCGCCCCCTGATCGAGGCCGCGCAGGCCATGCCCGGCGTCGCCGCCGTGGTCGACCAGCGGTGTGCGGAGCGGGCGAAGGCCCGGGAGGAAGCGGAGGAGGCGAAGCGCGCGGGCCGGACACCGCCGCCGGACTGCTGAGCCCTCGGCCTCGCCGCGCACGGCCGGCCGTACGGCGAGCGCCGCGCCGCCGGCGGGACCCACGGCCCCGGCAGGGCCCCCGGGTTTCCCCGGCGGCGCGCCTGGCGTGCCCCTGCGCTCGCCCGTACCCTCGGTGTCCATGCCCGGCTCCTGCCCCTGCGGCCACGGCACCTGGGCGGCCCCCGCGAACCGGCGCGAGGCCCTGGCCCTGGCCCGGCACCACGACGAGATCGCCCACCTGCTCACCGTCGTCGCCCGCGACTCCGGCCGCCGGCTCGGCGTGCTGCGCTGCACGCGCTGCCGCCGGTTGTGGGCGGAGGACTCGATGACCTCCGGGCACGCGGACATGTTCTTCATCTATCCCATCGACGCGACGGACCCGGAGGACTGGCCGGCGCGGGCCCGCCCTCTCAACCCGCCGCCCGGCTGAGCGCGCCTCGGCCCGGCCCCAGGTGGGGCGCGGCTCCGCGGGGCACGCGGGTGATCGCGGCGGCCATGCCCGGCAGCGGTCCGGCATCGGCCGGTATCGGTGCGTGACGAGGGCGAAATCGCAGGCAGGAGGCGGCGCGCGGGTCCGCCGGGGCCGGGCCCGACCCGGATTCGGGGGCGACGGGTGCACGGGATACGGTACGCGCGAGACGGCATTCCCCTCGGCTGAGGGCGATCCCGGGTACGGCCGGCGTGCCGTACGAAACCGTTGCAGGAGGACGCCTCCCCATGAACCCCGTGTCGCGCCGAACCCCCATGGCCGGCTGGATCGTCTGGTCGATCCGGGTCACCGTGACCGCGCACCTGGTCTCCGTGCTCGCGCAGGGCGTGACCGCCGGCATGTTCATCACCGGGGACGTCGACCTGCTGCGCCTGCACTCGATCAACGGGGAGGTCGCCTCGGGCCTCGCCACGCTGCAGTTCGTGGCGGCGATCCTGCTGTGGCGGCCGGGGCGCGGGGCGGCCTGGCCGATGTGGCTGAGCCTGCTGCTCACGCTGCTCGAGGGTGCGCAGCACACCACCGGTCTGTGGCGCGTCCTCGACCTGCACATCCCGCTCGCGATGCTGATCGTCGGGATCTCCGCGGTGATGGCCGTCTGGGCGTGGGGCCGCATCGAGGGCCGGGCGGCGGATGTGCCCGCCGTGGCCCGGGACGAGCGGGCCGGTGCCCCGCAGGGGACGCGGGCATGACCACGCCGTCCCGGCGCGTCCTGACCCGGCGCGCGTTCCTCGGCGTGGCCGCGGGCACCGGCCTCGCCGGGGCGGGCTGGGCGATCGGCGCCACCCTGCTGCCCGCCGAGGCCACCGGCGAGACGCTCACCAGCGCGGTCCGGCTGCCGCGCCCGTTCACCGTGCCGCTGCCGATCCCGCCCGCCGCCCGGCCGGTCGAGCCCGGCCGCTACGAGCTGACCCAGCGGGCCGCGCGCGTCGAGATCATCCCGGGCACGACGACCGAGGTGTGGGGGTTCGACGGCGCCTTCCCCGGCCCGACGCTCGAGCTGCGCCGCGGCAGCCGTACCACGGTGCGGGTCCGCAACGAGCTGCCGGTGCCGACCTCCACCCACCTGCACGGCGGTGTCACCCCGGCCGACTCCGACGGGTACCCGACCGACCTGGTGGTGGCGGAGGGCCGCACGTTCCGGCCGTCCGGCGGCATGCACGGCCACCACGACCCGTCCGTGTGGACGTTCCACTCCGGCGCGAAGGACTACGTCTATCCGGTCGAGCAGCGCGCGGCCACGCTCTGGTACCACGACCACCGCATGGACTTCACCGCCCCGCAGGTGTGGCGCGGCCTCGCCGGGTTCGCGATCGTGCGCGACGACGAGGACGACGCGCTGCCGCTGCCCAAGGGCGAGCGGGACATCCCGCTGTTCATCTGCGACCGGGCGTTCGAGGAGGACGGCTCGTTCCGCTACCCGTCGCTCGACCCCACCCTGCTGGTACGGCCCGGCGTCGAGGACGCGTACATGGAGGGCGTGCAGGGGGACGTGATCCTGGTCAACGGCGCCCCCTGGCCGGTGCTCGAGGTGGGCACGGCGCGGTACCGGCTCCGCCTGCTCAACGGGTCGAACGCCCGGCGGTACCGTCTCGAGCTCACCGGCGGCGCGCGGTTCGTGCAGGTCGGCAGCGACCAGGGGCTGCTGGCCGCGCCGGTCGAGCACAGCTCGCTGACGATCGTGCCGGGGGAGCGGTTCGACGTGGTCGTGGACTTCTCCGGGTACCCGCCGGGCACCGAGATCACCATGGTGAACGCGCTCGGCGAGAGCCCGAACACCCGGGCCGTCATGCGGTTCCGGGTCACCTCGCGGGTGCGCGACGACAGCCGCGTCCCGCCGCGGCTCGCCGAGCTCCCGCCCGCCGACCGGGCCGCCGCGGTGACCGTGCGCACCTTCGACTTCCGGCGTACCCGGCACGACTCCGGCGACATGTGGACGATCAACGGCGAGCCGTACGAGCCGGGCAGGCCGATCGCCGAGCCGCGGCTCGGCACCGCCGAGGTGTGGCGGTTCACCAGCGACTTCCACCACCCGGTGCACCTGCACCTGGCGCACTTCCAGGTGCTCGGCCGGGGCACGCGGGGGCCGGAGGCGACCGACGCGGGCCTGAAGGACACCGTGGACGTCCGGCCGTACGAGATCGTCGACGTGCTCGTGCGGTTCGACGGTTACCGGGGCCGGTACATGTTCCACTGCCACAACCTCGAGCACGAGGACATGGCGATGATGGCGGACTTCCGGATCGTCTGACCGGCCGCCGCGCCGCCGCGCCCCCGCCACGAGCCCGGACATCCGGGCCGAAGGTCCTTTTATCCGATGCCGAACGTCGGAATCGGGGCGGGCACCCCGTTCGCTAGCCTGGCCCCAGGCCCTCCGGGCGGCTCGGCCGCATCTGCCGCCGGGTGCGCCCGGCACGACGGAGGGCGCGCATCTCCAGCGATCACGGAGAGCACCATGGACGACGCTGCCACAGTGACCGGCAGGGCGGAACGCCGCCCGGCGGGACGCCGACGGCGGCGGTTCGTGCCACCCCAGCACGGCGCATGGGCCATGCTCGCCGTGCCGTACCTGGCCGGGCTCGTCACCGCCGGGTTCCGCTGGCCCGCCCTGCCCCTGCTCGGCGCCTGGATCGGCGGCTACCTGCTGTCCTACTTCGTGTTCCAGGCCCTCAAGTCCCGCCGCCCCCGGCGATACCGCGACCAGCTCCTCGTGTACGGCCTGATCTCCGTGCCGCTGCTGCTCGTCGTCGTGATCGCCGCGCCGGGCGTGCTCTGGTACGCCCCGGCCTACGCCGTGCTCTTCGCGATCAACGCCTGGTACGCCTGGCGGCGCCGGGAACGCGACCTCGGCAACGACCTCGCCTCGGTCGCCGAGAGCTGCCTCATGGTCTTCGTCGTGGCCACCATCGCCGATACGCCGCCGTCCGCGGTCCTCGTCCCGTTCCTGCTGTGCGCGGCGTACTTCATCGGCACCGTGCCGTACGTGAAGACCATGATCCGCGAGCGCGGCAACGCCGCCTACCATCGCTGGTCGATCGCCTACCACGTGGTCGCGTTCGCCGCCGCCGCGTACCTGAGCCCGTGGGCCGGCGTGCTGTTCGCCTGGTTCCTGGCCCGTGCGGCGTTGCTCCCCCGGCGCGGCCTCACCCCCAAACAGATCGGCATCACCGAGATCGTCAACTCGGTGTTGCTCCTCACCTGCATCGCCCTGATCTGAGCCGCCGCACCCTCGCGATCTTCGTGGTAGGAAGGCAGCGTGGGTAAGAGTCAGCGGCGAGGTAGTGGACGGCAGGGCCGCTCGTCCGCGGGCCGTACCGCGGGAATCCTGGTGAGCGCCCTTGCGGCAGGAGCGGGATTCGGCGCTGTGACCGCCTTGGTGAACGCGCTCGCGCTCAGCCAAACCGACCTGTCCAGTCGTGACTACACCACCAGTGGCTGGTCGATCGCGGAGATCATCAGCTTGTTGCTCGACTCCGGCTGGGCGTGGGCCGGTTTCGCGGTCGCTGTGGGCTGGTTGGTCACGCGCGACACCGATGGCCGCCTTGCGGGGCCGGCGCTCGGTGCCATCGCCGCCCCGCCGGCCCTGCTCGCGGCCACGGCCGCCTACAGCATCGGGGAGAGCATCGCCGACGGAGGGCAGTCCCCCTGGTTCGATGCCGAGGTGCTCGCGTGGGGGATCGCCGGCATCGTGCTCGGCGCCCCGCTGGGCGCGATCGGTGCCTGCGTCAGGCGATCCGGCGTGATCGGTCTGCTCGCGAGACTGACCGTGCCGGTCGGCGCCGCCGTACAGATGGTCGTGCTCCCACCCGGCCGGAACGAGGTGGTCCAGGCCATCGGAAAGACGATCGTATGGACGGCGGCCGCGGTGAGTATCGCCATCATCGTCGCCCATTTCCTCTTCGCGGAGCGACGCCGGAGACCTCCGGCGGTCGCCGAGTCGTCATGACCTCCCCGGAAGGCCCGGTGATCAGCGGGAGTTCGGCGCCGTCGTCGGCCGGGCCGGAGCCGGAGGACGCGTGGCGGGCGGCGGGGATGCCGGCCGGAGCCGCCTGACGACCGGGAGCGCCCGGTGGGCGTAGAGCGGGTCGACCGGAAGCACGTGCCGGGCCCAGAAGCGGGCCGCCTCGGGGGACGGGGAGGGCACGACGAGGCCGGGAAGGTAGTCGTCGTACGGCGGGTCGTACAGGTAGCCGGTGGCGACGCCGTGCCGTTCCAGGGTGGCGATCGCGGCGTCGCGGTCCTCGACGAGGAGGGGGACGCGGAACAGCGGCTGGTCCACGTGCATCCGCACGCCCTCGGCGGCCGAGGGTAGCTCGGCCAGGAGGTGTACGCCCGCGATCCGCCGGTCCCGCTCGCGCGGCAGCGCCCGCATGCGCCTGGACTGGTACCAGCGGGCGAGCGCGCCGTTCCGGTTGCGGTAGTGGTGCAGGTCGGCGCGTACCCACGGGTCGAACGGCGGCAGGTTCGGCGCGTGGGCGAGGGCTTTCTCCAGGTCAGCCCGGCGCGGGGGAATGCGGTACCCCTCCCGCTCCTCCTCAAGGCCCAGCATGCGGGATATCGCGAGGGCGGGCCGTACCTGGTTCAGGCGCAGCGCCGTCTGGCGGGCCATGGAGGTGAGCACCGAGCGGATCTCGCAGCGGAGCGATCCGGGCCGGAGCAGCAGGTCACGGTGGCGCTTCAGCTCGCGGTAGTCGGACTCGTGCTCGACGGCCAGGACGCCTCCCGAGCCCGCCGCCGCATGTTTGGAGAGGCTGAACACGCCGGCGACGCCGAAGGTGCCGAGCGGTTGCCCGTTCACGGTCGTCTCTATGCCGTGCGCGGCATCCTCGATGAGCGTCTTGCCGGAGTATTCGGTGACCCGGTCCGGCAGGCCGTACAGGTTGGTGGTGAGCACGGCGTCCACCGACTCGAGGAGGGCGCGGGTGACCTCGATGTTCCCGTCCAGAATCGACAGCGGCGCGATGACCGGCACCAGCCCGGCGGCCAGCACCAGGAAAATGATCTCATCGGCGGATATGGGCGACATGAGCAGCCGCTGTCCAGGCGTGCACCAGTGCCGGAGTGCGAGGTACAGGCCGAGCCTGTTCGACGGCAGATCAAGACAGCGACGGCCGGTCCTCTTTGCAACGATTTGGGCAGGCGTCACCGCAAACAAATACCACAGCTTTGGTTAAATTCTCCTGACAATCCTCAGTGCTGTCAATTTTGGATCTTGGTTAGGTAAATAACGACCGTTCCGTTTGCCGGGAACCATGACCAGAGCCGCCCGCCGCGTGAGTAATCTCACGTCAGGGAGCCAGGGAGGCCACCGTCGTGTGGTACGCCCTCACCGTCGTCCGGCAGGGCCGTTATTCCGCCGCGCGACGGCCCGGCCGGGTGGTCGGCGCAAGGCGGACCCGGTGATGCGGACGGATCTCCCTGACCGGTTCTGCGGCGGGCGCCGGCGGCGATTCCGTGGCCCGCCCGTTCGTCCGCAGGCGGTCGCCGGAAAACGTGAGCCGCCGGAATCTTTCAGGGCCCGCCCGTGCGCTTTGCCGGCCTACAGGAGCCTGATGGCGTCGCGCGACGTTTCATTGCGCGGCGTGTAGACCTCAAGGCGGTGATCGGGGCTGTCCGGCTGGAGCCAGACCTGGTAATCCAGCTCGATATCGCCGAGGGTGGGGTGACGCAGATCCATCGGGCCCGCCGTACAGTCGGCGACCTCCCCGGTGGCCCAGACGCTCGCGAACTCGGGACTGCGCATGGCGAGTTCCCCGATCAATTCCGCGAGCTTCGCGTCGTCGGGATACCGCCCGGAGGTCAGCCGCAGATAGCCGATGTGGATGCGCGCCAGTTCGTCCCAGTTCCGGTACAGGTCGCGATGCAGCGGGTCGAGGAAGAACATGCGCGGAATGGACGGCCTGGTCTCCGGCGAGTCCGGGGCCGTGTACTCGAGGTGTTCCGCGATGAGCGCGTGACCGGTGCGGTTCCACGCGAGCACGTCACCGCGTCTGCCGAGCACGATGGCCGGCACGCTCTCGCCCAGCGAGGCCAGCAACGTCGCGACGCGGGGCGCGAGGACCTCCGGCTCGGGCGGGCTGAGCCGGGAGAGCCCGGAGCGCTGCGCGAGATTGTGCAGGTGCGCGGTCTCGGTGGTGTCGAGACGGAGCACCCGGGCGAGTGCGTCGAGCACCTGCGGCGAGGCGGTGCCCTGGTCCTGCTCCAGCCGCGTGTAGTAGCCGACGCTGACGCCGGCGAGCTGCGCGAGTTCCTCCCGCCGCAGGCCCGGAACGCGGCGTACCGTGCCGTACGACCGCAGGCCCACGTCCTGCGGCGTGACCCGGGCACGGCGCGTCTTGAGGAACACGCCCAGCGTCTCGGTCCGCATGGGGCCGAGCGTAACCTCGCGGCGCGCGGCCGTGCCTGCACCTGCCAGGTGTACCCACGACAGAGGCCTGGCAGGTCACGGTGCGCTCCTGACGATCGGAACCATGGCTGACCCGAAGCGTGACCCGGTTCCGATCGCCACGTCCGCACCGCCGCCGGAGCAGGCGAGGGCAGGCCGCCGTGCCTGGCTCGGCCTGCTGGTCGTCCTCGGCCCGGTGCTGCTGGTCTCGATGGACGGCTCGATCCTGTTCCTGACCATGCCGACCATCACCCACGCGCTCGCGCCCACGGCGGATCAGGCGCTGTGGATCCTCGACGGCTACGGCTTCGCCGTCGGCTCGCTGCTGATCGCGTTCGGCAATCTCGGGGACCGGTACGGCAGGCTGAAGCTGCTCATGATCGGCGTGACCGTCTTCGGCCTCGGTTCCGCCGGGGCCGCGTTCTCGCCCTCGCCCGAGTGGCTCATCGGCTGCCGCGTGCTCATGGGCCTCGGTGGCGCGACACTGCTGCCGTCCGGGCTCGCCGTACTCGGCGAACTCTTCCCGAATCCCCGGCAACGCGCCCAGGCCATCGGCGTTTTCGCGGCCACCTTCGCCGCCGGCTTCGCGATCGGCCCGGTGATAGGCGGACTGCTGCTGAGCCGGTTCGCATGGGGCTCGGTGTTCCTCATCAACCTTCCCGTGGTCGTCGTCTTCCTCGCGGCCGCCCCGTTCGTGCTCCGCGAGGTCAGGGCCACCCGTCCGGGCGGCGTCGACGTGCCGTCGATCCTGCTTTCCGCGGGCGGGCTCCTGGCGGTGGTGTACGCGATCAAGGATTTCGCCGCCTACGGCCCGTCCTGGCCGGTCCTCGCCTCCGGCGCGGCGGGTGTCCTGGTACTGATCTGGTTCGTCCTCCGGCAGCGGCGGCTCGCGTATCCGCTGGTCGACGTGACCCTCTTCCGCGAGAAGGTCTTCACCGTCGCGATCGTCACCGGCGTGCTCTCCCTGGTCGCCTGGTCGGCCGCGGCCTACCTGACCGGCATCTACCTGCAGACCGTCCTCGACCTGCCCGTCCTCACCGCCGCCCTCCTCGCGCTGCCCGGTGCGGCGGTGCTGATCACGATGTGCGTGATCACTCCCCGGATCGCGGAGCGAATCGGCAAGCGCCGCGCGCTCGCCCTCTGCTACTTCGCGATCGCCGCCGGCCTCGCTCTCCTCCTGCCGACCACGACCACCGGCGGGATCGGCTGGTACATCGCGTCGACGGCCATCGCGGGAGTGGGCTACGGCATCTCGTTCGCGCTCGTGGCCGACACCGCCGTCGCCGCGGTCCCCGCCGACCGGGCGGGCGCGGCCGGCGCCATCGCGGAGACCTCGAACGAGATCGGCAACGCCCTCGGCATCGCCCTCCTCGGCTCCATCGCCGCCCTCGCCTTCCGCGTCCTCGGCCCCGAACTCGCCCCCACACTCAACGAGACGCTCGACCTGGCGGGCACGGCGACCGTCGTGAGCGCAGCGAAGTCCGCATTTCTGACCGGACTGCACATCGCCATGGCGACCGGCGCCATCCTCTGCGCGGGCATGGGCGTTCTCACCCTGCGCTGGATCCCCAAGGCGCAATTCCAACCCGATCGAACGCGGCGATAGCGCCGGAGCCGTGGTCCGCTACCGTACGGAGCGGCAAAATGGCCGATCCCAGATCTCGGAAGTGGCCTTTCGCCGCCGGTAGCCGGAGCGAGCGGCTGAGCATGTGTCGTGTGCCCTGTTCCCCGGGGTCAAAAGGCCACTTCCGGTGACCGGAAGTGGCCTCTCACCTGGGGTGGGGATTGGCGGATCGAACCCTTGGCGCTTTTGCCGGTATATCCTTCGGGTCATGGCCGCCGCGGGCCGTGACCTGTCCCTCAGCCCTGACGGCCGATCTTGTCCAGTTCGGCGAGGTCCTCGTCGCTGAGCGAAAGGGCGGCACCGGTCACGTTCTCCCGCAGGTGCTGCACGCGCGAGGTCCCCGGGATCAGCAGGATGTTCGGCGAGCGGTGCAGCAGCCACGCCAGCGCGACGCTGAACGGCGTGCTGTTCAGCCGCTTCGCCACCGCGGAAAGCGCCTCGGACTGCAGCGGGGTGAACCCGCCGAGCGGGAAGAAGGGCACGTAGGCGACGTTCTCGGCGGCGAGCCGGTCGATGAGCTCGTCGTCGAAGCGGATGGCGAGGTTGTACAGGTTCTGCACGGCCACGATCCGCCCGATCGACTGGGCCTCTGCGACCTGCTCCGGCGTCGCGTTGCTCACCCCGAGGTGCCGGATCACGCCCTGCCGCTGCAGCTCGACGAGCGTCTCGAAGGCCCGGGCGATCGAGCCGGGCTGCGGCCCGGTGGCGTCGCCGAGGCGCAGGTAGACCAGGTCCAGCCGGTCCACCCCGAGGGTCTTGAGGTTGTCCTCGACCTGCCGGCGCAGCTGGTCGGGCTCGCGGGCCGGCGGCCAGCCGCCCTGCTCGTCACGGACCGCCCCGACCTTCGTGGCCACGAGCAGCGAGCCGTACGGCTGCAGCGCCTCGCGGATGAGCTCGTTCGCGACGTGCGGCCGTACACGTCCGCGGTGTCGATGTGCGTGATCCCCAGGTTGCGGACCTCGCGGAGGACGGCGAGGGCCTCGTCACGGTCGGCGGGCGGACCCATCACCCCCGGCCCTGTGAGCCGCATGGCGCCGTAGCCGAATCGCGTGACGGTCAGGTCGCCCAGGGTCCAGGTACCGCCGGGCAGGGAAGGAGTGGCACTGCTCACGTTCTTTCACCCATTTCCACAAACAGAGAAAAGCGGCAGACGGCCTTGTGCTCGCCTGCCGTCTGCAGAAATGGTGCGGACGACGCTCCGAGGCTGTCCAAGACCGGCTGGATCTCGGCCGATACCGCAGCGGTATCGCAGGTAGTCTGCGGGCGTGGACGGTCTGGAAACTCGCGAATTGCGGTACTTCGTGGCGGTGGCCGAGGAACTCCACTTCGGCCGCGCCGCCGAGCGTCTGCAGATGGCCCAGCCGCCGCTGTCCCGGGCCATCCGCCGGCTCGAGCGCCGCCTGGGAGTCCAGCTCCTGAACCGCGACAACCGGGGCGTCTCGCTCACTCCGGCGGGCGAGACCCTCCTGAAGGAGGCCCGGCGCGCGCTCGACGCGGTCGACGCGGCCGTACGCCGTACCCGCCGCGCCGCGATGGCCAAGCCCACTCTGGTGCTCACCACGAAGGCGGGCGCCTCCCACGCGCTGCTGAAGGAGCTGCTCGACGCGTATGCCGCGCGGCCGGGGGCCGTCGAGATCGACGTACTGCTGTGTGAGATCGGCGAGCAGCGGGGACTGCTGCTCAACGGCCAGGCCGACGTGGCGATCATGCACGCGCCGTTCGACCTGATGACCGGGCTCGAGAGCGTCGAGATCCTGACGGAGGGCCAGGTCGCGATCCTGCCGAGGTCGCATCCGCTCGCTCG
This sequence comes from Thermopolyspora flexuosa, assembly GCF_006716785.1. Lineage (NCBI taxonomy): Bacteria > Bacillati > Actinomycetota > Actinomycetes > Streptosporangiales > Streptosporangiaceae > Thermopolyspora > Thermopolyspora flexuosa. Next base: position 112,538 of record NZ_VFPQ01000002.1, on the reverse strand, counting down.
GCGCTCCACCCTGACCATGGCGGAGGTGAGCAACGTCCCCGACCTGCCGATGGCCCGGTGGCCGCGCCACGACTTCACCTATCCGCCCGGCCCTGGGCCCGAGGTACGCAGCCAGTCCCAGCTCGCGCAACTCGTCGCCCTCGGGCGGACGCTGCTGGTCATCCCGGCCTCCAGCCGCGCCTGGCAGTGGCCGGAACACGTCGCGGTCCCGGTCACCGACGCCCCCTTGGCCACAACCCTCCTCGCCTGGCCCGCCGGCGTGCAGTCCCCCGCACTGGCCGGCCTCATCGAAACGGCGAAAGAGGTCAGCGAGCGGCTGGCCAAGGATCCCCTCGACGTGCTCGGCGTGCGCTGATCCCGAGCAGCGGGACCAGCGGGACGCCGAGATCGCCGGGCCCGATCGGCCAAAGGCACCGCAACGGCACGAACGCCGGTCAATGGCCGGGCTCGGTGCGTTCTCGCCGGTGGAGCTTAGGGACTCGAAACCCTAAGCATCGGCTTGCAAATACGCATTCCGATCTCCGTTGACCTGGGAAGCCGCGGTTCAGCGCACCAATCGTGCTCCCCCCTGATTCCCCGCTTCTCATCTGTTCCCATTTCTTGGGTCGGCGACGGCGCGATCGGCGAAATATCGTGCAGATGCTTGCTTGCAATCCCTCAGGGGAGGGATTTGGGCGAGTCGGCGAACCGGGAAACGCGTGATCCTGAATCGCGGTGCTCATCGCCTGCTTGCCGTGCTGCTCGAACCGAAAACGTTCCAGCCGAATGCGCTTGGAAGCCGTCCACAACCGTGGAGGCGTCCTCGGAGGTCGCCTCGCAGGAGGCTGTCGATTCCGTCGGTGCCGAGGTCGGAAAATCCTGACCGCCATACGGCGGAGGCCCCTGTCGCACCCTGACACACCCGTACGACCTCCGGGTCTGCGAGGCCTGTCGCCTCCTTCGGCACATTGCGCCATGCCCTGGCGCGCCGCTCGCGGCCGACTTGACACCCGAGTCATGTCCATAGATAGTTGGGAATACCAACTTTGATCGTCTCGGGGGAGATCAATGCGTGCCGTCGCCGGGCTACCGCCGGCCCGTGCTCGTTTCCTGGTGCCGGAGCCGATGTCGGCCGGACGCCGCTGAAACCGGCGGGAGATTTCACGTACAACGGCGTGCGTGAAACTCGTGTCCGGGTGCCGTCAGCGCGGCGAAACCTGTGATCACCTGACGCCCTGGAATCGATTCCATGCCGGGTTGATCGCCATGCCCGGCGGTGCTCAGGAAATCTCCACACGACGATAGGACGCCGCGCTACGCCTGCACGGCTGTTGCGGCGCCGGTCAATCCTCGCCTATTGCCCTGGGAGGCCGCATTGCGGAAAACCACAGTCCTCAAACTGAGCACCGCCGCCGCCCTGACGGCGCTGCTCACCACCATCATGACGACCGGCGGCCGGGCGGCCGTCGCCGACACGACCCACCCGAGGCCCGCCGCGACCACCTCGGCCAAGGGGGCCCCGACCATGGTCGATCCCGAGGCGGATCTGGCCGCGCAGACCCCCGAGCCGGAGGGCCGCTGGACCGACAACATCTACTTCAGCAGCCGCGTGAAGGCCGGCGGCCAGGACATCGGGGTGGTGGTGCAGACCGTCAGCGCGCACAATGCGCAACCGCGGATCGTGTCCTTCGCCGTCACCAACGTGACCACCGGCTGGTACAAGAACGAAGCGATCGTCGTCGACCCGGGTGACTACCGGTGGAGCACGACCGGCTTCGAGATCACGGCGCCGGGCCTGAAGTGGACCGGCGACGCCCGGCGGATGAACGTGTCGATCACCGTGCCGTGGGGCTCCTTCAACGTGACCGCCCGGGCGCGGGGACCGGTCCTCCACTACGGCGGCGTCGGCGCGTTTCCGCTCTTCGGCCGCACCAACCACGAGTACGCCTTCCCGGACATGCAGACCACCGGCACCCTCGTCATCGACGGCAAGGCGCGGCGCGTGACCGGCCGCTCCTGGCTCGACCGCCAGTGGGGCGTGATCCCGGACGACCCGAACCTCCGGTGGCGGTGGACGTGGATGAACTTCAACATGCCCAACGGCGACTCCCTGGCCGTCTGGGACGCCGTCTCCATCCACGGCGAGAACTCCTGGGCCACCGTGGTACGCCGCGACGGCACCCACGAGGTGGTGGCGGTCGAGCCGCTCGCCAGGCGCGCGGACCGCTTCTACACGAGCTCCGTGAGCGGTGACCGGTACCCGACCCGCTGGCGCATCGGCATCCCCGCGCTCGGCACGAAGCTCACCGTCACCGTGGTGGGCCCCCGCAAGCAGGAGATCACCCAGGGCTCGGGCGGCCGTCTCGAAGCCACCACGTCCTTCACCGGCGTCCACCGGAACACCAAGGTCAGCGGGAAGAACAACGTGAGGCTGATCGGCGACTGGAAGCCATGACCCCGGCGCACACGCGCACCGCGTCGGCCTCGCGGCTCGTTCGCGGGGCCGACCCGTTCCCGCCACCGTCCGGCCGCCGCCCCTGGCCCTGACGGTCTGGGCACACGGGGGGTCGGATCGGCGATGCTGAGGGCGTGGAGTACGTGTCCCGAGCGCCGCGGCCACCGCTGGACGGGCTGATCGACGACCTTTACTACCTGGCGGGCGCGCCGCCGTACGCCCGGCTCACGCTGCCCCGGCGCCGTTCCACTTCGTCAACGGCATCGAGGCGGCCGTGGCCAAGGCGCAGGAGCTCGCCGGTGACCGCCTGGTAGAGGTCACCGCGGGCGACGTCGGCGGGCAGGTGCTCGCCGCGGGCCTGGTCGACGAGGTGCGCATGGACGTCGTACCCGTCGTGTTCGGATTTGGCAAGCGCTTCTTCGGGTCGGTCGACGCGCAGCACCTGCTGGAGGACCCCGACGTGGTGATCCGCGGCAACCGGGTGCTTCACCTGCGCTATCGGGTGCGCCGTTGACCGGCCTGGGCGGATGCGCGAAGAACTCCACCGCGAATGCCCGGCACGCGCTCGGGGTTTCCGGCTGACCGGGCGCGCACGACGGGCGACGATGACGCGCCGAGGGTAAAGCAGCAGGTGACAGGTGCTCTGTCCCCGGGCTGAGCGGCGAGTTTCGCAGGAACCTGCGGTAGTGCCGGAATCCCGATGGCCCGCCGCAGACCTCATGATCATGTGACTTCAAGCTTTCAAAAAGATAGCGGAACGCCTGAGACGGAGCGGCGTGGGTCGCTGTGGCGGCCAATGTCATGCCCTTGCAGACAGGCCCGGAGGGCGGCGACCGGCTCGACGAGTCCTGCCTGTTCAAGGGTCGAGCACGTCATTGAGGGCTCCGACGAGTGTTTGGGGTCCTGCGGCGCCCGATCGCGGGCGACGTGCGGGTCGGAGGGGACATGGCCCTGGTAGGCAGGCGTACACCATGGGGCAACCGGTGCGGGTCAAGACCTGGCCGTGCATGGTCGCGTGCGCCGGCGGTCGGTCGGACGCTTCGCCGTTCAGGCGTTTTCGTCCGGGTTCTCCCCGGCGAGGGCGGTCTGGTGTGACTCCGTTGACGCGATGAGGCGGATTCGAAACTCTGTTTTGGAACTTCTATGAGCGCAGCATTTAGGCCAAAATGCATTGCTGAGGCTTCGCGGTATTGATGTGAGTTCCACTCATACGGCAACCGCCTCGATCCACAGAACACCTTTCTGAACGGAGTCTCACCCTCATGTTCTCCAGAGGCTTAGCCCGGCTCGCCGCTGTCGGCGCCGCCGCGCTGACCGCCGTGGGGGTCGGGTCTTGTGGCCACCCCCGCAGCCGCGGCCGGCGCTCCGGTCAAGAAGCCGTCCGTGTCGGTGAGCACACCCACGGCGTCACCCCACGGACACGTCGGCAAGTGCCCGGTCACGGTCACCTTCTCGGCGAAGGTGCGTCTGAAGGTTCGCGGCAAGGCCACCGTCGCCTACCGCTGGCTGCGCGGTGACGGTTCCAGGAGCGCGGTCAAGACCCGGACCGTCAAGGGCCGGGGCGTCAAGACCGTCACCGTGGCGGAGAAGGCGACCTTCACGAAGAGCGTCAAGGGCTGGCAGGCCCTGCAGCTGTTGTCGCCGCGCAAGGTGACGACGAAGAAGGCGTACTTTGAGGTGTCCTGCCGCCGCCCGGTGAAGCCTGCGCCGGGCAGGCCCGGACCGGGCAAGCCGGGACACGGGAAGATACCGGCGTTCGTCAAGGCGTTTGTCCATGTGCCTGACTACACCGGTGTGTGCCCCCGTCGCGCGGCGTCACGGCCAAGGGCGTGATCAAGACCTTCCGCCCCACCGTGGTGACGTACCGGTGGGTGCACAACGGCAAGGTCGTCGACACGGGCAAGGTCAAGGTCGTCCGCGACAAGAAGGTCTCCTACACCTTCAAACCGGACAAGAGCCACAAGGGCTGGGTGACCTTGGACATCGTCTCCCCGCGCCATGGCGTTTCCGGCCGTGACGGCTACACGGTGACGTGTGAGAAGGAGGAACCCCCTCCGCCGCCTCCGGTCGAGGCGACGGCCTCGGTGACGGCTCCGGAGAACTACACGGGCGCCTGCCCTCCGATCACCCGCGTGTTCACCGGCACCGTGACCGTCGACCGGATCAACGCCGGCGGTACGGCCGTGCAGTACCGCTGGGCCGGTCCGGGCTTCCAGGGCCCCACCGAGACGCTGACCTTCGCCGAGGGCGATGCGCTGAGCAAGAACGTCTCGCACACGGTGGAGGTGACCGAAAGCGGCCCTGTGCAGCGGTGGATCGAGATCCTCTCGCCCAACACCGGCGTGTCCAACACGGCCGAAGTGCAGGTGACCTGTGAGGCGCTGAGCATCCAGGTCCTTAATCTCCAGCGGAACTACGACACCTCCGCCTGCACCCCCGGTAACGGGCCCGCGATCAACTTCACCAGCCGTATCCAGGTGAACGGCCCGGTCCGCGTGGAGTACCAGTGGGAGTTCCTCAGCGGCAGCGGTGGCGAGATCACGGTTCCCGGGTCGTTCGAGACCACCGGGCCGGACACCGTCACCGTCTCGCACCGCCTGGAGAGCTCGTCCTACACCAACACGGGCATTATGCGCGCGCGGATCAGGGTGACCTCTCACCCCGACGTCAGGGGCATCGTCACCGACTTCACTCCTCCGCCTTGCCCGACCGCATGACCTGACCCGAAGAAAGGCGCGGTGCCCGCATACACCGCGCCTTTCATTTATGCAGCCCACTAGTCCATCTGCCGCATATGCCTCGTACCTGCAAAGGTGCTCGCGCGTACGCCGCGGCCGGGCCCAAGGCGGAACGGCCGCGGCAGCGCGACGCGTAAGGCCTTCGAAACTCCATCGGGCACACAACGGGCACGGAAGCCTTGAATAGCTCCGGAAAGATCAAATCCCAGGTCAGCGCTGTGTCGCTGACCTGGGATTTTGTCCGGTGGAGCTTAGGGGACTCGAACCCCTGACCCTCTGCTTGCAAAACGGCCGGATCACGGCCGTCATAGGCCATGACCTGCCCGACCATGTAGCCGCAAGCGACCGTGACTGCCCCCTGCAGACCCCTCTTAATGGCACGCTAATGGCACGCGATCACGCGACGCGACCTGTCCAAGAGCGGTCGGCCCGCCCCGCCTCATGGCCCCCGTCTTCCTCAAAACTGCCGATCTTCCGGACAGTGGTACCTGCGAAGAGCCAACGATGTGATCGCAGCGACGCCGTTGGCACCAGCGAGGCGTAGAGGGCGACCGAAACCTTTATATGTAGAGAGGAAAAATTTCTAGGGAAGTGCCTGGCGTGTAGTGCGTCTGTGCCGCACCAAGCCCCCTCGTCGGGGTCTTCTCATCTTCGGATACAAGTCGCCTTCCGGTGTTGCATCATCAACCTATGTACCTATCACGTATCCGATCGGCAGTCTGGATGATATCAAAACATGCCTATACCTGGAAAATTATAAATGCGCTTCGCGCTCAGATAACATTCTCTAAATATTGGACGTATATACGAGTAGCTGGCAGAGTTCGCAGAGAATCGCAGACGATAATCGGCTACATAGATGGCCTGCCAGAGCTGACCGACCCAGTGATACGGCTTCGCCTGCTCGCGACAGCAATGCGAGGTGCCGTCTACAAGCAATTCATTTTCCACGGTTCGGCATCCGTTGTGCTAACCCTAAATTACGTTATCCTGCTACTCGGGGCGGTAGGGGCCATGGTGATTACGTTTCTTCGCGAGGCGTCGACCGTTGGGGCACTCATATTGACCTCCCTAGTATTTGCGGGGTCATTGCTGCTGCTCGTCATGATTCCGACACCTTACGTCCGCTTCGTTGATGTCTGCACATCGCACCTAGACCTTAACACCCCTTCCTCGATGTACTTCTATTGGAGAATGCTGCTTTTCTTCTTTGCTGTATCTCTGCTCTTAATGGCGGGAGCCCTGCTCGATATCCCCGATATGAGCAGGGCTCCCGACATGGTATTTCTGATCGCGCTATTTCATATAGTGGCAGTCCTGATGGTGAATATAATTATAGGTATCAGATATTATCGAGAAAGGCGTCGTCACTCAGCTCCTGGACCTCTAGATAGGATTATTCTCGGGCTTCTCGAGGTCGCATACTGGTCGCATTGGTGCCGCGAGCGCAGACGGTGGTCCTATCCACGACACATCAAGGCTCTTATTGCAGCGTTAGAACGGTTGGGCCGTGAAGCAGAACGGTTCGCCGTTCGACGGGTTCCGTTATGGGACATAACAGCTCGCCGAGATGCTCGACGTATCGGTGTTTGCTTAGCTAATGAGATTCGGAAGCACAAGGCCAGCCTTGCCGCTAGCTCTAACGGTACAGACCTTGAAAAGATCTCGGTCGAGATACTGAAGATTGTCGAGTTATGGAGCGACGGTAGTATTAAACAGCTATGGGAGGCGGCGGGAGAGGTTACTCTTGCAGAGAGGGTTCGTCGACTTGCGGCTCGCTTGTGGCCAGCAATAGTGCTCGCCAGTATGGGTTTCGTCCTGCCGCTACTCCCCGTTTTTGATAACTCTCAGCAAGCAGCTCAGAGTGTTCGAATCACTCTGGTAGCAGCTGCAGTTATCGCCCTAGCTAGCGGAGGTGTCAGCGTCTCAGAGCGGGTGAATGCGGTGTTAGATAAATCTCTTCCCTCGGAGTCAAAAGATAAAGAAGGTGACTAACGATGAACGAACTCGCACGCCACGATGCTCACTTCCGCCCGGTAGCCGGTATGCACAGTCAGCCCTTTTGCCGGCGAGTCGAGCATGAATTTTAATAGCACGATTTGAGGCTGTTTCGGACCGGGCCCCTACTCGGTGCAGTTGGGCGGTCGGGAGGGATTCCCGCGTATCTGCATGGGGAGAGTACGGCACACCAAAGGACACCGTAGCGCAACGGTATCTCGAGACTCGGCGAAGCACTCAGGCGCACAGACGAGACAGGCATCCCGGTGTCCGGTGGGCCAGGGCTGAGGAACGAAGCCCTGGCCCGGCGATCGCCCCGAGCCGTCTACGGCGACCGGCCATGACGGGGCGATCGTGAGGCATGCACGGTTACGGCGGCAGGGCATGGCGGCTAAAGCCGATGCGGCCCGGAGCCGTCGGCGGCCGGGACCGGCCGCGAGCCGCATGCCCGACCGCCGAGCGGCGGAGGGCCGCGAGGCGGCGCGGAGCGCCGCCCTTGATCTGTATAGGCGTAATTCGGCAACCGCCACAGTGATCGCGCGGACGCGTGTACGGCGGGGCCGTGGGACGTTAGCTTCGCGGTGTGGGCGAGGACACCGAGCGTACGCGCTGGATCGTGCACGGGGAGCGGCTGGTCTATGACAACCGGTGGATCCGGTTGGCGCTGGCCGACGTTGAGATCCCCGGGGGTGAGCGGTTCGAGCATCATGTGGTGCACCTGAAACGGGCGGCGATCGCGGTCGTGGTCGATGAGGACGATCGGGTGCTGATGATGTGGCGGCACCGGTTCGTGGCCGACCGGTGGGGCTGGGAGCTGCCCGGCGGGCTGGTGGAGGCCGGCGAGGATGCTCTTGTCACGGCGGCCCGGGAGGTCGAGGAGGAGACCGGGTACCGGCCCAAGCAGATGGAGCCGCTGCTCACCTACCAGCCGATCGCGGGCTTGGTGGATGCCGAGCACCTGCTGTTTCTCGCTCGCGGCGCCGAGTACGTCGGTGAGCCGACGGGGGAGGTCGAGGCGGATCTGATCCGCTGGATCCCGATGGCCGAGATCCCACAGATGATCGCCCGGGGTGACATCTGGACGTCGGGGACGTTGATCGGGTTGTATGCGGCCCGGGAGTGGCTCAGTTCAGAGCGCGCTTGAGCAAGCGGGCCACTTCGTCGATACGGCGGCGCTGGCGTCGGCGCCATTGTCAACGAACAGTTCAGTCGGAATGGACTTCTTGGGAACTATGAGCACCGAGGTTGAAGTTCACGTCACTACGAGTAATCGGCAGGAGGCCGATCAGATCGCAAGTGCGGTCGTATCCCGGCGCCTGGCCGCGTGCGCGCAAGTGGTCGCCAAAATCTCCTCCACCTACTGGTGGGAGGGCGAGGTACGCCAGGCAGAGGAATGGTTGCTGCTCATGAAGACGACCACTGATCGCTTTGACGACCTCGCAGCGTGCGTACGTGAGCTGCACTCCTACGAAGCGCCGCAGGTCGTGGCAGTACCGATCGTGCGAGGTACGCCGGATTACCTGGAGTGGATCAGGCAGGAGACAGACCCAGCGCGCGGCGATTAGCACGAAGGTCCCCGAGCAGTTCGCGCGCGGCCTTGTCGGGCCGGGCCGCAAGGGCCTTCTCCACCTTCGTGAGGTGCTGCATGCCCCAGGTGGATTCGGTGCGCTGGGCGGCTTCGAGGGCACGGCGGGCGTAGGCGACTCCTTCTGTCACGTCGCCGAGCTGAAGCTGTGCCTGGGCGATGTCGGCGTAGACGACGGACACGCGCTTTTGATCCTCGTCCGGACCGAGAGCCGCGAGGGCGGCTTGGCTGGCCTCTGCCACGCGCTGCTCATCGCCGAGCCGTACATAGGTCGAGAGCTGAAAAGCGGCCATTCGTCCGGGGTCGAGAAAGCGGGTCCACGCCCGCTCTCGGTGGGGTCGGGCTCGAGTGTGGGCTTCCTCGGCTCGCTGCAGCAGCTCGGCGGCATGGCCGTCGCCGAGCGCGGCCAGTTCTTCGGCTTCGCGGGCCAGCAGCCATGCCCGAGTCGCGTCGTCTCCCTTGGCTGGAAGGAACTGTTGCGCTCGCCGGATGTATTCGACGGCTTCGGGGCCCGCGACCGCGTACGAACGGTAGGCATAGGTGCATGCCTGGATGATGTGGTGACCGCTCTCCTTCGCGGCCAGGGCGGCGACGCGCTCGAACGAGGCCGCCTGCGCAGGCTGGTTGAGGTCCCAGGCGATCCAGGATGCCAGCGTCGCGGCTTCGCCGGCCGTAGCCGCCAGGCGGCGCCGGTAGCGCTCCGGCGGCCCGCTCTGAAGCAAGGTGCTCAGCTCGTTGATGTGCGTTGTCAAGCCCTGGTAGATGGCCCGGGCAGGCAGGACGTATTCCAGCCGATGGAAGCCGATGGTCCGTGCTTCGAGCCGTTCAATCGTTTCCTCGTCGAGCGCCTGCGGCCCTCTCAGTGCGCGAGAAAGGCGTTCCCAAGGATCCGCCATGGAAGCCGCGGTTTCGGCGGTCATTCCGACCGCGAGGAGCAACATCGTACGTCGGTCCATCCGAGAATCCAGCCTTCCCACTACCCACGCCAGCGTCAGAAGATCGATATCCCACAGGTCGTCACTTCGGCGCGAGCCCAACAGCACGCCTTCGACGCTAAGGAGTTGTCCCGCTGGGACCCCATCCCGAGAAGGGATAGCGCGGCGGGATGGGACGGTGCCGATGATCTGGGCACGGCTGGATGAGCTGGGTGCGAGGCCGAGAGCGAGTCGGGCCGAGTCCGGCATGCGCAGCCCGTCGGCTATCCGCTCGAACACTTCGAGTGCGGTGACCTGGGCGGTTCCGCGCATGATCTCGCTGACCTTGCCCTGGCTGAGATTCACCGCAATGCCGATGCGAGTCTGACTCACGCCCGCATATTGTCTGACAAGTCGGAAAACCTGCCCGATATTCCGTTTTTGTAGAGCGTCAAGCATTTCGGGGCGCTCCCAGAGATCGGGCGGTATCGAAACCGGTTCCGCCGCGTCTGCGGGCATAAGTCCTTCCCCTTGCATCGCATGACCACGAGCATTTCCAAGCTTCCGGATTGGAGGTAACCCGTCAAGGGATATCGGCATGCCCGCTTGGAATATCGGCTCGGGATGGGTTAAGCGGCTGGCAATTACGACCCTTGCCCCATGGTTCCGAAGACGGAGAGGTGCTGGGCCTGCCGGGGGAAGGGATGGCGGCTCGTTCGGCGAGCGTCGGCGGATGCCGAGTACCGGCTTGACGGCGTGATCCTGCAGCTGTCCACGGTCACGTGTTTCGAGTGCTCGGGCTCAGGCCGTAGGGCGGTCGCGTCGTGAACGCGGACCGGCTCGTGGCAGGTCGTCGTCCCCGGCCCCTCACCGCCGCTGAGTGCGCCGAGCGGCTGCGCCGGGAGCTGGAGAAGTACGGCGTGACCGCCGAGGTTCACGCGGGGTTTGGGTTGGCGCTGGTGTCGGTCTGGGCCGACCTGGTGGTGTGGACCGACGGCCGCTGGTTCCGTTGGCGCTCGGGTCGTATCTCGATCAACGGGCGGCCGGTCTACGCTTTCGCCCCGGCCTCCGATGTTGTGACTGCTGCACGACGGGTGGCTCAGCGCTATGGGCAACTGCGCCAGCAGTACCCTCCACCGCCGTGGCTGGCAGAGGGTTCCTCATAGCTGGAAGGTGTGGTTCGACCTGCTGACGGCTGAGGTCCGGTAGGGCGGTGATCGGCTGCCCACGGGGTAATGGGCTCCTGTCGGCCATGGGCCTTCGCATGGCGCGCTTGCGCTGCTAGCCTGCTTGGCTAGACAAGCATGTTGTATGCGGAGCCCTGATGTCATTCAAATACACTCCTCCCAAGTACGCCCAGCTGATCGCCGAGCTTGAACGGCGCATCGAGTCAGGTGAGTATCCGCCCGGCTCGCCGCTGCCGAGCGAGCACCAGCTCATGGCGGAGTTCGGCATGGCGCGGCCCACGGTGGTCAAGGCGCTTGGCGTGCTCCGCGATCAGGGATGGATCGTCACCCATCAGGGCAAGGGTCGTTTCGTGCGCGGCCGTCCTGCCATCGCCTCCGGGCAGCAGACTCGTATGGGCCGGGAGCTGCTCGACCGCAAAGAGGCTCAGGTCGAAAGCTCGCTGCTATCGGCGGGGCCGGTGCCGGCACCCAACCGCATCGCGGCCTACCTCAACATCGAGCCCAAGTCACCAGTCGTTCTTCGTAAGATCCTCGTCACGCGCGATGACGAAGCATCTGAGATTTCCTCCACCTGGGTACCAGCCGACGTGGCCGAAGGTACCCCGCTGACAGGAACCGACGATCTCAAGCAGGGGGTGCGGCGCTACGTAGAAGCCGCGGCCGGTATCCAGCTGGACCACATCGTCGAGCACGTGACCGCCCGCAACCCCACTCGGGAGGAGTGCAAGCTCCTCGGCGTCAAGCCCTCTGCCGCCCTGCTGGCCGTCTACGCCGTCGCCCGTGAGGCGACCGGCAAGCCGTGGGTCGTCGTGGAGACGGTGCTTCCTGGCGATCGCCACGAGCTTGAGGATGCCTACCCGATCAAGTAATCCAAACTTTCCTGCCTGAACCCACTTGGGCTACTTGACTAGCCAAGTGGGTTCAGTGCTAAATGGAGAGCAACTTGGTCAGTCAAGTTGGCTGACTAGACAAACAGAGGTGGTGACCATGGCTCTTCGGGGACCCATTCCGATCAGCTTCGACCAGATCTTCCCGTACGGCTGCTACGCCGTGGGTGAGGTCGAGCCGGTCAAGGATTTCGAGGCGTCGAGCAACGGCCGCTTCGTCCAGGCGCGGGACAAGCAGACTGGCGAACTCGTCTGGCAGATCGCCGTAATGGACGCCGATCCGTCGCTGAAGGCGGCCCAGAAGACCGTAGCCGTCAAGATCCTCGCTCCGGCTCAGCCAGTGCTACCAGCCCCGGTGGCAGGCGTGCCGTTCACGCCGGTCGAGTTCGACGGGCTGACCGTGACTCCGTACGTCAACGGGTCCGGAAGGCTCGCCTACTCCATCCGGGCTCGGGAGATGCGCGCTCCTCGCGCTCATGCCAAGGCAGGGAACAGCAAGGAGGCCGCGGCGTGACCGAGCAGCCGTACACGTACCTTTCGATGTCGATCGACCCCGGCGAGCGTTCCCGTGTCCGAATGTCGCTCTGCGGCTCCATGATCCGAGCGCGTGCCTGGGTGCTCGATTCCGGACGGCCGCACCTGGCCCTGGAGCCCGACGAGGCGGATGTGACGGTCTCGACAACGCGGAGCGGGCCGGTCGCCGCCAAGGACCTCGACATCGTGCGGCAGGTCTTCGGCGCTGCGGCGCGGCACCTGGCTGGCTGCGAGCTCATGCACGCCGAACACGCCCAGGTCACCGACCGCGCGGCCTGACAAAAGGCGGGGCCGCTGGAACTGCCATTCCAGCGGCCCCTGGATCTCTCATACACGCCGGTGCTGAGAGGACACCAAGCTTAATGTTCAAGAAACTGCCTGGCGACGAGGCCCGCAACCTCGTCTCCACCACCCCAGACACGGCCGTGGTCTTCCGCCCGGCCGTCATGAACACCCCTGTCAGCATCACCCTGGCGATCTGGCTGTACCGGCTCGTCGCGGGCCTTGCCCGCCTGGTGTGGCGGCACCCGGTCGCCCTGGCCGTGGCGGCGACACCGGTCGCGGCCTGCTGGCTGTATGGCTGGCATGTCACCGTCGCCGCCGTCTGCATGACCACCTCGGCGCTGACCGCGTGGGCGACCCTGCACCGCTCCTCGTTCGCGCGGTTGGTCGGCTGGCGGCTGCTGGCCTGGTGGCGCTGGGTGTGGGTCTACCGGCGGCACTGGCAGCCGGTAATGGTCGTCTCCGGTCTGGGGCGGCACCTGCGCGGCCGCGACTACCTGCCCGCGCTGCTGAAGGTCCGCTGCGACGACTGGGCCGACCACGTCACCGTCAGGATGCTGCACGGCCAAGCGGTCAAGGACTGGACCGACCGCGCCGACCATCTGGCCCACGGCTTCGGCGCGGCAGGCTGCCGGGTGTCGGTTGCCCGGGCCGGTCGGCTCCGCCTGACCTTCCCGCGCCGGGACCCGCTGGCGGTTCCGCTGCCCGCCATACCCATCCCCGAGACCCCCTCGGTGGGGCCGGTGGAGATCGGCATCTGCGAGGACGGCACCCCCTACCGGCTGAAGGTGCACGGCACGCACGTGCTGATCGCGGGTGCGACCGGCTCGGGCAAGGGCTCCTACCTGTGGTCGGTGATCCGTGGCCTGCTGCCCGCGATGCGATCAGGCCTGGTGCAGATCTGGGCGCTCGATCCCAAGCGCATGGAGCTGTCCTACGGCCGGGAGCTGTTCGACCGCTATGCGGCCGACCCGGCCGATTGCGCCGACCTGCTTGAGGCCGCGGTGGCGGTGATGCAACAGCGCGCCGACCGCTACGCCGGGGTCCGCCGCGTGCACGAGCCGACCGCCGCCGACCCGTTCATCCTGGTGATCGTCGATGAGGTCGCGTTCCTGACCGCCTACCAGTCCGACAAGCACCTTCGCGCCCGGACCATCGCCGCCCTGGCCACGCTCACCACCCAGGGCCGCGCCGTCGGCGTCGGCGTGCTGGCCGCGCTGCAGGACCCGCGCAAGGAGGTCATGAGCATCCGCAACCTGTTCCCCGACAAGATCGCCCTGCGGCTGGATGAGTCAGAACAGGTGGACATGGTGCTCGGCGAGGGTGCCCGCGACCGGGGCGCGCTGGCCGACCACATCTCACCCATCCCCGAGCGCGGGGCCGGCGTGGGGTATGTGCGGCTGGAGTCCAGCCCTGACCCGATCCGGGTGCGCGCCGCCTACGTCTCCGACGCCGACATCCGCGCCATGGTCGCCTACGCCGCGGGTGGGGGTGAGGGCCGATGACCCTGCAGGTGCCACGGTCGGTACGGCAGGCGATGCCGCTGGCCCGGGAGGTCGTCGAGCACATCGCCATCGACTACGGGGTGTGCATCCGCCCGGTGCCGATGCGGCGCATCGACACCCACACGGGCAAGTCCGAGATCATCGACGTCCCCTGCGGGGCGACCCTGGAGACCGTGTGCCCGTCCTGCGCGAAGCGCAACCGGCAGCTTCGCATGGCCCAGTGCCGCGAGGGCTGGCACCTGGAGACCGAACCGGTCATCACCCCGAATCAGCCCAGCGAGCATCAGCGGCACCTGGTCGAGCTGCGGGCCGACCTGCAGGCCTGGCGGGATGCGGCCCAGGCGGCGGGCGAGCCCACCGAAGATTTCGACGGCGCGATCACCGACCTGGATGCCGAAATCAACGCCGCGGGCCTGCGCGGCAACGTCCTAGGCCGGTCGGTGCCGAAGCGCACCCGTTCGACCCGGCGCCGCCAGGACGCGCCGGACCTGCCCAAGCGCAAGCGGGCCAGCACGACGCTGGGCCGGACGTTCACCGCGCCGGACGGCAAGGTCTACCGGCCGTCGATGTTCATCACCCTCACCCTCCCCTCCTACGGCCGGGTCCGCGACGGCGTCCCGGTCGATCCGGAGGAGTACGACTATGCGCGGGCTGCCCGGGACGCGCTGCACTTTTCCAAGCTGATCGACCGGTTCGTGCAGAACCTGCGCCGGGTGGCCGGGTACGACGTGCAGTACTTCGCCACCGTTGAGCCGCAGCGGCGGCTTGCCCCGCACCTGCACATGGCCGTCCGGGGCACCCTGCCTCGGGCGGAGATCCGGCAGATCGCCGCGGCCACCTATCACCAGGTCTGGTGGCCTGCGGCCGACCGGGTCGTCTACGACGGCGACCACCTGCCGGTCTGGGATGAGAAGGCCGGCTATGTCGATCCGGACACCGGCGAGGTGCTGCCCACCTGGGACCAGGCCCTGGATGCGCTCGACGCCGACCCGGACGCCAAGCCGCTGCACGTGATCCGCTTCGGCCCGCAGATGGATGTCCAAGGCGTGCTCGCCGGGTCCAAAGATGCCGACCAGTGCATCCGCTACCTGTCCAAGTACCTGACCAAGTCCATCGGCGACGCCGCCAACCCGGCCGATGCGGCCCAGGCCGAGCACGCCGCAAGGCTGGTCGAGGCACTGCGGTACGAACCCTGCTCGCCGAGCTGCCCCAACTGGCTGCGCTATGGCATCCAGCCCAAAAACGCCCGCGCCGGGATGCGCCCCGGCTGCTGCAGGGGCAAGGCGCACAAGCCCGAGCACCTGGGCTATGCGGGCCGCCGCGTGCTGGTGTCGCGCAAGTGGTCGAACAAGACCCTCGCCGAGCACCGGCAAGACCGGCGGGCCTGGGTGCTGGAAGCCCTCGGGCTGTCGGAGGAGGAGGCGGCCGACCCGCACCGCTACACCTGGCGCCCGGTCTCCCGCAACGAGCGGGACGTCCCACCGCTCGCCGTACGCCTCCTGCGGGCCGTCGCCGAGCGCCAGCGCTGGCGCGCGGCCATGCAACGGCTACAGGCCAGAGCCGAAGGACGCACCTTGCAAGATCTTTCGGCAACGTCGGCAGCCGATCGAGGGAGGGCGGCATGAAGCGACTTCTCACCGTCCAGGAAGCGGCCGAGCGGCTCAATACCTCGGTGCGGTTCATCCGGCGTCTGGTCGCAGAGCGGCGCATCGAGTTCGTCAAAGTCGGGCGGCACGTGCGCATTACCGAGCACGCCTTGGACGCCTTCGTCGCCGCCGGTACGGTGCCGCCGCTGACGGCCGGGAACGTCGCGAGGGGCGTTGCCTGATGGCGAATAAGAAGGGTCACCGGCGTTTCGGCAACATCCGCAAACTGCCCTCGGGCCGCTACCAGATTCGCTACCCCGGCCCGGATGGACGGATGAGGACCGGCCAGACCACGTACGCCACCAAGACGGACGCCGATCGCGCGCTCACGCTGATCGAGGCTCAGATCATTTCCGGTGACTGGACCGACCCAGACCGTGGCAAGGTCCGGCTCGGCGACTACGCACGACGGTGGATCAAGGAACGGCCCGGCCTTCGGCCGAAAACGATCGATCTGTACACGTGGCTGCTGGAACGCCACATCGCGCCCACCCTCGGCGGGGTCGCGGTCGGCAAGCTCACCACCCAGATGATCCGCACCTGGCGGAGTGAGCTACTGGACAGCGGCGTTTCGGTGTCGACGGCGGCCAAGGCGTACCGGCTGCTGCGGGCCGTGCTGATGACGGCCGTGGAAGAGGACAAACTATTGAGCCGCAACCCCTGCCGGATCAAGGGGGCGGACAACGAGCAGACGCCGGAACGCCCCGTTCTCTCCGTCGCCCAGGTCTTCGAGCTGGCCGACCGTATGGCCGATCGGCGTTTCCGGGCGCTGATTCTGCTGGCCACCTTCGCGAGCCTGCGCTGGGGCGAGGTGACCGCGCTGCAGCGTTGCGACATCGACCTGGCGGCGCGGACGGTGAGGGTTCGCCACCAGCTTGTGGAGCTGACCAGCGGAAAGCTGATCCTCGGTCCGCCCAAGTCCCGGGCCGGGAAACGCATCGTCAGTATTCCGGCCGTCATCATTCCGGCGCTGGAAGAGCACCTCGCCACGTACGTCGACGACGTGCCGGACGCGTTCGTATTCCTCGGCGCGCGGGGCGGATTCCTCCGCGGTGGCAATTTCCGGCGGGAGGCGAAATGGGCGGAGGCGCTGAAGGAAATGGGGCTGACCGGCCTGCACTTTCACGACCTTCGCCACACCGGGAACACGCTGGCCGCGCAGAGCGGTGCGAGCCTGGCCGATCTCAAGGCGCGGATGGGGCACGACAGTGACCGGGCGGCGCTGATCTACCAGCACGCGACGCGGCGTGCCGACCAGATGATCGCCGATGCGCTGAGCGCGCGGATCGAGGCCGAGCGTCGGGAGCGGAACGGCGGGAGCTTGCCCGGCCCGCCCGCCTCAGAAGGCTAATGGCACGTTAATGGCACGAACGCCCCGGTCCATGATCTGGATCGGGGCGTTTTCCCTGGTGGAGCTTAGGGGACTCGAACCCCTGACCCTCTGCTTGCAAAGCAGATGCTCTTCCAACTGAGCTAAAGCCCCGTGTGCCGCTCTCGGGTGGACCGTTCGACAAGATCGCCGAGGTGCGGCCGTACCTCCAACAGCATAGGACATGTGGCGGTGGTGATGGGTGCTAGCCGGGAGGGCCTGGCTGGGGAGGGGTGCGGGTGGGGTCGAGGAGGAGGGACGGGAAGTCGGCGATCGAGTCGATGATGTGGGTGGCGCCGCCGGCCAGCAGGCGTTCGCGGCTGTGGTTGCCGGTGAGGAGGCCGGCGACGATGGAGGCGCCGGCGCGGCGGCCGGAGAGCATGTGGCTTTCGGAGTCGCCGGCGACGGCGACCTCGCGTACGTCGTCGATGCCGAGGCGGAGGACGGCGGTGAGGATCATGTCCGGCCAGGGGCGGCCGCGGCCGGCGTCCTCAGGGCTGAGGGCGAGGTCGAGTTTGTCGGTCCACTCGAGCACGTCGAGGATGCGGCTGAGGGTGGTGCGGTTGAAGCTGCTGAGCAGGGCGACCTTGATGCCGACGCCGCGCAGCTTCTCCAGGGCCTCGACGGTGCCCGGGAGAGGGATGAGGCCGGAACGCTCGATGACGCCCGCGTAGGCGCGCTGGAAGGTCAGGTTCGCGGCCTGGGCCTGCGCCTCGTTGCCGGGGAATATGGCGCGGAAGATGTCGAGTTCGGGGCGGCCCCGGGAGCGGTGCACGTGCACCATTGCGCGCGCGTACGCACCGGTCCCGGGGACGATGCCCTGGGTGGCGATCGCCTCGGCGAACGCCCGCTCCACCATGGCGGAGTCGCCTACCGTGGTGCCGGCCAGATCGAGACAGACGAGCTTGGTGTGCGGGGTGCTGCCTACGCCGTCACCGTCGCGTTGCTCGACGACCATGTACGCACCCGTGTCGGTAGCCAAGCGGTCAGTTCTCGCTACCGGTGGCCTCGGTCCACAGGTCGAGCTCGGCGCGGTCGGCCTGCACCTTCCGCCAGATGAGCAGGCCCCCAAGGGCGACCAATGCGAGAACGAGCAGCTTCTTCACGTGTGACCCCACTTCTCGACGGTCTCACCACCCGGTGGGGTGAGACGACGCCCGGTTCTTATGGTTGCTTGCAGCCTAGCAAGCCATCGGCACGGAACTCGGTGCCCTGCGAGAGCGGTCGTGCCGAATTTACCCGATTCGGAATCCCTTTCAGGTACGGCGTGCAATCGGTGTCTCATGCATTCAAGGTCCCGACTGACCCCCGTTCGTACGCATTTGGCCAGGTAAACCAGTTAATAGGCTGGTTGTCCGCCTTGTCGCTACCGTCCGCATGGCAGGGAATCGGCGACCGGGCCGTCCCCCCACGACGGTGACGACTCGACGGTAGGCGTCCTGGCGCTCCGTGTCAGCGGGTCGGCGTGAAAAAGCGTGCTCGCGACTCGTGCCGTTGATGATGATGGAAAACATGACCGACATCGATCCGGCCGACGCCCGCGCCCTCGCCCACGCCCTTCGTCGCGTCTACGAGGCGGTCTCGCAGCGCATCGACGCGGAGAACGCGGCATCGCCCCTGGTGCAGAGGGTGACGGGCCACATCGGGTGTCCGCTCACCGATGTGGTCACGGTCGAGGAGCAGTACCCTGCGTTCGAGCACGCCGGGCTCCAGATCGCCATCGACCGCTACCTGGCGGCGCACAGCCCCGACGCCCGCTGGTTCGGGATCGTCGGCGCCGACGGTGGCTGGGAGAGCGTCACCACCACGCTGCTCAGGGCGGTGAGCTGGGGCGCCGCCACGCTCGGACGGCCCGACTACGGCACCGCGCCGATCGGCCCGGACGACACCGTCGAGGTCGTGAAGCTGGGCATGATCCCCACCTTCGCCCCAGACGGCACCCCGGTGGTCGTCGGCGTCTTCGTCAGGGAGGACTTCCAGCCGCGGTGCCTGCTCGCCGTCCTCGCCGCCGACCACGCCGCGGCGACCGCCGTACGTGAGGAGATCGAGCGGCTGCGGCGCGAGCACAATCCGCTCCGCGGGCAGGTGCTCAGCTTCTCGATGAGCGAGCACCAGGACAACGGGGTCGTCAGTTTCCTGCCGCGGCCGGAGCTGAGCGCCGAGGACGTCGTGCTGCCCGAGGGCCGGCTGGAGGCGATCGAGGAGCACGTCGTCGGCATCGGCGAGGCGGCCGACCTGCTCCGCGAGGCCGGGCAGCACCTGCGGCGCGGCCTGCTGCTGTACGGCCCGCCGGGCACCGGGAAGACGCACACCACCCGGTACCTGATGAGCCGCATGCGCGAGAGCACCGTCGTGGTCATCACGGGTCCGGCGATGGCGAGGATCGACCAGGCCGTCGCGCTCGCCCGCGCCATGCAGCCGTCGATGGTGATCATCGAGGACGTCGACCTGATCGCCGAGAGCCGCGACCACTTCGAGACGAGCCCGCTGCTGTTCTCCCTGCTCGACGCGATGGACGGCACCTCCGGGGACGCCGACGTGACCTTCGTGCTCACCACCAACCGGCCGGAGGTGCTGGAAAAGGCCCTCATCCAGCGTCCGGGCCGGGTCGACCTGGCGGTGGAGATACCCCTGCCCGACGCCCGGGCACGGGAGCGCCTCATCCGCCTGTACGCGCGCAACCGCCCGATCGAGGCGGACCTCGCCGCGGTGGTCGCGGCGACCGAAGGCGTCACCGCGTCCTACATCAGGGAACTGCTGCGCCGCGTCATCCTGCTCGCCATCCGCGCGAACGAGCACACCCTGCGCGACGAGCACTTCACCGCGGCGTTGGAGGCGATGTCGGGGGCCGGCCAGGCGCTCACCCGCGCCCTGCTCGGCGGCCGCGAGGGCCGGGCCCGCCTCGCCGAGGCCGAGGAGCCGTTCGAACCCGTCGGCCCGGACGACCTGGCGGGCCTCGATGAGGACGGAGAGACGGACGGAGCCGTTCCCGCCGGGCCCAGGGACCGGCGCAAGCCCGCCCGGCTCCATCCGCCCGCCTGCTGACGCGGCCCCTCCGCGAGGCGGCGGCGACGGCTCCGCCGCACCGTCCTGGCCCGGCTCCACCCGGAGGTCGCCGAGTCTGACGTGGCGGTTGCCGCCTACGAGGGCAGCCCTCGGCCTGCGGGACGTCTCGCGCACCGACGCCATCGCCGACGCCGGCCGCAGGCCGTCTGTCCTCGAGGTGAACGTCGCCCGGCGGCGGAGGTACGGCGGGCGGCCGCCGCCGGGCACATCACGGCGGCCGGCGGCCCGGGCGAGAGGGATTCAGCGGAGGTGGATCCTCCCCCTCGCGATCTCGAACCGCATCCTGGCGAGGGGCCGTCTCGCCGGGCCCGCCACCACGGAGCCGTCGGTGATCGCGAACCTGCTGCCGTGGCAGGGACAGATGATCGTGCCGTCGCGTACGTCGGCGACCGGGCAGCCCTGGTGGGTGCACGCGGCGTCGAAGACGCGGAAGACCCGCTTTCTCGGCCGGGTCACCACGTATCTGCCCCTGATGACCTTCCCGCCGCCCACCGGGATGTCCCTGACCCGGGCGATCACCGGGCCCGGGGCGTGGCGCCCCACGGGACGCTCGGGGGACGTGGCCGCGTCGGCCGGCCGTACCCGGGCGATCACCTGGGCGAGGAACGCGGCGGCGCCGGCGAGGGCGGTTCCGGTGAAGACGGCACGGCGGGTGCGCTCGGACATGGCGTCCTCCTCGATCGTTCGTGGACCGGCTCGGGGAGGATCACCGGGCCGGTTCACGGGAACGAGGGGTTCGGCCCAAGTGCCCAGTACTCGGACCGACCGTAGCCGATGTCGCCGTCGTATTCGAAGCACCCACGCGCCGGCCACGCCCCACATTCGGTCCGCGTCGTCGGGAGGCGCGGAGGGACGCCCTGCACGACGGTGCCGGGCCGTGGGGCTCGCCGTGCCGCCGGTCCGGGGCGCCCGCCGTACCCGGTGCCCACATGAGGTGCACCGGCGGCGGGAACCGCCGACGGGGCACACGGGCCGTGGCCGGCGCCGTCCTGCGCGCCGCCGGCCACCGTTCGGCGGGTCCGCCGGGAACGGATCAGGGCCGGCGTCCGGACCCGCCCTTGGGGTCGGCGAGCCGCTCGGCCTTCTCGGCGAGCCGTTCGCTCGCCTCGGCGGCCCGCTCACCGGTGGCGGCGGCCCGGCGGCTCGTCTCGGCCACCTGCTCGCCCGCCAGCGCGGCGGCCTCGCCCTCGGCCTCGGTCATCGAGTCGACCCAGTTCTGGTTGTTCCGGTACATCACGTAGCCGATCGCGCCGAGCGCCACCCCGGTGACGAGGGTGAGTACCGGCCAGCGGCGTTTCGCCTTCGCGGTCTTACCGGGGTCGACGGCCTTGGCGGCGTCCGAGAGCATCGCGCTCACCCGGGGCGCGATCCGCTCCTCGACCGAGTGCGCCGCGCGCTCCAGCCGTGGCGCGGCCCAGACCCGGGCGTCCTCGATGCGCCGGGACGCGACGTCGCGCGCCTGGGCGGCGAGCGGGCCGACCTTCTCCACCGCCCGCGCGGTCTGCGACCGTACCTGGTCGATCCGCGACTTCGGGATGACGAGCTCCAGGCGGCGCTTCTTCATGGTGAGGGACACGACAACCTCCTGTCCGTTCGGGTCGAACGCTCCGTTCCCGTCAGATCCGGACTCAACCGTGACCGGGGCGGCGGAGATGTTGCGTAGGCTGCTAGCGCAGGTCCACACCGAAAGGCCCGGTGGGGCAGGCAGGTCAGTGACGGATCCCCACCTCGTCAAAGAGGTGTCGAAGAAGGGCGGCCCTCGTGGCTGAGACGTTGATCGCGACGCTGCGGACCAACCGCGGCACCATCCGGATTCGCCTGTTCCCGGAGCAGGCGCCCGTCACCGTGCGGAACTTCGTGGAGCTCGCCGAGGGCACCCGCGAGTGGATCGACCCGCGGACCGGCCGGCGTACCCGTGACCGGCTGTACGACGGCACGATCTTCCACCGGGTGATCGCCGGCTTCATGATCCAGGGCGGCGACCCGCTGGGCCAGGGCACCGGCGGGCCGGGCTACCGGTTCGACGACGAGATCCACCCGGACCTGAAGTTCGACCGGCCCTACCTGCTCGCCATGGCGAACGCGGGCCGGATCGGCGGCATGGGCACGAACGGCTCGCAGTTCTTCATCACCGTGGTGCCGACCCCGCACCTCGACGGCAACCACACGATCTTCGGCGAGGTGATGGAGGGCCACGAGGTCGTGGACGAGATCTCCAAGGTGGCCACCGACTGGAACGACCGGCCACTCGAGGATGTCGTGCTGGAGCAGGTCACGATCGACCGCGTGCCTTGGTGAGCGGCCCGGTGAGCGCCGGACCGAGTGACACTCACGTGACCCGCGTGCCCGGGCACGCGGATTCGATGGCAGGCTGTGGATAACCGTGTCGGGCGCCGCGCGCCGGCGACGGCGGGAGCAAGGAAGTCGGAACGGCAAGGAACCCAGGCAGGCGATGACGAGTCAGCCACCCACCACCCCCTCGCAGGGCGAGGAGGCGGTACCCACGTGTTACCGGCATCCCGAGCGTGAGACGTACGTCCGCTGCCAGCGCTGTGACCGGCCGATCTGCCCCGACTGCATGCGGGAGGCCGCCGTCGGGCACCAGTGCGTGGACTGCGTGGCCGAGGCGAACCGGGCCACGCGCGCGGCCCGCACCGTGTTCGGCGGCGGCTTGATCGCCAAGCCGTATGTCACGTTCGCCATCCTCGGCATCAACGTCCTGCTCTTCATCGCCCAGGAGCTCACCCAGGGCGGGATCGCCGAGCGGTTCGGGATGAACGTGGCCTACGTGGCGGTGCTCGGCGAGTACCACCGGCTGATCACCAGCGCGTTCCTGCACTGGGGCATCCTGCACATCCTGTTCAACAGCTGGGCGCTGTACGTGCTCGGGCCCAGCCTGGAACGCATGCTCGGCCACGTGCGGTTCCTCGCGCTGTACCTGCTGAGCGCGCTCGGCGGGTCGGTGCTCGGCTACTGGTTCGACGATCCCCGGGTGCTCAGCGTCGGGGCGTCGGGCGCGATCTTCGGCCTGTTCGCCGCGACCTTCGTGATCGGCCGGCGGCTCAACGTCGACATCCGCGGCATCGTCGTGCTGATCGTGATCAACCTGGTGATCACGTTCTGGCCCGGCACGAACATCAGCTGGACCGCCCACGTGGGCGGCCTCATCACCGGGGCCGTCGTCGCCGCGGCGCTCGCCTACGCGCCGAAGTCCGCCCGCACGCCCGTACAGGTGGCGGCGCTCGCCGCCGTGCTGGCGCTGCTCGGCGTGCTGGTCATGATCCGGCCGAACTTTCCGTTCCCCATCGTGTAGGCGTGAATCCACAGGGTGTGGACAAACCTGTGGATCAGCATCACCGAGCGGTCGAAACCGGCGTCAGCGCCACCGGGTGGACAGAATCACCCCGAGGATGATGAAGCCGAACCCGATCGCGAGGTTCCACTCCTGCAGCGTGCCCAGCAGCGGCGCGTCCGTCCACACGTACCACGTGGAGATCCAGGCCACCCCGAGGATCCAGCAGGTCACCATCAGCGGCGCGAGCCACCGCGGGCTGACCTTGACCTCCTTCGCCTTCGGCGGCGGGGTGTAGACCGCCTTCTTGCGATTCTTGGACTTGGGCACGGTAACGCTCCTGGGTAGATGCCGACGTCAAGCAAGGATAGTCGTCAAGGGCGCGCAGGGGGGATGTCCGGCGGCCGGACGGTGCGGTGCCCCACCGGCGGGCGGGCCGTCCGGGCTCCGGCGTCTCCCGGGACGATCCGCCGAAAAGACTCATCGGAACCCTGTAACGCATTCGCCCTCAGAGACGACATCAGAGTGAGGGTCTCCGCCGTTGCCCCCGAGCGGCGGAGACCCTCACTCGTTTCCGCCTAGAACCCGCCCTCGTCGAGCGGCGGATCCTCGACCTCGCCGGGGCCGAGGCCGCCACCGCCGTCCTCGAGGGTGCCGTCGCCGGTGTCGCCACCGCCCGGGTCGCCGCCGGTGTCGCCACCGCCGCCGAAGTCACCGCCGCCACCGTCGAAGTCACCGCCACCGGAGGGCTCGTCGGCCGGCGGCCGGCTCGGGGTGTCCTGCCGCGGCCCGGTGGACACGACGAGCGTCACGGTACGGCCCGGCGTGAGGCTGGTGCCGCCGGGCGGGCTCATGCTGATCACGCTGCCCGCGGGCACGGTGTCGCTCGGCTGCTGCTGGACCCGCACCTTGAACCCGGCGCCCTCCAGCGTCGCCCGCGCGTCGTCGAGCGTCTGGCCGACCACGTTCGGCAGCTCGGTCGCCTCGACCGGCACGTAGATCTTGACCACGGAGCCCTTCGGCCGCTCGGTACCCGGCTTCGGGGACATCTTGAACACCTTGCCGGGCGGCTGGTTCGTCGGCTCCCGGACGGTCTGCACGCTGAACCCGGCCGACTCCAGGGCCTCCTTGGCGGCGTCCTCGTCCTGGCCGATCACGTTGGGCACCTCGACCGTCTCCGGGCCCTTGGAGACGACGAGCGTGACCGTGGAGTCCCGGTCGACCTTGGTGCCGGCCTCCGGCTCGGTGCCGATCACCGTGTTCTTCTTGTACTCGTCGCTGTGCTTCTGCTTGACCTCGTCGGCCACCTTGAGCCCGGCGGCGGTGAGCGCCTCCTTGGCGCCGTCGATGGTCTGCCCGGCCACCTCGGGGATCGTCACCTGGCCGGTCGTCGCGTCACCGCTGCCGCCGCTGAGGAAGGCCCAGCCGATGCCGATGAACGTACCGATCACCAGCAGCGGGATGAGGATCCACAGCGCGGTCTTGAGCGCCTGGTTGTTCCGCCGCGCGCGGCGCCGGTCCGCCCGGCCTCCGGCCTGGGTGGGCGGCCCGCCGGCGACGGGCGTGCCGAGCTCGGTCGGGGCGTACTCGTACGGCGGCAGCGCCGTGGTGCCCTGCTGGGTGGCGGGCCCGTTCGGCGCCACCATGGTCTGGGTCGCCCCGTAGGCGCCGTTGGTCATCGCCATCGTCTGGGTGGCGGAGGACTCGACCGGCATGCCGGAGAGCGCGCGCTGGATGTCGGCGCGCATCTCGGCCGCGCTCTGGTAGCGCATCGCCGGGTCCTTCGCCATCGACTTCAGCACGATCGCGTCGGCCCACGGCGGGATCGACGGGTCGAGCTGCGACGGCGGGATCGGCTCCTCCCGCACGTGCTGGTAGGCGATCGCGACGGGCGAGTCGCCGGTGAACGGCGGCTGCCCGGTGAGCAGCTCGTACAGGACGCACCCGGTCGAGTACAGGTCGCTGCGCGCGTCCACCCGCTCACCGCGCGCCTGCTCCGGCGACAGGTACTGGGCCGTGCCGATCACCTGCGCGGTCTGGGTCATCGTGGCCGCCGAGTCGGCCATGGCCCGGGCGATGCCGAAGTCCATCACCTTGACATCGCCGTTGCGGGTGATCATGACGTTGGCGGGCTTGATGTCCCGGTGCACGATCCCGCCGCGGTGGCTGTAGTCGAGCGCGCGCAGGATGCCGTCGGTGAGCTCGAGGGCGCGCTCGGGCGGAAGCTTGCGTTCCTGGCGCAGGATCTCGCGCAGGGTCTTGCCCTCGACGAACTCCATCACGATGTACGGCACCGGCGTGCCCGTGGAGCGGTCCTCGCCGGTGTCGAACACGGCGATGATCGAGGGATGGTTGAGCGAGGCCGCCGACTGTGCCTCCCGGCGGAAACGCGCCTGGAAGGTCGCGTCCCTGGCCAGATCCGCCCGGAGCGTCTTGATGGCGACCACGCGGTCCAGCCGGAGATCCCGTGCGCGGTACACCTCGGCCATGCCGCCGCGCCCGACGACTCCGTCGAGTTCGTAGCGGTTGTCTAGCCGCCGAGGCTGAGTCGTCATGTCCTGCACTGTCCCTTGCCATTCATCTCGGGTGCCGACGCGCCCTGAGGCTGCCGCTGTCCATCATCGACCCAATACCGCATCACGTCTCCCCGTCCGGGGTTTCCGTCTCGGTCGGGGTCGGGGTGTCCGAAGGAGTCGGCGTCTCACTTGGCGTTGGCGTGGGGGTGGTCGGCGGTGTCGGGGTGGGGGTCGAGGACGGTTCCTCGCGCGTCGGCGTGGGGGTGGTGCTCGGGGTCTGGGACGGCTGAGGCGTCTCAGATGCCGACCTATCAACGGTAGCCGACGGAGGCGGGATGGGCCGCGCCGACTTCCCAGGAGCTATGGGCAAAGTTGCGTGCCGATCCGGTCCAGCGGAGGTCGGCGCGGGGGTGGGCGCCTGCGTGACCTGGCCGGACGGCTCGACCGGGCTCTGGGTCACCCCGGTGTCCCGCAGCGCGACGAACGCGAGCGCGGCGATGCCCACCGCGGCCGCGGTCCCGGCCACGGCGAGGACCACGGTGGTGGCCCGCCGCCGGGGTGGCGCGGCCTGCCCGAAGTCGGCGTGCACGCCCGGGGGCACCCCGGGGATCGCGCCCGACGGGTACACCCCGGGCTCGCCCGGGAAGGACGAGGGCCCGGTGGCGGGCCCCGCCGCCGGGCCCATCGGCCCGGACGGGTGGCCGGCCGTCGCGGCGTCGCCGTGCCGTACCGGCCGCCATGCGGGGTCGGTCACGGTGCGCAGGTCGGCGCCCGCGGTGCCGGCGGCGAGCTGCTCGCGCAGCCGCGCGGCGTGCTCGGCGAGCTCCTGGGCGGGCCCCGGCCGCTTCTCCGGGGCCTTGGAGAGCATCGCCATCACCAGGTCGCGCACCGGCCCGGGCACGTGCGGGGGCAGCGGTGGCGGCGGCTCGTTGAGGTGCATGAGCGCGATCGCCACCTGGGTGTCGGCGACGAACGGCGGCCGCCCGGCCAGGCACTCGTACGCGACCACGCCGAGCGAGTAGATGTCGGTCGCCGGGGTGAGCGGGCTGCCCGAGGCCTGCTCCGGGCTGACGTACTGGGCCGTGCCGAGCACGGTGCCGGTCCGGGTCATCGGCGCGGCCTGCAGCGCCCGCGCGATGCCGAAGTCCGTGATCTTGACCTGGCCGGTCTCGGTGATGAGCAGGTTGCCGGGCTTGATGTCCCGGTGGATGACCCCCGAGCGGTGCGCGGCGTGCAGCCCGCGCGCGGTCTGGGAGACCAGGTCGAGGGTGATGTCCGCGGTCAGCGTGCCGTGCCGGGCGAGGATCGCCGACAGCGGCTCGCCGACCACGAGCTCCATCACCAGGTAGGCGCCGTCCTCCTGTTCGCCGTAGTCGAACACCTGGGCGATGCCGGGGTCGGTGAGCCCCGCGGTGATCCGCGCCTCGTGCCGGAACCGCTCCCGGAACGACGGGTCGGCGGCGACGTGCTGGCGCAGCAGCTTCACGGCGACCTCGCGGCCGAGCAGCTCGTCCACCGCCCGCCAGACCTCGCCCATCCCGCCGGCGGCGATGCGTCCGGTCAGCCGGTACCGGTTGCCCAGCAGCAGGTTGCCGGAGGTCACCGCCGGAGCACCGCCTGCATGACCTCGCGGGCGACCGGGGCGGCGGTCCCGCCGCCGGTGGCCCGGTCGCCGGCCGCGCCGGACTGCACGAAGACGCACACCGCGACCTTCGGGTTCTCGGCCGGGGCGAAGCCGATGAACCACGCGTGCGGCGGCGCGTTGTCGGAGGTCTCGGCGGTACCGGTCTTGCCGCCCACGGTGACGCCGGGGATCTGCGCGGCGGTCGCGGTGCCCTGGGCCACCACCGAGACCATCATCTGCCGGAGCTTGCGGGCGGCGTCGGGGCTCATCGCCTCGCTCAGCTCGTCGGGCTCGGTCTCCTCGAGCGTGTCGCCGTCCGGGCTCACCACCTTGTCGACCAGGTACGGCTTCATCACCGTGCCGTCGTTGGCGACGGCGGCGGCGACCATGGCCATCTGCAGCGGCGTCATCTGCACGCTGCGCTGGCCGATCGAGGCCATGGCGAGCGCGGCGTCGTCCTCCTTCTTCCCGATGCTGCTCGGGGCCACGTTGAGCGGGATCTGCAGCGGCTCGCCGATGCCGAACCGCGCCGCCTGCTCCTTCATCTTCTCGTAGCCCAGCTCCATACCGATCTTGGCGAACGGTGTGTTGCAGGACTTCTCAAGCGCGAACTGCAGGGTCACCCGCCCGGAGCCGCACGCCGCGCCGGCGTAGTTCGGCAGCCCCACCGAGGTGCCCGGCAGGTCGAGCACCTGCGGGGCGTCGACCGTGGTCTGCGGCCCGACGGTGTCGTCCTCGCTGAGCAGGGCGGCCGTGGTGACCACCTTGTACGTCGAGCCCGGGGCGTACGTGGTCTCGATGGCCCGGTTGAGCAGCGGCTGGTCCTTGTCGGCGTCGAGCTTGTTGTACGCCTGCGCCACCTTGCCCTTGTTCGGCACGGCGAGCTCGTTGGGGTCGTAGGTGGGCAGCGACACCATCGCCTTGATCGCGCCGGTCTGCGGGTCGAGCGCGACCACGGCGCCCTTGCGGCCGGCGCGGCGCAGCGACTCGTACGCGGCCCGCTGCGCCCGCGGGTCGATGGTGAGCTCGATGTCCGCGCCACGGGTCGGCTTGTTGGTGAGCAGGTCGACCGCGCGGCGCACGACCAGGTCGGCCGAGGTGCCGTCGAGCAGCTTGTTCTGCGCCGCCTCGATGCCGCGCTCGCTCTCCGGGGCGAAGAAGCCGATGACGTGCGCGTACAGCCGCCCGTTGCGGTACCGGCGCTCGAACCGGATGTCGCCCTTGGTGTCGACCGACTCGGCGATCACCTCGTTGCCCGCGATGATCCTGCCGCGCTGGTTCTCGTACCGCTGGAAGAAGCGGCGGAAGTTCCGGTTGTCCTCGCGGTACTCCTCGGCCTTCACCGCCTGCAGGTAGTTCACGTTGAGCAGCAGCAGGCCGAACATCACCATGCAGGCGACCGCAACCCGCTTGAGCGTGCCGTTCATCGCTGCATCACCTGCGTGAGCCCCTCGTCCTGGATGGCCTGCGGCGGCGGCCTGCGCGCCGCGTCCGACATGCGCACCAGCAGCGCGATGAGGATCCAGTTGGCCAGCAGGGCGGAGCCGCCCTGGGACATGAACGGCGTCACCAGACCGGTCAGCGGGATGAGGTTCGTCACGCCGCCGACGATGATGAACACCTGCCAGGCCAGGATGAAGCTTAGGCCACCGGCCAGCAGTTTGCTGAACGGATCCCGGGCGGCGAGCGCGGTGCGCAGGCCGCGCTCCACGATGAGCGCGTAGCACATGAGCAGCGCCATCAGCCCGGTGAGGCCGAGCTCCTCGCCCGTCGCCGGGAAGATGAAGTCGGAGAACGCCAGGGGGATGCGGTACGGGTGGCCCTGGCCCAGCCCGGTGCCGAGGATGCCGCCCGAGCCGAGGCCGAACAGGCCCTCCATGAGCTGGTAGCTGCCGCCGGCCGCCCGCTCGTAGAACTCGTTGCTCTCCGGGTTGAGCCAGACCTCGAACCGGTGGCCGACGTGCGAGAAGATCTGCCCGGCGAGGAAGGCGCCACCGACGAACAGCGTCAGGCCGATGAGCACCCAGGCGGTGCGGCCGGTGGCGATGTAGAGCATGCTGATGAAGCCGCCGAAGAGCAGCAGCGAGGTGCCGAGGTCCTTCTGCAGCACCAGGATGCCGACGCTGATGCCCCAGATCACGAGGATCGGGCCGAGGTCGCGGGCCCGCGGCAGGTCGATGAAGAGCAGCCGCCGCCCGACGAGCGCGAGCACGTCGCGTTTCGCCACGAGGTAGCCCGCGAAGAACACCACGAGCGCCAGCTTGGCGAACTCGCCCGGCTGCACGCTGAAGCCCACGTTGATCCAGATGCGGGCGCCGTTGATCTCGCGGCCGATGAACGGCAGCAGCGGCAGGATGAGCAGGACCACGCCGAGCGCCCCGGCGGTGTAGGTGAACCGCTGCAGCAGGCGGTGGTCGCGGAGCACGACCAGGGTCACCGTGAACATCACGATGCCGACCGCGGTCCACGTGATCTGCTGGGTGGCCGAGGCGCCGGTACGCCACGGGGCCTGCTCGATCCGGTAGATCATCACCAGGCCGATCCCGTTCACCAGCGTGACCAGCGGCAGGATGAGCGGGTCCGCCCAGGGCGCGAACTTGGCCAGCACCAGGTAGGCGATGAGCATGAGGACGCCGAGGCCCAGGCCGTACGTGAGCATGCCGGCCGGGACCTGGCCGTCCATCCCGATGCCGACGCTCGCGTACGCGGCCATGATGATCCCCACGGCGAGGGCGAGCATGAACAGCTGCGCGCCGCGCCGCTTGGGGGGCATCGGGACTGCGGAACCCGCGTCGACGCTCACCCCGAGGCCCTCCTGCTCGGGTTCGGGCTCTCCTCGTCGTTCCGGCCGGCCGGCTCGTCACCGGCCTCCTGCCGGTTCGCCTGGCGGCCCTCGGCGCCCTGCCGGTCGCCGCGGGTGTCCTGCTCGGTCTCGGCGTCCACGGCGGGGTCCTCGGCCTCCGCGGCGTCGCCGGCGTCCTCCCGGTCCCGGTTCGGCCGGGACGTCGCCACCGCCGCCAGCTTGTTGATCTCCTCCTTGCCGGCGGCGAGGCTCGGCACCGCGATGCCGTTGCGCACCCGGCCCTGCTGCGGCTGGGGGAGCGCGGAGACGGCGAGGCTGCTGCGGTGCGCGACCTCGAACAGCTGGATGGGGCCGAGCTCGGCGTCGATGCCCTGGTAGACGACGATCTCGTCCTTGTCGGCGCCGACGTAGAACTGCTGGTTGATCCACTGCATGGCGTACCAGCCGCCCACGGCGAGCCCGGCGGTGACCACGCCGAGGGTGGCGAGCACCATCGGCCAGATCCGGCGCTTGCGGCGGGGCACGGCCTGCGCGTACGAGGTGGTCTCGTCCGGCCCGTCCTCCTCGTCGCCGAGGATGACGGGCTGCGGGGCGGTCGCGGTGGGCGACCTCCCGCTGCTGATGAGCTCGGTGAGATCGCGGAACCGGCTCGAGCCGGCCGCGCCCACGATCACGGTCTTCAGCTCCGGCAGCGGCTGGCCGTCCTCGACCTCGATCACGTCGGCGACGATGCAGGTGATGTTGTCCGGCCCGCCGCCGCGGTTGGCGAGGTCGATGAGCTGGCGTACCGCCGCCTCCGGGTCCTCGTACGTGGTGAGCGTGTGATGCAGCGTCTCCGCGCTCACCACCGTGGACAGGCCGTCGGAGCACAGCAGGTAGCGGTCGTTCACCTGGGCGACGCGGAGGGTGAGGTCCGGGTCGACCTCGCCGCTGCCGTCGAGCGCGCGCAGCAGGATCGACCGCTGCGGGTGGGTGGCCGCCTCCTCCTGGGTGATGCGTCCGTCATCCACCAGCGACTGCACGAGCGTGTGGTCGTGCGTGATCTGATAGAGCTCGCCGTTCCGCAGCAGATAGGCCCGTGAGTCCCCGACGTGGACCAGGGCGACCTCGGGCCCGTTCCACAGCATCGCGGTGAGCGTGGTGCCCATGCCCTTGAGGCTCGGGTCACGGGTGACCATCTCGTGCAGCTGGCGGTTGGCGTTCCGGACCGCTGCCTCGATCGCGCCCAGCAGGTCACCCCCGGGGATCTCGTGCTCCAGGGACGACAGTGCGGCGATCGCGACCGAGCTGGCCACCTCGCCGTGAGCGTGCCCGCCCATACCGTCGGCGACGGCGAGCAGGCGCGAGCTCGCGTACGCCGAGTCCTCGTTGCCTTCGCGGAGGAGGCCGACGTCCGAGCGGGCCGCGTAGCGGAGTGCGATGGTCATTTGCGCAATTCGATGACGGTCTTACCGATGCGGATCGGAACGCCGAGCGGCACCGGAGTGGGGCGGGTGATTTTCGTGCGGTCCAGGTAGGTCCCGTTGGTCGAACCGAGATCTTCCACGATCCATTGCCCGTTCTGCGGATAGAGCCGCGCGTGCCGGCTTGACGCGTAGTCGTCGGCGAGCACCAGCGTGGAGTCGGGGGCCCGGCCGATCGTGATGGGCGCGTCGGTGAGGTTGATCACCGTGCCTTGCAGAGGGCCACCGGTGACGATCATCTGCCTCGGCTCACCCCTCTTAGGCTTCGACGCCGTTTTCGCGGGCTTGGTTGGCTTCGGTGCGGCGGACGCCGGTCGTGCTCCGAACAAGTCTGTCCGGATCACGCCGACCGCGGCAATCACAAAGAACCACAGCACCGCGAGGAACGCGAGCCGGATCAGCAGCAGCGTGAGTTCGGACATGGACCGTCTGTCTACCTCTAATCGCGCCGGAAGACCAAGGTCGTGCGTCCCAACGTCACTCGCGTGCCATCCGTCAGCTCGACCCGGCGAACCGGCTGCCCGTTGACGAAGGTTCCGTTCGTGGAGCCGAGATCCACCAGGATCACCTGCTGACCTTCGACCCGCAATTCGGCATGATGCCGCGAAACTCCCGGGTCCACCAGCCGAAGATCACAATCCGTGCCCCGGCCCAGCAGGGTCACCGGAGTGGTCAGCTCGTACGAGCGCTGGCCCTGCGGGTCGTCCTGGGTGGACACGAGCAGGCGCGGACGGCCGGGGAACATGCCGCGCGGCTGGGGCATGTCGGTCACCGGCTGCCGGATCTCGTCCTGCTCCACGGTGGCGCCGCGGATCACGCCCGAGCGGATGCGGAACAGGCCCACGGCGAGGTCGTCGGCGCGCTCGAAGCGCACCCGGACCGGACCGACGAACGAGTAGCCCTGCTCCTTGGCGTACTCCCGGGCGAGGTTGGCGAGCTCGTGGCTGAGGCTGTCGGCGTACACCTCCAGCCGCTCGCTGTCGGTCACCGACAGCTCGACCACGAAATCGTTGGGCACGAGCGTGCGCCCCTGGGCCACGATCGCGGCCCGCTCGTCCATCTCCCGCTGGATCGCGCTGGCGACCTCGACCGGCTGAAGGTCAGATTTGAACGCCCGCGCAAAGGCCCCCTCGACCAACCCTTCGAGCCTTCGCTCGAAGCGCTGCAGGACTCCCACCGGGTACCTCCCTTCCGTACTTCCACTGGTCGAGTCCGCCTCACCCGCAGGCCGGTTCGCTGCACCGACCGTGCCCGGCTCGGCACCCTCCCTGCGTGCCACTCGTCACGACCACCTGGAAGCCGGTGCCCCTCGCCACCTACTTCCGGCTTTCGTCGTCTAGAGGGATCGTATCCGGGTTCCTCACCACTGGCTGTTCCGTGCTAGCCTTTCCACGCACCCAAAAAACGGGCGGGTGGCGGAACGGCAGACGCGCACGGTTCAGGTCCGTGTGTCCGTGAGGACGTGAGGGTTCAAATCCCTCCTCGCCCACGCGTGAACCTCCGGCGGCACCGAGCACGGTGCCGCCGGAGGTTTTTTGTGTGTCCATACGCGGACGCCGTCCTCGCCCGCCGGCGGAGGCGGGCGCGCCGCGCCGGTGACCGCCCCCGTGGCGGGCCGGCAGGACGGGCCTCCGGGCGGCGCGGACGGCTACGCGGCCCCGGAGTCCTTTCTCACATCGGGCCCCGCGGGTCACAAGCCGGTAAAAACTTGCTGAAGGTTCCGGGGTGCCGAGCGGCCCACGCCCGCGAACCGTGGAGCGGAATGCGGGGCCGCGAGCCGGTACGGCACGGCACCCCGGCGGGCCGTACCCCGGCGGCGCACGTCGGCGCCGGCGGCCCTTGCGGCCGGGTACGGGCCGCCTCGGGGCGCGGCGCCCGGGTCCGGCGGGGCACGGCGGAGCGCATCGGCGGCGGTCAGGCGGTGAGCAGCTGGTTGATCAGGTCGTTGCGGGTGATCAGGCCGACCACCTGGCCGCCGGAGGTGACCAGCCCCAGGTGGGCGCGGGCGTCCTGGAGCGCGGCGAGGGCGTCCGGCACCGTGGTGGCCGCGTCGAGGCGCGGCGCGCAGGTGGCGAGGTCGCGCGGCCGGGCCTTCGGCCGCAGCAGCGCGTCCCGCACGTGCAGCACGCCGAGCACGTCCTGCGGGCCGTCCCCGGTCACCAGCAGCCGCAGGTGGTTGGTCCGGGCGGCGACCCGGCGGATCTCGGCCGCGCTCGCGTCCGCGTCCACCCGGGCGGCCTCGCCGATCGGGCGGGCGAGCGGCCCGATCGTCTCGTCGTGCACCCGCAGCGCCCGGGTGAGCAGGTCGTGCTCGTCCCGGTCGAGCAGGCCCATGCGCCCGGACTCGCCGACGAGGATGGCGAGCTGGTGCGGGGTGCGCGCGGTGGCGAGCTCGTCGCGCGGCCGTACCCCGAACAGCCGGAGCATGGCGTTGGTGAGCCCGTTGAGCGTGGCGATCAGCGGGCGGGCGAGCCAGGTGAAGCCGCGGAACGGCAGGGCGAGGCCCATCGCGGCCGCCTCGGCGTGGGTGAGCGCCCACGACTTGGGCGCCATCTCACCCGCGACCATGTGCAGGAAGGTGACGAGCGCGAGGGCGAAGGCGAAGGCGACCGGGGCGCGCAGCGACTCGGGCACGCCCATGAGGCCGAAGACGGGTTCGAGCAGGTGCTCGATCGCGGGCTCGGCCACCATGCCGAGGCCGAGCGAGCAGAGCGTGATGCCGAGCTGGGCGCCGGCGAGCATGAGGGTGAGCTCGCGGCCGTTGCGGACCGCGGCGCGGGCGACGGTGCGGACCAGCCGCCCGCCACGGGCGGCGGTCTCCTCCAGGCGGTGCCGCCGGGCGCTCACCACGGCGAACTCGGCGGCGACGAACAGGCCGTTGGCGACGAGGAGCACGACGCCCAGCAGGATCGCGGCGAGGGTGTTCATCGGGCCGCCGCTCCCCGGCTGCGAACCGGCCGGCCGGATCTTCGATGGATCGGCGAATTCTTAAGAGTCGTCATCTGTGGTGCGGTGGGTTCGTGGTCCGCTGGTGGTCATCGGAAAGTGGGTGGGCGCGGCCGGTCAGCCGGCCACGCGCGCGACCCGTACCTTGTCGGGCACGCGGCGCTGCACGCCGAGCACGGTGAGCACGGCGGTGTAGGTGGGCTGCTCGTCGTCGTCCTCGAGCGAGGACCCGTTGACGAGCGGCACCGTGACCGTGTCGCCGGGCTCGGGCAGCCGGCCGAGCCGCGCCATCACCAGGCCGCCGATCGTGTCGTACTCCTCGCTCTCCGGCAGGCACAGGCCGGTGGCGCGCTCCACCTCGTCGAGGCGCAGCGTCCCGGCGACGTGCCAGGTGCCGTCGTCGCGGGCCTCGGCGCGCAGCGGCTCGGGGTCGTTCTCGTCGACCAGCTCGCCGACGAGCTCCTCGGCGAGGTCCTCGATCGTGATGATGCCCGCGAGCCCGCCGTACTCGTCGATCACGCAGGCGAAGTAGTCGTCGGCCGCGCGCATCTCCTTCAGTACGGCCGGCAGCGGCAGCGTCTCGGGCACGAGCAGCGCGGGCCGGGCGAGCCGGGACAGCGGCGCGTCGTCGTCGCCGCTCTCGATCGCCCGCACCACCTCGTGCAGGCCGATCACGCCGACGACGTCGTCCCCGGAGTCGAGCACCGGGTAGCGGGAGTGCCCGGCGCGCTTGAGCGCGTCGAGCACGTCGGCGACGGTGCGGTCGGCGCGCAGCGAGACCACGCGCGGCCGCGGCACCATCACGTCCTCGGCGGTGCGGTCGCCGAACTCCAGGGCGCGCTCGAGCAGCTCCGACAGCCGGTGCGGCAGCTCCCCGGCGGCCTCGGACTCGGCGATGATGCGGGACAGCTCCTCGGGGGTGGCGCCGTGCTCGACGTGCTCGACCGGCTCCACGCCGATGCGGCGCAGCAGCCGGGTGGCGGCGCCGTCGAACAGCCGGATCACCGGCCCGGCGACCGCGAGGTAGACGAGGGTCGAGCGGGCGAGGAACTTCGCCACCGCCTCGGGCCGGGCGATGCCGAGGTTCTTCGGCGCGAGCTCGCCGAACACCATCTGCACCGCGGTGGCGATCACCAGCCCGATGGCGACCGCGATGCCCGGTACGGCGGCGTCGGGGAGGCCGAGGGCGAGCAGCCCGGGGCGGACCACGTCCGCGATCGCGGGTTCCGCGATGAACCCGACGAGCAGGGTGGTGACGGTGATGCCGAGCTGGGCGCCGGACAACATGAACGAGAGCCGGTCGGTGACCGCGAGGGCGCGGCCCGCCGCGGCGTCACCGGCGGCGGCCTGTTCCCGCAGCAGCGGGCGGTCGGCGGCGAGGAACGCGAACTCCTGGGCGACGAAGTAGCCGGTTCCCAGGGTGAGCAGGAGAACGGCCAACAGGCCAAGGAAGGTTTCCATCAGCGAGCACACCGTCCCGCAGGGCGACGATGTGCCCGACGTTGTTGTGGGTCACCCGTGCCGGAGCACGGGCAGGTACTCCACGGGTCCGAGCCGGACACGTCCATCCCTTCACTCAAGGTCTACTCACGATAACGGGCGAGGCCCGTCCGTGTGTTCCGAGTGTTCCCCGTTTCCGGTTCGCTCCGCCATAGCCGGGCCGTGTATCTCTATGCCGGACACAACTCGCTCACTTGCAAGCGAACCGCAAGCGAGCGGACGTAGCGTCAGAATCGGGCCTCGGTCCGCCGACCGCCGGATGCGCGGGTAGGGTCGTGCGTCGCCGGTCGCGCCGGGGCCTGCCGCGTTCGGGGAGGCGGACGTGCCCGGAGGCCGACACCGGATCCGGGCGGGCGCGCCGGACCGCGGCCGTGGAGAACGGTGGACAGGCCACGCCGACGAAGCGGAGGAGGAGCGGTGAACAGTTGGCCGGGTGCGGAGGACGACCGCACACGGGTGGTACGGCGACCGGGGCAGACGCCGCCGCCACCGCCCGCGTGGGACGTCCGCGGCGGTTCCGCCCCGCCGCCGGGCCCGAGCGAGCCGACCTCCCGCCTGGGTGAGTCGCCGTCCGGCCGCCGGCTCGACGAGACCATCGTGCGCAAGGTCTCCCGGGTGTACGGCAGGCCGCGCTCGGGCCGCAGCCCGGTCGAGCCGCTGCGGCCGCGCGGCCGGGGCTCCGGCGGCGACAGGGCGCCGCGCGACCCGCGGCGGATCGGCAAGATCGTCCTCCGGTCGCTGGCGGTGCTGGTCGTGCTCGTGCTCGTGTCCGGGATCGGCCTGTACGGCTGGCTCTCCTCGCGGATCAACGGCATCGAGGTGTTCGAGGACTACGAGGGCCGTCCGCCCGAGACGCCGGGCCAGGACTGGCTGCTCGTCGGCTCCGACAGCCGCGCCGGGCTGTCCAAGGCCGAGCGGAAGAAGCTCGCCACCGGCCGCGCGGTGGGCAAGCGCACCGACACGATGATGCTGCTCCACATCCCGGAGGACGGCGGCCGGCCGACCCTGGTGAGCCTGCCCCGCGACTCGCTCGTGCCGATCGACGGGCACGGCCGGACCAAGCTCAACGCCGCGTACTCGGTGAAGGGCGGCGGCCCCAAGCTGCTCGTGCGGACCGTGGAGAAGGTCACCGGCATCCGGATCGACCACTACATGGAGATCGGGTTCGCCGGGTTCGTGCAGATCGTGGACGCGGTCGGCGGGGTGGAGATCTGCGTGAAGCAGAACATCAAGGACCCCAAGGCCGGGCTCAACGTGAAGAAGGGCTGCCAGGAGATGGACGGCGCGACCGCGCTCGGCTACGTGCGCACCCGCGCCACCGGCGCCATCCCGGACTTCGAGCGCACCCAGCGGCAGCGGCAGTTCTTCTCCGCGGTGGTGAAGAAGGCCGCGAGCCCGGGGGTGCTGTTCAACCCGTTCAAGGGCATCCCGCTCGCCGCCGCGGCCACCGACGCGGTCACCGTCGACGAGGGCACCGGCACCTTCGACCTGCTGTCGCTCGGGCTGGCGATGAGCGACGACCCGGTGAACACGGTGGTGCCGACCGCGTCGTTCCCCACCATCAACGGGGTGAACTACGTGCAGTGGGACCGGGAGAAGGCGCTGAAGCTGTTCAACGCGCTCGCCCAGGACAAGCCGGTGCCCAAGGAGGTGCTCGCCAAGTGACGGGTACGGCGTGGCACGCCCGGCGCCCGCGGCGCGTGCCGCGCCCGCCCCGGCCGGGGGACCGCCTGTGCACGGCGGTGCGCCCGCGGTCGTCCACAGGCTGTTGATGATTATGCCCATCTGTGGAAAAGCCTGTGGATGATCGGCCGTCGGGCTGTGGATAATCCGCGCCGCTCCGGGTGACGGCCGCGGCCGGGGACGTACCGTGGGGGTATGCCGGAGCTGCCGGAGGTGGAGGCGCTCGCCGGGTTCCTGCGGGAGCGGGCGGTGGGCCGCACGGTGCTGGACGTGGAGGTCCCGGCGTTCCAGGCGCTGAAGACCGTGGACCCGCCGGTGGCCGCGCTGCGCGGGCTCGCCCTGCGCGACGTGGCGCGGCACGGCAAGTTCCTCGACCTCGCGTTCGGCGAGCCCGGGCTCCACCTCGTCGTCCACCTCGCCCGCGGCGGGTGGCTGCGCTGGCGGGACGACCTCGCCGGGGCACGGCCCGCGCGCCCGGGCAAGGGGCCGCTCGCGGCGCGGGTGCGCTTCACACCCGGCGAGACCGGCCGCACCCCCGGGTTCGAGCTCACCGAGGCGGGCACCCAGAAGCGGCTCGCCATCCATGTCGTGCGCGATCCGGCCGAGGTGCCGGGCATCGCCACGCTCGGGCCGGATCCGCTCGCCGACGACTTCACCCCGGAGGTGCTGGGGCGCATCGTGGGCGGCAGCCGTACCCGGATCAAAGGGCTGCTGCGCGACCAGAAGGTGATCGCCGGGATCGGCAACGCCTACTCCGACGAGGTGCTGCACGCGGCCCGGATGTCCCCCTTCAAGATCGCCGGCACGCTCACCGACGCGCAGGTGGCCGGCCTGCACGAGGCGATCGTGACCACGCTGCGCGAGGCGGTGGAGCGGGCGCGCGGGCTCGCCGCCGCGGACCTGAAGGCGGAGAAGCGCGGCGGGCTGCGGGTGCACGGCCGTACCGGCGAGCCGTGCCCGGTATGCGGGGACGTGATCCGGGAGGTGTCCTTCGCCGACTCGTCCCTGCAGTACTGCCCGACCTGCCAGACCGGCGGCCGTCCGCTCGCCGACCGGCGCATGTCCCGCCTGCTCAAGTGACCGCCGCGCGGGCGCGGCGGCGTGTCCCGGCGGCGGGCGTCGTCCGCGGAGCTGCCAGAATGGCCGGGTGAACGTACCGGAAACCCCTGTTCATGCCGTCCCCGACGACGCCTTCCTGCTGGATGTGCGGGAGCCCGAGGAGTGGGTGGCCGGGCACGCCCCGGGCGCGGTGCACATCCCGCTCTTCGACCTGCCCGCCCGCGTCGCGGAGGTGCCCGAGGACGTGACCGTGTACGTGGTGTGCCGGGTCGGCGGACGCTCGGCCCAGGCGACCGCGTGGCTCAACCAGCTCGGGCGCAAGGCGGTCAACGTGGCGGGCGGCATGATGGCCTGGGCCGCGGCCGACCGGCCGATGGCCGCCGAGAACGGGCAGCCGCCGTACGTGGCCTGACGCCGGGCCGCGGCACGGCACGACCGGGGCGGCCCGGGCCCCTGGCGTGACCCTCGCACGGGGTGCGGGCTCCCGGGACGGACGCCCGTGGGCGAGGCCGGCGGCCCGCTCGGCACCGGGTACGGCACGCGGGCCGGCGCACACGCTCCGGCGAGCGGCGATGCCCGGATTCTTCGTGCGGCACGGAATCGGTGCCGCACCTTTTTCTTCAGGGCCTTCCTCGCGGTGTTCCCCCATGCCGGCGCCGGGCGGGACGGCCCCGCCGGAGGGTCCGTTTACCTTGCCCTGGCATAATCCGGCCCAAAGTCAAGAAACCGCGGGAGCTCGGGCGAGACCGGGCTGAGAGGGCGGCTATCCGCAGCGGACGCGCCGCCGACCGCCGAACCTGTCCGGATAATGCCGGCGTAGGGAGCGTGTGATGGGGCCTGCCGCCGCCCAGAACGAGTCCACTCGGACCAAGCGCGACGAAGTTCCTCTCACCCTCGACGAAGCCCCTCCCCAAACCCTCGGCCTCCTCGACCAGGGGGCGTTCTGGGCGAACCTCGGCGTCAGCCTGCTGGGGTTCTCGGGGGCGCTAGTCCTGATCAACCCCCTCGGCGACGAGCCGCTCACGTTCACCGGCGCGATGCTGGCCGCGGTGATCGGCAGCCTCGTGGGCACCGCCATGGTCGGCCTCGCCGCCGTGCCGGGGGCGTACACGGGCCAGCCCGCCATGGTGCTGCTGCGCGGGCTGTTCGGGGCACGGCTGTCGTACGTGCCGACCGTGCTCAACATCATCCAGATGCTCGGCTGGGGCGCCTTCGAGCTCTGGGTCATCGCACAGGGCGCCCGTGCCATCTTCGGTGACGCCGTGCCGTACGCGGCCTGGGTGATCGCCGCGGGGGTGCTCACCACCGCGCTCACCATCCGGCCGCTCGGCTCGATCCGGCTGCTGCGCCGGTACGTCACCGTCGGCGTGATCGTCTCGATGATCTGGCTCTCCGTGGCGCTCGTCGCGGAGGGGCCGTCGCTCGGCGGCGGGTCCTGGGCGGCCTTCGCCCCGGCGATGGACTACGTGATCGCCCTGTCGGTCTCCTGGGTGCCGGTGGCGGCCGACTACGCGCGCCACTCCCGGTCCGGCTCGGCGGCGTTCACCGGCGTGGTCGGCGGGTACACGATCGCGCAGGTCGCGTGCCTCGCGCTCGGCATCGTCGCCCTCGCCCTGGTGGGCAACGACGAGTCCCGGGTGTGGAGCGTGTTCGTGGCGGCGCCGCTCGGCGCGCTGTTCTTCGGCATCCTCGTGCTGCGCGAGGTCGACCAGTCGTTCGCGAACGTCTACTCCACGGCGATGTCGCTGCAGAACCTCATGCCGCGGGTGGACCGGCGGCTGTTCAGCGTCACGATCGGCGTGCTCACCACGCTGATCGCGCTCGTGGTCGACGTGAACTCCTACGGCGCGTTCCTCAGCGTGATCGGGGCGGTGTTCACCCCGATGTTCGCGGTGCTCGTCGTCGACTACTTCGTGCTCGGCGGCCGGGCGCGGTGGGACATCTCGGAGACCGCGCCGTCCCGGTGGGGCATGGTGCCGCCGTGGCTGCTCGGCTTCGCCACCTGGTGGATCCTCGCCGCCCAGCCCGAGGGCTCCTGGTGGGACGCGATGTGGGTCGCGGCGCGCGAGGCGGCCGGGTTCACCCCCGCCCCGTGGATGAGCGCGGCGGTCGGGTCGTTCCTCGTGTCGGCGCTCGTCACCCTCGCGGTCGGCGCGGTCCGGTGGAGGCGGGCCCGCGCCGCGGCCGAGGCCCGCTAGCCCGCGGCGGGGGACCGGCGTGGCCGGGGCCAGGGCCGCTCCGGTCCCCCGCCGGCGTCACGGCGGCCCGCCGTACCGCGGTCAGCCGACGGTGATGCCCTCGAGCGCGAGCAGGTGGCGCTTGGCCTCCGGGCCTCCGGCGTACGCGCCGGGGCCGCCGTCGCCCTCGATCGCGCGGTGGCAGGGCACGATCAGGCAGACCGGGTTCGCCACGAGGGCGTTGGAGACCGCGTGCAGCGCCTGCGGGCGGCCGATGCGGGCGGCGAGCTCGGCGTGCGTGGTCACCGTCCCGTACGGCACGGCGAGCATCATCTGCAGCACGGTCCGGGCGAAGGGCGTGGCGAGCCGCAGGTCGACGGACGCGGTGAAGGTGCGCAGCCGCCCCGCGAAGTAGGCGTCGATCTCGCGCCGGAGCGGGTCGAGCCGCCGCGGGTCGGGACCGATGAAGCCGCCGATCTCCCGGCCCACCCGCTCGAAGATCGCGTGCTCGTCCTCGAAACTGCAGGCCGCCACGCCGCGAGAGGTGACCGCCAGCACCAGGCGGCCGACGGGTGTGTCCGTGGTACCGAAGGCGATCTCGGGTGGTTCCGCCCCGACGTAGCCGGGCGCGGTCACCCGAATCAGGGCTTCCAGATCTGGTGTCGGCATGGGCCACGTCCTCTCACCGCGGTCGGCTGGGCGCGTTCCCACCCCCGCCGACCGTTCCATCAGCGTATCGGAGCGGTCTCAGCCGCGGAAAAGCGGCATGATCAAGCGTCCGGAACAGGCACGATGGGGGACGTGGGTGACGAGAGGGTCGAGAGCGCCGACGAGGAGGGCATCGCCCGCGCCGTTATCGCGAGCTCGGCCAACGCGATCGTCGCGCTCGACCGCGACCTGGTGGTTCTCACCTGGAACCCGGCCGCGGAGCGGCTGTTCGGGTGGAACGCGACAGAGCTGGTGGGCCGACGGGCGCCGATCGTCCCCGACGACCTGGTGGCCGAGCAGAACGCCGTGCTGGAGCGGGTGCGCACCGGCGGGCCGGTGACGTTACGCACCAAGCGGCTCCGCAAGGACGGCACGCTGATCGACGTGGTGGCCGACATCAGCGCGCTGCGCTCGGAGGCGGGCACGCTGCTCGGCTACACCTTCGACTACCACCTGGCCAAGGACGACGAGGTCGCGCGCGCCCGGTACGCCCGCCGCGACCGGCTGGTGCGCCGGCTCACCGACGTGGTGGGCGACATCAACGCCGAGCTGGAGCTGCCCGCGGTGCTCGACCGGATCGCGGCGAGCGTCACCGAGCTCACCGGCGCGGACGCGGGCTGCTTCCTGCTCATCGAGGGCGAGCGGTTACGCCTGGTCAGCGGGGACCGGCTGCCCGACGAGATGCGCGGGATCACCGGCGACCTGCGGGACAGCCTCGTGGACAAGCTGCTGCGCACCGGCAAGACCGTGCTGCTCGAGACCCGGGACGCGGCCGAGCCCGGCGAGCCGATCTGGTCCCGGATGCCGGAGGTCAACGCGGTTGCGCTCGCGCTCGCCGCGGTGGGCACCCGGCCGTACGGGGCGCTGTACGCCCTGTTCACCTCGCCGAACGTGGAGCACGTGGAGCTGGAGCTGCTCGAGCTGCTCGCCGCGCACGCGGGCATCGCGGTCGGCAACGCGCTCTCCTACCAGGAGGCGGTACGGCAGCGCGCCCACCAGCGGGCGGTGGTCGACGCGAGCGCCGACGGCATCGCCGTGCTCGACGCGTTCGGCCGGGTGGAGCAGTGGAACCCGGCCGCGGAGCAGCTCACCGGGCTCTCCGCCGAGCAGGTGATCGGCGGCCCGCCGCCGTTCCCGCTGCCGCTGCCGGGGGAGAAGCTCACCACCCAGCTCCCCACGGGCCGCTGGCTGGACATCGTCAGCGCCGAGATCGTGGAGACCGGCGAGACGGTGGTCGACTTCCGGGACGTCACCAAGGAGAAGGAGCTCGAGGAGGCGAAGGACCTGTTCCTCGCCACCACGAGCCACGAGCTGCGCACCCCGATCACCGTGGTGCGCGGGTTCGCCCGCACCCTCGACACCAAGTGGGACAGCCTCTCCGACGCCGAGCGGCGGGCGGCGGTGCACACGATCGCGGAGCGGGCGAACTCGCTCGGGCGGCTCGTCGACCACCTCATGCTCGGCGCGCAGGCCGGGGCGGAGGAGCTGAAGATCCGGCTGGAGCGGGTCGACCTCGCCGAGCGGATCCGGGCGGCGACGCTCGGGCTGCAGACGTTCTCCGAGCTGCACCAGGTCGAGGTGGAGATCGGCGAGCTGCCGCCGGTGATCGGCGACCCGCTCGCCATCGACATCCTGCTCGACCAGCTGCTGGAGAACGCCTTCAAGTACTCGCCGGACGGCGGGCTGATCCACGTGGCGGCGTGGGCGGAGGGCGACGACGTCGTGGTCGTGGTCGACGACGAGGGCGTGGGCATCCCGCCCGCCCACCGGGAGCGCATCTTCGAGCGGTTCGTCCAGGTGGACAGCGGCGATAGGCGCCGGTTCGGCGGCGTGGGGCTCGGCCTCTACATCGTGCGGAACCTGGCGCGCGCCCAGGGCGGTGACGTGACCGCGCACACCCGGCCGGGAGGCGGCACCCGGATGCGCCTGGTGCTGCGGGCGGCGGACGCGGCCGAGCGGCCGTCCGTGCTCGCCAGCGGGCGGCAGGGCGGCTCCGACACCTCCGAGCGGTGACGCCGCGGGCACGATCCGTTCTATTGCCGAATGTGTACAAGCCGTAATCAGGGCGCGGTTTCCCCGGCCGACTAACGGGGCATTTCGGTCATATCTGTGCTGGCTTTTCCTCAGGGGGAACCGGAAACGGGGAGGTGAGTGCGTCGAGCGTCGTGCTGCTGCCGTACGCGCCGTCCAGCGTCGCCGTCGCACGCCAGCGCCTGGCCGCCGACCTTCGGGCACGGGGGATTTTCGCCGCGGTCGCCGACGATGCCGTCCTGGTGATGAGCGAACTGCTGAGCAACGCCCTGCGGCACGCGCATCCGCTGCCGTCGGGAAAGGTCCGGGTGGCCTGGGAGTTCTCCGGGGAAAACGTCGAGGTGCAGGTGACCGACGGCGGGGCGGCGACCGCGCCGCGCGCCGGCCGGGCCACGCTGTCCTCGCTGGGCGGGCGCGGGCTCGGCATCGTCGAGTACCTCGCCGAGCAATGGGGGGTGCGGTACGACGACGACGGCACCACCGTGTGGGCGGTCCT
Organism: Thermopolyspora flexuosa; assembly: GCF_006716785.1. Classification (NCBI taxonomy): domain Bacteria; kingdom Bacillati; phylum Actinomycetota; class Actinomycetes; order Streptosporangiales; family Streptosporangiaceae; genus Thermopolyspora; species Thermopolyspora flexuosa. Next base: position 68,095 of record NZ_VFPQ01000002.1, on the reverse strand, counting down.
CCGCGTCGCCCACGAGCTCGCGGCCGAGCCCGGCGAGCCGGGCGGCCTCAACGGCCACGCCGTGACCACCTCCCGGATCGCCGAGGCCGAGATGAGCGTGTCAGGCGAGCGCGGCTGACCGCGGCATGCCCGCCACGAGGCCGGCCGCCGAGGCCGGCATGAGCAGGGTGACCCCGATCAGGCCGAACGCGGTCAGGGTCACGAGGCCGGGCGACCCCGCGACCAGGTCCGCGAACGGCGCGAGGGGTCCCATCACGGCTATCGCGTCGAGCTCTTGCCGACGAACGCGACCACCAGGAACACGATCAGGCCGATCAGGCCGAGAACGAGGGCGAGCTTCACCAGCGCGAAGAGCGCCGGAATGACGAACGAGAAGACCACGAAGAGGGCGAGCACCGCCCCCAGGATCGCCAGGATGAGTCGGGCCATGCCCCCACGCTACGTCGTCATCCCGCCCGCCGCGATGACTTCGCGGGTCACAGATCCACATCACCGCCCCGGCGGGCGCGGCCGCCGCGCGGGTGAGCGGGCGGGACAGGCCGGCGGGCACCGGCGGCCGGTACGGCGGGCACGTCCACGCACGCCGTACCGGGGGTGCCGCGGCGGCACCGAGGCGCAGGCGCCCTGCGGTACGGCCGGGCCGAGGCGGCGCCCGCGACCGGGGCAGGGCGTCTGTGTCCTGCCGCTCGCCGGGCCACCGGGCCGAGGCGGCCGCTACGGGCGCAGCGCGGCGAGGGTGCCGACGCCCGCCGGGTCGCGCTCGGTGGAGGACGGCACGATGACGAGGTCGTCGACGCCCGCCTTGGCGTAGGCGGCGAGCCGGGCGGTGACCTCGTCGCGGGTGCCGAACGCGCCGATCGTGTGCACCATCTCGTCCGGGATCGCGGCGAGCAGCTCGCGCGGGTGCGGGCGGCTGCGGGCGAGCGCGACGATGTCGCCGAAGCCCGCCTGCTCGAACATGCGCGCGTACCCCGGCGCGGCCAGATACCCCACGAGGCCGCGGCGGGCCTGGTCGATCGCCGCCCGGTCCGCGTCGACCGCCGCCGGGATCCAGGCGGCGACGCGCGGCGCGGGCCGGCCGAGCCGGTCCGCGGCCTCGCGCACCGCCGCGGCGAGCTCCCCGGCCGCCTCCGGGCTCACCAGGTTGACCACCATGCGGGAGGCGAACCGCGCGGCCGTCTCGACCGCGGACGGGCCGAACGCGGCCACGGTGAGCTCGGCGCCGGGCGCGGGCAGCCGCAGCCGGTAGCCGCGGGAGCGCACGTGCGTGCCGGTGAAGTCGGAGCGCTCGCCCGCGAGCAGCGGCCCGAGCGCCTCGGCGGTCTCCGCGAGCGCCGTCGCCGCCCCGGCCCGGGACCGGCCGTGCCACTCCTCGACGAGCACCGCGCTGGAGGTGCCGATCGCCACCGAGACCGGGCGGCCGGTGAGCGCGGCGACCGAGGCCGCGCCCATCGCGATCATCATCGGGTCGCGCACCGACACCGCGAACGGCCCGAGCACGAGCGACGCCCGGGTCATGCCCAGGCCCGCCGCGGTGGCCAGGGCGAAGGCGTCGTACGTCGCCATCTCGCCCACCCACACCGCCGGGTAGCCGTACTCGTCGGCGGCGCGCGCGGTGCGCAGCGCCTCCTCCGCCGGGCGGTCCTGCCACAGGCCAAGCGAAACCTCGATGTGCATGGGGCTCCTTCGTGATCTCCCGCCGCGCGCTCATCCGGTGGAAACCGCTGCCGGCCCCGGCGGCTCGCGCCGGCGCCGCGGGGCGCGCCATCCCGCGGCACCGGCGCGCTGGTCGGGCGGCCGAGGGTACGGCTCGGCGCGCGTCAGCCCTGGCCGCGCAGCTCGTCGCGGAGCTGCCGCTTGAGCAGCTTGCCCAGCGGGTTGCGCGGCAGCGCCGGGCGGATCTCCAGCCGCTCGGGCAGCTTGTACGAGGCGATCTTGCGCTCCCGCAGGTACGCGGTGATGTCGTCGAGGGTCACCGTGGCGCCCTCGCGCGGCACCACCACCGCGCACACCCGCTCGCCGTACACCTCGTCCGGCACGCCGACCACCGCCACCTCGGCGACGGACGGGTGGCCGAGGATCAGGTTCTCCAGCTCGGCGGGCGCGACGTTCATGCCGCCGCGGATCACCATGTCCTTGGCCCGGTCGATGTACTCGAGGAACTGGTTCCTGTCCCCGGCGATCTGGAACACGTCGCCGGTCTTCAGGAAGCCCTCCTCGTCGAACGGGCTGGGCAGCCGGTCGCCGTCCACGTACCCGGGGAACAGCATCGGGCCCCGGATCCGCAGCTCGCCGGGCACGCCGGGCTCGGTGATCTCCTCGCCGGTGGCGAGGTCGACGAGCTTCACCTCCACCTGGGTGGCGGTGCGGGCGCTCCAGGTCATGCCCGGCACGCCGTACCGGGGGAAGTAGCGGGCGCGCTCCACCGGGTCGGGCACGTCGCGCGGGGTGGTGAGCAGCGCCACGCCCTCGTTCGACCCGAAGAAGTTGATCACGCCGATGCCGTACCGCTCCTGCCAGCCCTTCACCATGTCCGGGGAGAGCGGGGCCGAGCCGGAGCCGATCATGCGCAGCGAGGAGATGTCGGTCCCGGCGAGCAGCTCGCTCCTGGCGAGCAGCAGGTTGAGCAGCGGGGGCGGGGCGACCGTGTAGGTGGCCTTCTCCTCGGCGATCTGGCGCAGGAAGGTGGGCAGGTCGAACGGGTGGTGCTGGACGAGCAGGCCGCCGACCCGCAGCCAGGGCAGGAACATGCCGTTGATGCCCGCCATGTTCACCATGGGGAACGGGTTGAGCAGCACGTCGGCGTCGGTGAGCGCGGGCGCGTCGATGGTGTTCCAGCTGATCGCGATCCAGTCGTAGTGGGTGCGCTGCACGCCCTTCGGCATGCTCTCGGTGCCGGACGTCCAGCAGATCGTGGCGCAGTCGTTGGGGTCGATCGGGTGCTCGGCGACGTACGCGTCCACGGCCGCGGCCTGCTCGGGGGTGGCCGCGGCGGGCTCCAGCCGGGTGACGCCCTCGGGCAGGTCGGCGCCGTACGCGAGCACCTTGACCCCGGTCGAGGCGGCCTCGGCGGCGAGCCGGCGGTCGCCCACCCGGTCGATGGTGAGGAACGCGGCGACGTCGACGATCTCCCGGACCCGGTTGATCTCGTGCTCGCGGTACTGCACCGGCAGCGGCGAGATCACGATGCCGAGCCGCCAGCAGGCGAGGTAGACGGCGGCGAGCTCGATCGTGTTCGGCAGCTGTACGGCGAGCACCTGCCCCTGCCGCAACCCGTGGTCGAGCAGCGTGGCGGCGAGCGCCACCACCTCGGCGTCCAGCTCCCGCCAGGTGAGCCGGCGCGGGTCGGTGCCGACGAGGTCGCGCCGGTTCGCCGGGTCGACGATCGCGGTGCGGTCGGGATCCGCCGCGACCCGGGCCCGGAACAGGTCGTCCAGCGTCTCGTTGGTCCACCAGCCGCGTCCGACGTACTCCTCGACCCGCTCCTTGGGATGCAAGCCCCGGTAGGTCATCTTCCGTTCCTTCCTGCGTGCGGGGGCGATGTGTGGATGGGAAGACGGACCGTCATCCACGGATGACGGTCGGTGAACGATGGGGGGTGCACGGAGCCCCCGGGTGCGGGCTCCGTGGACGGGGTGCGCCGCGGTCAGCTAGGGGATTCCACGAGCACCTCGCTGCCGCGCAGCGGCGAGGCGCACTGGTCGCAGGCGAGCCGGCCGTGGAAGTCCTGGCCGCAGGCGCGGTGGGTGAAGACCAGCGCGGGCCCCTCGGGCGCGCGGAACCAGCGTTGGCCCCAGGCGAGGGCGGTCATCGCGACGGGAAAGAAGGCCCGGCCCTTCTTGGTGAGCCGGTAGGTGTGCCAGTCGGGTCGTTCGGGGTTCGGCTCCTGGGCGAAGACGCCCAGCTCGCAGAAGGTCCGCAGCCGTGCCGAGACGATGGACGGCGGCGCGCCGAGCCACTGGGCGAAGTCGCGGAACCGGCGTGCGCCGAGGAACGCGGCCCCGAGGATCGCCGCCGACCAGCGGTTGCCGATCAGCGCCATGGTCTCGGGGAACATCCCCGCCGTGCCGGTCGACTCGGACCGGCGCCGGGTGGACGCGGCCGGGACCGAGCGGCTCCAGCTTCCGCTCGGGCCGAACGCGCCCGCGACGTCGCGCGGCTCGACCGGCCGGCCGCAGGCGGCGCACTCGAGCACGGGGGTGAACTCCCGCCCGCACCCGCGGTGCACCATCCGCGGCAGCCGTTCCACGTGGACCGGCACCCACGCCGCCTCCCACGCCCAGATCGCCAGCAGCACGGGCCACAGGTCGCGGCCCCGCTTGGTGAGCGTGTACGCCAGGCGGTTACCGCCCTGGTACCGGGTGCGCTCGAACACCCCCATCTCGGTGAGGTAGGCGAGCCGCCGGGTGAGCACCGCGTGCGAGATCGGCAGCGCGTCGCGCCAGTCCGCGTACCGCCGGGCGCCCGCCATCGCGTACCGGAGGATCAGCAGGTTCCACTCGTCGCTCACCAGCCCGAGCGTGTACCCGACCGCGTTCGTCCCGCCGGGCGCGAGCCGGGTGGGCCGGTCCGGGGGGTGGACGAGCGGCTCGGCGGGGCCGTCCGCGGTGGCGGGTCTCGGGGTCAACGAATCGGGCGCCTTTCATCGACGGAAACCGAGGGCGTCGGCCGCCGACTCCGTCTGATGCCAGCCGGGGATCGCGGACCCGGGCGCCCACGTGGCGTGGGTGCCGCTGCAGATCCGCTCCGGCAGCCGGACCCGAGCGATCGGCCCGTCCTCGATCCGCGACGCCTCGAAGATCAGGCAGTCGGACCGATCCTCGTTCATGTCAAGGGTAAAGGTAAGGACGTAGCCGTCGTCCTCGGACGTGGCGCCGACCCGCGGGGCCATCGCGGGCTCGCTCAGGTACACCCCCTCCGGCAGCCGGTAGCGCTGCTCGGCGCCGGTCTCGGTGTCGTGCCGGACCAGGCCGTTGAGCAGGAACCAGCCCTCCACGCCGGTCGCGGCGTACGCGTACCGGTGGCGCTGCCCGCCGATGAGGGTGTTGGCCACGCCGAACTCGGTGATCGTGTCGGTGAGCCGCTCCTCCTTCACCTCGCCGGTGACGAGGTTGAGCCGCCAGCGGTGCAGCCGGGTCTGCATCCGGTCGAGGGCGAGGAAGCGGAACATGCGCCGGTAGACGCCGCCCTCCCCGGTGTCGGCCGGCTCGGGGTCGTCCTGGTAGAAGCCGTCGAGGACGATCTCGTCGCCGTCCTCGTAGGCGTTGATCCAGTGCAGCACGTACGTCGGGCTCGCCTCGAACCAGCGGATGTCGCCCGGCCCGCCGCGGCGCGGGATGACGCCGAGCCGGCTCGGGATCTCCGGGTGGAAGCGGACCGCGTAGACGCCCTTCTTGAGCAGCTCGGGCTCCCAGAAGAGCGGGAAGTCGTTGAGGATGGCGTAGTTCTCGGTGAAGGCCATGTCGTGCGGCAGCCGGGGCCCGGGCAGCGGGACCTCGGTGTAGTGCACCAGCCGGTTGTCCGCGTCGACCACGCCGTAGTGCATGTACGGCGCCTCGGTCGTGTAGTTGAAGAACAGCAGCTCGCCGGTGCGCGGGTCGACCTTGGTGTGCGCGGACACCCCGCACTCCGGGGCCCAGTCGGCCTTGCCGAGCGTGTCGAGGGTGAACGGGTCGAGCCGGTACACCTCGCCGCACTGGTAGAAGCTGGTGAGCGCGACCCCGGCGTGCACCACCACGTCGGTGCTGGAGGAGTCCTTCAGCCCGCCGCGGGCGCCCCAGCCGTCCTTGCGGATGCCCTTCTCGCGCCGCTCGGCGATGCCCGCCCACAGCGCGCGGCCCGCCTCCTGCTCGGCGAGGAACCCGTCGGTGCGGATGAACCGGTTGCGGTAGAACGCCTTGCCGTCCCGGAACCCGATCAGGTGGATCATGCCGTCGCCGTCGAACGGGTGGTACAGCTCGATCGCCGGGTGCACCGGGTTCTCGGTGTTGCGCAGGTAGACGCCGTCGAGATCGGCCGGGATCTCGCCCTCCACGTCGAGGTCGTCGGCGGCCCACTCGGTGGTCTGCGGGCGCCACGGCCCGGTGCGGTAGGGGTGGTCGTCGTCCTCCGGCAGGGTGGACAACGCCCGCCCCACGACCTGGACGTCCATGGGGTTCTCCTCCTTCACTCGGTGCCGATGACGAAGCTCACGGTGGTGGTCGTGCTGCCGCCGATGTTGAGGGTGGCGAAGCGGCGGGCCCGCTCGAGCTGCGTCGGCCCCGCCGTACCGGTGACCTGGCGGTGGGCGTCGAGCACCATGCGCACGCCGGTCGCGCCGACCGGGTGGCCGATGCCGAGCAGCCCGCCGCCGGGGTTGACCGGGCAGCGGCCGTCGCGTTCCAGGTCGCCGTTCTCGATCGCCTTCCAGCTCTCGCCGGGGCCGGTGAGCCCGAGGTGGTCGATCGCCAGGTACTCGGACATGGTGAAGCAGTCGTGGACCTCGACCCCGTCGACCGCCGCCACGCCGGGGATGCCGGCCCGCCGGAACGCGTCGAGCGCCGCCTCGCGCACGTGCGGCAGCACGTACGGCTCGTCGGCGGAGCGCCGCAGTTTGTGGTCGAGCGGCAGGGCGACGGTGCGGTGGCCCCAGCCCTGGACGCGGGAGCGCACCCCGGACGGGGCGCGCTCGGCGAGGAAGCGCTCGCTCACCAGCACGAGCCCGGCGCCGCCGTCGGTGATCTGGCTGCAGTCGTAGCGGCGCAGCCGGCCCGCCACCGGCGGGTTGACCTCGTCGTCGTCGGTGAAGTGCCGGTCGGTGAACTCCCAGCTCCGGGTCTGGGCGTTCGGGTTCGCCTTGGCGTTGCGGAAATTGAGCTCGGCGATCGCGCGCAGGTGCCGGTCGTCGACGCCGTAGCGGCGGTCGTACTCGTCGGCGAGCGCGGCGAAGGTGTACGGCCAGACGAACCTGGCCTCCTGTGCCTCGTGGCCGACCCACGAGGCGGCGCGCATCCTCTCGGCCGCGAGGTCGCCGGGCACGGTGCGCTCGAGCTCGAGGCCGAGCACGAGCGCGACGTCGTAGCGGCCGGACTCCAGGTCGGCCATTGCCGCGAGGATCGCGACCCCGCCGGAGGCGCAGGCGGCCTCGTGCCGGGCCGCGGGCGTCCCCCACAGCTCGGGGAGCACGGTGGCGGGCATGCCGCCGAGGTGTCCCTGCCCGGTGTACAGCTCGCCGAAGGCGTTGCCGACGTGGATCACGTCGACGTCGGCCGGCTCGAGTCCGGCGTCCTCAAGCGTCTTGGTGGTCACCTCGCGGGCGAGATCGGAGAGCTCCAGGCCCTCACGGGTCCAGTTGCGGGCGAAGTCCGTCTGATGGCCGCCCAGGATCCACACGCCGGTGGTCATCGCGGGGCCTCCCTTGCTGCACGGCCCGGACGGGCCGGTGGCCCCTTACTACAACAGTGAGAGTTGCAGATGTCAATGGGCGATTTCGTGCCCGCTGGTAACCAGGGCAGAGCCGGATAAATCAGTCTTGTGGCGTGCAAAGGGTCTGGCTACATTTAGCGGAGCAACGCTACGGAGCGGAGGAGTCACTCGTGGCGGACGCCTTCGTGCTGGACTACGTGCGCACGCCCCGCGGCAAGGGCTCGTCCCGCGGCTCGCTCGCCGGGGTGCGCCCGCTCGACCTCGTGGTACGGCTGCAGCGGGCGCTGGTGGAGCGCACCGGGCTCGACCCGGAACGCGTGGAGGACGTGATCATCGGGTCGGCCTCGCAGGTGGACGACCAGGGTGGCAACCTCGCCCGTACCGCCACCCTGCTCGCGGGCTGGGGCGACCACGTGCCGGGCGGCGCGGTCAACCGGTTCTGCGCCTCCGGGATCGACGCGGTCGCCCAGGTGAGCGCCCGCATCCGGGCCGGTGAGCTGCAACTCGCGGTGGCCGGCGGGGTGGAGAGCGTGTCCCGGGTGCCGATGTTCGCCGACCGGGCGCCGCTGTGGACGGACGCCGAGGTGATCCGGCAGGTCGGCTCGGTGCACATGGGCATCGCCGCCGACCTCAACGCCACGCTGGAGGGCTACACGCGCGAGCAGCTCGACGCGTACGGCGTGGAGACCCAGCGCAAGGCGGCCGAGGCCTGGGAGCGCGGCGCGTACGCCGGCTCGGTGGTGCCGGTCGAGCTGCCCGACGGCACGCTCTTCGACCGGGACGAGCTGGTCCGCCCGGACACCACCGCGGAGGGCCTCGCCGCACTGCCGCCCGCGTTCGCCGAGCTCGGCGCGCAGGGCCAGGACGCGATCGCGCTCGCCGCCCACCCGGAGGCCGGGCGCATCGAGCACCTGCACACCGTGGGCACCTCCCCGTCGCTCGCGGACGGGGCCGCGCTGCTGCTGCTCGGCGACGCCGCGGCCGCCGAGGCCGCCGGGCTCCGCCCGCGGGCCCGCGTGGTGGCCTGCGCGACCGCCGCGGTCGACCCGGTGCTCATGCTCACCGCGGGCCAGGCGGCGGTGGAGCGGGCGATCGCGCGGGCCGGGCTCACCCCCGCCGACATCGACGTGTTCGAGTTCGCCGAGGCGTTCGCCGCGCTCTGCCTGACCTTCCGCCGCGACCTCGACGCCGGCCCGGACCGGCTCAACCCGAACGGCGGCACGATCGCGATGGGCCACGCCTTCGGCGCCACCGGCGCGATCATGGTCGGCGGCTGCGTGGACGAGCTGGAGCGCCGCGAGGGCCGGTACGGCGTGGCCGCGGTGAGCGGCGCGGCCGGGCTCGGCGTGGCCGTGGTACTGGAAAGGGTGCCGGCATGAAAAGCCTCGACGGCCGGGTGATCGTGGTGACCGGCGGCGGACGCGGCCTCGGCCGGGCGTTCGCCCTCGAGCTCGCCGCCCGCGGCGCCCGGGTGGTGGTGAACAACCGCAACCGCGTGGTGGACGACGCCGGGCTCGGCCCGGCCGACCACGTGGTCGCCGAGATCCGCGCGAACGGCGGCGAGGCGGTCGCCGAGCACGGCGACGTGACCGACCCGGCCACCGCGCGGCGCATCGTCGAGCTCGCCCTCGGCACCTGGGGCCGCATCGACGGCTGCGTGACCAGCGCCGCGATCGGCGGCCCCGGCATGTTCCACAAGGTCTCCCCCGAGGACTTCGCCACGGTGATCCGCACCAACCTGCTCGGCACCGCCCAGGTCGCCGCGGCCTGCGCCGCCGAGATGCGCAAGGCCGGGCACGGGCGGATCGTGCTCGTGGCGAGCACCGGCGGCCTGCACGGCGAGGTCGGCCTGTCGGCGTACGCGGCGAGCAAGGGCGGCATCATCGCGCTCGGCCGGTCGATCGCGGCCGAGGGCGCCCGGCACGGGGTGTTCGCCAACGTGCTGCTGCCGTACGCGGTCACCCAGCTCACCGACGCGGCGATCGACGAGCGGTACCGGCCGCTGCTCGACCCGGCCGCGGTCGCCCCGGTGGTCGCCGCGCTGTGCGACCCGGGCTGCACGCTCAACGGCGAGGTGCTCGTCGCCGCGGGCGGCGGCCTGCGCGCGGTGAGCGTGCTCGAGCACGCGACCGTGCCGCTGCCCTACGGCCCGCTCGCCCCCGACCGGCTGGGGGAGCTGCTCGACCGCAGCCGGAGCGCCCCCGGCCGCGGGTACGGCACGGCCCGCGAGGCGTTCCTCGACCTCGCCGAGGAGCTCGCCACCGGGCGGGCCGAGGAGGCGTCCCGGCCGTGAGCCTCGTCCCGCTGCTGGTCAACCTGGCGGTGACGGCCGTCGTGGTGGCGGCCACCATGCTCGCCACCCTCGCCGCGGCGCTGCGGCTGGGCCGGCACAGCGTGATCGACACGGTCTGGGGCCTCGGCTTCGTGATCATCGCCGCGGTGAGCTTCCTCCTCTCCGGCCTGCAGGGGGAGGGGCTGACCGCGCGCCGGGTCCTCGTGCTCGCCCTCACCGCCGTCTGGGGACTGCGCCTCGCCGGGCACATCCACCGGCGCGCCCGGGGCCACGGCGAGGACCCCCGCTACGCCGCGCTGCTGCGCCGGTGCACCGGCCCGGTGGTGCCGTTCACGCTCCGCACGATCTACTGGCCGCAGGGCCGGACCATGTGGGTGGTCTCGCTGCCGGTGCAGGTGTCGATGTACCAGGACGTGCCGCTCGGCCTCGTCACCGTGCTCGCGGTGGCGGTGTGGACGGTCGGCTTCCTGTTCGAGGCGGTCGGCGACCACCAGCTCGCCCGGTTCAGGGCCGACCCGGCGAACCACGGCAAGGTGCTCGACCGCGGCCTGTGGGCGTGGACCCGGCACCCCAACTACTTCGGCGACGCCACGGTCTGGTGGGGCATGTTCCTGCTCGCCTGCTCCCACTGGAGCGGCCTGCCCACGGTCGTCGGCCCGATCCTCATGACCCACATGCTCGTCAACCGCACCGGCAAGGCCCTGCTCGAGCGCCGCATGGCCCGCTCGCGCGGCCCCGAGTACGCCGCGTACGTGGCGCGCACCAGCGGCTTCCTCCCCCGCCCGCCGCGCCGCCGGGGCCGATGAGCCCGCGCGGCCGGTGCCGTCTCGTCCGGTACGGCCGGGCCGCGGTGACCGGCTGTGGTCGCGGCGGACCCGGAGGTCGTGTCCGCTCAGTACCTTGTGTGCATGGACGCGAACCGGGCGGCACTTTGTGGCGAATCGCGGTGTTCGCGCATCGCCGGGGGTGGGCATGGCGGCCCGCTGCGTGGGATGACCGGGCGGGCGAGCCGTACCGGTTCGCCGGCGTGCGCGACAAGGCCGGGGGCGGGGAGGCGACCATGACCGGGGGGAGCCCGCCGTCCCGCATCCTCGTGGTGGAGCACGACCCCACGATCGCCGAGGTGATCGTGCGCTACCTGGAACGCGACGGGCACCGGGTGGAGTGGGTGCGCGACGCGGCCAAGGCGCTGCGGCGCGCCTCGGCCGAGCCGCCGGACCTCGTCATCCTCGACCTCAGGACCCCGCAGCCCGAGGTGGTGGAGATGTGCCGGGCGCTGCGGGAGCCCTCGCCCGGGCCGGTGATCATGCTCACCGTGTCCGGCGACGACCTCGACCGGGCCGTGGCGGTGGAGATCGGGGCCGAGGACTACGTGACCAAGCCGTTCAGCCCGCGCGAGCTCGCCCTGCGGGTGGGGTCGCTGCTGCGCCGGTCGCGCGGCACGGCGGTGGCGTCCGGGGCGGCGGGCGGCGTGCTGCGCGACGGCGACCTCGTCGTCGACGTCGGCGCCCGCGACGTACGGCTCGGCGACGCCGCGGTGACCCTCACCACGCGGGAGTTCGACCTGCTCACCCACCTCATGCGCAACCCGCGCCAGGCGTTCAGCCGGGCCGCGCTGCTCCACCAGGTGTGGGGCTGGTCGTTCGGCGACTCCTCGACGGTCACCGTGCACGTGCGGCGGCTCCGCGAAAAGATCGAGAAGGACCCGACCGCCCCGCGGCGGATCGTCACCGTCTGGGGCGTTGGGTACCGGTACGAGCCGATGGAGGGGTGACCCGGGGCCGTGCCGTACGGCGCGGCGTGCCGGGTGGGCGACGGAGCGTCACAGCCCGCGGCCGGTGGGGGCGAGGTACGGCATGCGCGCGACGCGGCCCGCGGGCGGGCCGTCGGCGGCGGGCGCGGGGGACGACGCGGGGGACGGCCCGGGGCGCACGCGCCGGGTGGGCGGCGCGGGCCGTGGCACGGGCTCGGCGGGCGGGCCGGACTCGGCGCGTGCCGCCACGGGCCGGTCGGCCACGGGCTCGTCGCGTGGCGGCGTGGCGGCCGGGAGCGTGCCGGCGGGAGCGGCGTCGGCCGGGGCGCCGGTCGGCTCGCCGGGGGCCGCGCCCGCGGGCTCGGCGTGGCCGGGTCCGGCGGCGTGGGCGGCGGGCTGGAGGATCGCGTCGGAGAGGGCGCGGAAGGTCGGGCACGGCCAGCGCCACATGCAACTGCGGCAGCGCAGCACCGGATGGGGGCCGTTGTTCGTGATGCCGCCCGCGTCGCGCGGCTGGTGCAGGTCGAGCAGGCGCAGCAGCAGGCCGCTCAGCGACAGCACCTCCTCCCGGGCGGAGGCGAGGAAGTCGAGGTCCTCGACGGTGAGCCGGGCGCGGACCGGGACGTAGCCGTCCCGGTTGACGAGCGCGCGCAGCGGGGCGAGCCGGCCGCGCCACGGCGAGGCGCGCTCGGCCCGGGCCAGCAGCGCCGAAAGACGCTGGCGCAGCAGGATGCGGTGCGGATCCTCGGGCGGTTCGATCGTCATGAGTCCTGGCCCCCGATACCTCGGCCTCTCAGAGAGTCAATACTTGCGTACTCTCCGTTTTCGTGTGACCGAAATCCGGGAACGAAGGGCGGACGACTCTTCACTCGGTCAGGAATCGGCAGAGAGCGTGACCGGAGGCCGGGACGGCGCTAGTGTGCCCGCTGTGGAGCTGAAAGTCTCGACTCGGGTCACGGCCGGTAACGCCGTGATGACCATCGTCGGTGAAATCGACCTGTACACGGCGCCGCGTCTGCAGGCCGAGTTCGCCCGCCTGCTGGAGGACGGTCCCTCGCGGGTCGTCATCGACATGTCCGGCGTGGAGTTCTGCGACTCCACCGGGATGAACGTGCTGCTGTCCGCCCTCAAGCGGCTGCGGGAGCGCGGCGGCGGGCTCGAGGTCGCCGCGCCGCGCCCGGCGGTGCGCAAGATCCTGCAGGTGACGGGCCTCGACTCGGTGTTCGTCGTACACGACCAGGTGCCCGCGGAGCTGCTCACCGAGCAGTCCGGGTAGCCGCATCGACCCGGAACGTTCCTCGTCGTCGGTGGCGCCGCGCCGCCGATCCGGCGCGGTGGCCGGTCCGTGACGTGCGTGCAGGCGCGCGACCGGGTCGCCACGGCCCGCGGCCGCGGGCGTGACGGCGCTGGAGCGCGCCGACGTGGGCGAATGCGCGACCGGGCGCATGCCCGAGCGCCCCTGGGTGCCGCCGTGCGCCCGAGGGCGGTGCGCCCGGGCTGTCCGATCGGACGCCGGCAGGCGCGGCCGTACGTCGTGCCGGCCCGCGTGCCGTACGGCCTCGGCCCCTATCCGGGGTACGGCACGGCCCGCCCAGGGGGTCGCCGTGTGGCGGCGGGAGGGAACCGACGGTGATCGGAGCGGAAAGCGCCGTGAAAATTGCGTAAATCAGAAGATTTGCCTGCTTTCTGTCGGCCGTTTCAGAAGTGATCACGCCGTTCGCTTTTGGCGAGATTTTGGGTGCGGCCGTAATCGATCTTGAATTGCGATCATTTTTCTCATTCGGGGCAGGCGTTAAAGAGATCCCCAAGCGCCCCGCTGTGCCGCGTATGTGACTGTGATTCGCGGCTTTCACACGTTGTCCCGTCCGTCCCGTCGCCGCCGCCGGACGTCCTCGCGGCCCGCGGCGTGATCCACCGGCCCTGCGGCCGCCGCCCGCGACCGCGGCGTGCCCGCGCCGGAACGCCCCGGGGGTGCCGGGCGGCGCACTAGCCTAGGGCGTCATGGACGACACTGCGGTGATCATTCCCGCGAAGAACGAGGCCGCCCGCATCGGCGCGACCGTGACCGCGGCCCGCGCCCTGCCGGGGGTGGGCCTCGTCGTCGTGGTCGACGACGGCTCGACCGACCAGACCGGCCGCATCGCCAAGGCGGCGGGCGCCCGCGTGGTACGGCACAGCCGTAACCGCGGCAAGGCCGCCGCGATGGAGAGCGGCGCCGAGGCGGTGGCCCTGCTCGACGAGGGCGAGCCGCGCCACCTGCTGTTCCTCGACGCCGACCTGGGCGAGACCGCGGCCGAGGCGGCCCCGCTGATCGAGCCGGTCCGGGCCGGCACCGCGGACATGACCATCGCCGTGTTCCGTAACCGGGTCCGCCGCGGCGGCCACGGCTTCGTGGTGAAGCTCGCCTACGAGGGCATCAAGCGGGCCGTCGGGTTCGAGGCGACCCAGCCGCTCAACGGCCAGCGCTGCCTCACCCGGGCCGCGTTCGAGGCGGCGCGCCCGCTCGCCCACGGGTTCGGGGTGGAGACCGGGCTCACCATCGACCTGATCCGCAGGGGGTACCGGGTGGTCGAGGTCGAGGTCGACATGGCCCACCGGGCCACCGGCAACGACTGGCGGTCGCAGCTGCACCGGGCCAGGCAGTTCCGCGACGTCGCCCTCGCGCTCGCCGCCCGCGAGCCGGTGATCGCGGCACAGCTCGCGAAGCTGCGCGGCGGTCGCCGCTGACGCCGATGCGCACCCGCGCGCTGCCGTACCTGGCGGTCACCGGCCTGACCGCAGGCATCGCGCTCACGATCCTCATCGGCCTGCTCGGCCCGTCCGCGATGGTGCCGCACCTCGCCGGGACGCCCGGGCAGCCGCCGTACTCGCTCGGCCTCGGCCCGGGCCCGCACCTGGCCATCGCGCTCGGCGCGGCCGCGCTCGTCTTCGGCGCGCTGGGCCTCGCCGCCGGGCTCGCGGCGCTCGCCCGCGGCTGGTCCCCCGACCCCCGGCGGCTGCTGCTCGCGGGCTGTCTCGCCGCGGTCGTCCTCGCGTTCCTGCCGCCGTCCGGCTCGGCCGACCATCTCAACTACGCCGCCTACGGCCGCATCGCCGCGCTCGGCCTCGACCCGTACCAGGCCACGCCCGCCGGCCTGCCCGCCGACCCGGTGGCGGCCGCCGTGGAGGAGTGGCGGGACACGCCGAGCGTGTACGGCCCGGCGGCCACCGCGGTGCAGTTCGCGGCGAGCCTGATCGGCGGCACCTCGGTACGGCTCACCGTGTTCGCCATGGAACTGGTGAACGCGGCGGCGTTCGTCGCCGTGGCGGTGCTGCTCCACCGGTACGCCGCCCCGGCCGGCCGGGCCCGGGCGGCCCTGCTGTGGGCGGCGAACCCGCTCGTGATCTACCACCTCGCCGCGGGCATGCACGTGGACACGCTCGCGGTCGCCTGCATGGTCGCCGCCCTCGTCGCCGGGGGACCGGCCTGGCCGGCCGCCTCGCCGTACCGGCTCGCCGGGGCGGGCGCGCTGCTCGGCCTCGGCGTCGCGGTGAAGGTCAACGCCGGGCTCGCCGCGCTCGGCCCCGCCTGGGCGCTGCGGCCGTGGCGGCGCGACCCCGCGACCGCCGGGACCGGCGACCGGGTGGCCGCGCCGATCGGGCCGCGGGGCCGGGAGGCGGGCGGCGCCGCGGCCGTGCCGGCGGCCGAGACGGCCCCGGCGGGCGGTGGGCGGGTGGACGAACCGGCCGGCACAGGGGAGCCCAGGCCAGGGCAGGCCAGGGCAGGCCAGGGCGGGCCGTGGCGGGTGGGCAGGCTCGCGGTGGTCGCGGGCGTGGCGGTCGCCGTCGCCGGGGCCGGCTACCTGCTCGCCGGGCCGTACGTGCTCGACCAGGTCTCCCGGGCCACCGAGATGGTCTCACTCGCCACGCCGTGGGCGCTGGTGAAGGGCTGGCTGCAGGCCCTGTTCGGGCCGGGCGGCTACCGGTCGTGGATCCGGGCGGGCTCGCTCGCCCTGCTCGTGCTGCTCGCCGTGCTGCTCGCCCGGGCGCTGCGCGAGCCGTACCGGCTCACCGGAACCGGCGGCGATCCCGCGCCGGGGGCCGCGGCCGTGGTCGTCGCGGCCTGGCTGGTCGCCGCGCCGTACGCGCTGCCGTGGTACGACGGGCTGCTGTTCGCGCTGCTCGCCATGGTGCCCGCGACCGCCCTCGACGGCTTCGCGGTGGCCCGGCTCGCCGTGCTCTCCCTCGGCTACCTGCCCGCGCGGCAGGCCGGGCGGCCGGAGGACCTGGAGTGGCTCGTCACCGGGGTCAGGGCGACCGTGGTGCCGTGGATTCTGCTGGCGCTGACGGTGGCGCTTGCGGGGTGGGCGTGGCGTGCCGGATCGCGTGCACGCACGCGGCGAGGGTGAGCGGCACGGCCACGGTGAGCGCCATCGCCGGGATCGCCACCCCCGAGTCGTTGCTCACGAAGCCGACGAGCGCGCAGGTGAGCACGCCGAACAGCCCCGGGCGGAGCGTGGGCGCCTGCTCGAACGCCCGGCTGAGCGCGGACGCGCCCCACCGGGAGGGCCGGGCGAGCACGAGGTAGAGGAACGCGAGCGCGGCGATCGCGAGCGCGGTGAGCGGCAGGTTCCCCAGCGTGCCGACCATCGCGCCGAACTTGCGGCCCACCACGGCCAACGCCTCGCCGTCGAGCACCTGCTGCACGAACGCGCCGAGGTGGGTGCGCCGCTCCGCCGGGCGCAGCCAGTCCGCCACCGCGATCGCCGTGATCAGCACGCCGCCCGCGGCCGCGCCGATCGCGAGCCGCGCCGGGGAGAGGCGGCGGCCGGTGAGCATGATCATGAAGATCGCGAACCCGAGGGTGAACGCGGGCACGCCCCCGAAGTCGGCCCCCCACCCGGGCCAGCCGTCCGCGGCGATCGCGAGCGCGCCGTACCCGAGGCAGACCGCCACCGCGAGGCGGCGCCGCCCCCGCGCGAGCAGCGCGCCCGCCACCCCGGCGAGGGCGAGGATCGTCCCCGTGGCGTACACCGCGAAGGCGATGTTGCTGAACCCGTAGAACCGCCCGCCGGTCACCGGCTCGTACCCGGTGACCGCGTTCACCTGGAGCCGGGAGCCGGTCATCACGTCCGCGAGCAGCGCCAGCGAGGTCACGGCGGCGACCACGGTGAGCGGCCCGAGCACGTGCCGCCGCCACGGCCCGGCGAGCGCGACCGCGGCGATCAGCCCGGCGAAGCCGAGGATCGTGACGATCAGCGCGGTCATCGGGTACGGCATGCCCCACCACGGCACGAGCTGGGCGAGGAACGTGGACACCGCGACCGCGCCGCTCACCACCGCCACCACCCGGGTGGCCGCGAGCGCCCGGCCGCCCGGCCGCCTGCGCACCGCGACCGCGGCGGCGCCGTAGAAGACCAGCTGCACCGCGACGAACAGGCTGAAGAACGGCGCCCGCACCCGCCGCAGCACCTGACCGGCGACGTCGGCGTCGGCGAGCTCGGCGACGGTGGCGAGCACCGGCTCCGGCGCCGCGCCGCCCGGCGTCCAGGCCCGGCCCACCATGCCGGGCACCGTCTCGAGGCCGAGCGCGGTGAGCACGGTCGCGGTGAGGTCGGTGATCGTGACGAGGGCGTCCTGGCGGGTCGACGCGGCGGTGAGGAACCCGCGCGGGTACGGCGCGCCGCCCGGGGCCGCCGGTCCGGCCGCGATCGCCACGTGCAGCCGGGGCGCGTCGGTGACGTCGGAGATCCCGGCGACGAGCACGGTCGTGCCGTCCGGGACGCGCCGCAGCACCTGGCCGATCCGCGCGTCGGCGGCGGCCGCCGCGAGCCGCCGCGCCTCCGCCGACGGCGGCCCGGCCGAGGCCGCCCGGGCGAGGTCGGCGATCTCGACCACGACCAGGTGGTACGCCGCGAGATCGCCGAGCGCGTCGACGGCGTCGGCGTACGCGGGCACCCGCCCGGACCGGTCGGCGGCGGCGAGCGCCGCACCCGGGCCGGCGGCCGCCACCCGGCCACCGGCGTCCCGCACCGTCTGGCCGAGCAGCCCGATCCGCGCCCGGTACGCGCTCGCCGCGTTGAACGCGTCGTACCCGGCCCAGCCGGGCACCTGCGCCGACCCGTCCGCGCCGCGGGCCGGCGCCGTGGGACGCACGCACCCGTCGCCCGGCGTCCCGGCGCGCTGGCCCGCCGAGACGGTGAGCCATCCGGCGGCGTCGCAGGTGATGCCGCGGTCCGGCGGCGGGATCGCCCGGGTGGAGAGCGACGCCGCCCCGCCCCGGCCGGCCAGCCGCCGCAGGTTCGGGGTCTCCCCCTCCTCCAGGTCCGCCCACTCCAGCCCGGGCACCCCGATGAGCACCACCCGCCCCCTCGGGACGCCGGCCGCGTCGGCGGTCACCGCGCCGGCCGTGCCGTACCCCCTGCTCGACCCCCTGCTCGCCGCCGCCTCGGCCGCGGCGGCGGGGCCGCCCACGACGAGCGCGATCAACGCGACGAGGGCGGCGACCGTCGCCGCCGCGGGGAGTCCGCGCCACGTCCGAGCATGCGTACGGTGCGGCCCCCGAGCGGCCGGTCGCGGGGTGGGGATGGCGGAGTGCGCGGCGGTCGCCCGCGGGCGGCGTCGCCCTCCGGTCGGCGGTACCGGCACGCCGTCGGCCGGACACGGATTCGCTGCCCCCATCTGATCGCCCCGTTTCGCGGTGGAATGTGCTGCTCGGCGGCTGTCCCCTCGTGGGCCACCCAGTCTGCCGTACATCGCGGTAGCCTGCCGGGTCGTGACGACTGGCACGCTCTCCGCGATCAGGAAACCCGTCTGGGGCCGGGTGCTGGCCTGGTTGATCATCGTCGTGGCGGCGGCGCCCGTGGTGGCGTACTGGCTGACCAACCCGGACGACCAGCGCCTGGTGGACCTGGAGGTCTACCGCACCGGCGCGCAGAGCGTGCTGCAGGGCATGCCGGTGTACGACTTCGTCACGCCCGCCCCGCAGCTGCTGCCGTTCACCTATCCGCCGATCGCGGTGCTGCTCGCCATCCCGCTCGCCTGGATGTCCTGGCCGGTCGCGCAGTGGGTGTGGACCGCGGGCATCTTCGTCGCCCTCGCCGTCACGGTACGGCACGCGTTCCGCGCCGCCCTGGAGGGCCCGGACGGGCGGTTCGCCGGGCCGTGGGCGCCGCTGGCGTTCGGCCTGCTCACCGCCGCGTGCACCTACCTCATGCCGATCCGCGACCAGGTCCGGTTCGGCCAGATCGACATCCTGCTCGTCATGCTCTGCCTGGTCGACCTGAGTGCGCGGCGGCCGTGGTGGCCGCGCGGCATGCTGATCGGCCTCGCCACCGCGGTCAAGCTCACCCCCGGCGTCTTCCTCATCTACCTGCTCATCACCGGGTTCGGCCGGGACGGCTCGCGCGAGCAGCGGCAGACCTTCTTCATAGCGTGCTTCACCGCCGCGCTGCTCACCCTCGCCCCGTTCGCGGTGATCCCGCAGGACGCCGCCGACTTCTGGTTCTCCGCGCTGCTCGACTCCGACCGGGTCGGCGCGAACGCGGCCACCACGAACCAGTCGATCCGCGGCATGCTGCTGCGCATCTACCTGCCCGACGCGGTCACCAGCGCGATCTGGCTCGCCCTCGTCGCGGTCGTCGCCTGGTACGGCTTCCGCTTCGCGCGCCGGGCCTTCCGCGACGGCGACCCGATGACCGCGATCGCGCTCACCGGGCTCATGGCCGTACTGCTCTCCCCGGTCGCCTGGATCCACCACCTCGCCTGGATCGTCGTCGTGCTCGGCGCGGTCGTCGCCACCGGGCGCGACCCGGCACGGCTGTGGCTCGCCGCCGGGATCTGGCTCTACTACGTGCTCACCATTCCCTGGTGGGGGGTGTCGCTGCGGGCCGCGGAGATCCCCGTGCTCAGCCCGGTGGTGGGCCGGATCGTGCAGGACGCGTTCGGCATCGGCGCCGTGGTCCTGGTGTGGCTGCTCGGCCATCGCCTGCGGCGAACGCCGCCGGTGCCCGCGGCCGATTCCGCTGCGGGACCCTGAGGATCGGGGTTACGCTGCGTCACATGACGCTCACCGAGATCGTATCGGCGGTCGCGACGTTCTTCGGCGTCACCGGCACGGTGCTCGCGATCCTCGCGCTGCGGCGGGCGCGGCGCGCGGTCGACGACTGCCGGGACCTGCTCACCCGGCAGGCCGTGATCGGCGCCGGCGGCATCGACGGCAGGGCGATCCGGGACGTCGCCGTCTACCGGTACGACGCGCCGCAGGAGACCGGGCGGCGGTCGTTCTCCGCCGCCTTCCTCAACAGCATGGGCGACGGGCTCGTGCTCACCGCGCTGAACGGCCGCGCCGAGACGCGGACGTACGTGCGGCCGGTGCGCGGCGGCCGGGGCGTCGAGCCGCTCTCCCCCGAGGAGGAGCGGGTGGTGCGCGCCGCCCGGCTCGGCCAGGGCCCCGAGGTGGAGCCCGCGGAGGCGCGGCGCGGCCTGCGGGCCTCGTCGCGCCCGTCCTCCGGCACCGCCCGGTACGGCGGCGCGCACCGGGCCTCCGACCGCCGGTCCGACGAGGCGCCCGAGGGTTCGCGCTCCCCGGCGTACGCGGGCGACATCCTGGCGAGCGAGCCGCCGGGCGAACCGGCGGACGCCACGCGGAACGCGTCACCCGGCGGCGCGGCGGCCACCGGGGTGCCGCCCGGCGCGCCGGACGGCCCGGCCGAGACGCCGACCGCCCCGGCGGCGCCGGTGCCGGAACCCCGCCCCGACGTCCTGTCCGCCCCCGCGCCCACGCCTGCGCAGGACGCCACGCCCGACCCCGTTCCCCACGCCCGCCCCGGCGCCGTCTCCGAGGCGGTGCCCGAAGCCGCATCCGACACAGTGTCCGGCACGGTGTCCGGCACGGTGTCCGCGGCGGCGTCCGCCTCGGCGTCCGACCCCTCGGATCCGGTGGCCGATTACGGGTCCGGCCCGGCGTCCGAATCCCCCTCCGGCACGGCCTCCCACGGTGCCCACCGCCGCGCACGGCACCGCCGCCTGCGGACGTTGCTGCAGGTCAGACGGCGCACCGCGGAGCGGTAACAGGTCGGGAAAGACCGGGGAAGCCACGATATGCGGTCACGCGGATGGATACCCTAGACCACATGTCGAACGTGCCGTCCCGGGAGCGATCCCGGTCCTCAGATGTGCCCGAGGGGCAGGACGCCCCCAAGCCCACGTACGCGTACCTGGGTCCGGAGGGCACGTTTTCCGAGGCCGCGCTCCGGGCGATGGCACCCGAGGCACGCGGCCTTCCCTGCGTGAACATCCCGGCGGCGATGGAGGCGGTCCGCTCCGGCGAGGCCGAGGCCGCCGTCGTCCCCCTGGAGAACTCCCTGGAGGGCGCGATCACCGTGACCCTCGACGAGTTCGCCTGGGGCGAGCACCTGCTCATCACCGGCGAGCTGCTGCTGCCGGTGCAGTTCTCCCTGCTCGCCCGCGAGGGCATGGAGCTGGGCGACATCAAGCGCGTCGTCTCGCACCCGGCCGCGATCACGCAGTGCCGCAACTTCCTCGCCCGCGAGCTGCCCGACGCCGTGGTGATCCCCGCCGCCTCGACCGCCGGGGCCGCGCGGGACGTGAGCGAGCCCGGCTCGCCGTTCGACGCGGCGATCGCCGACCCGATCGCGGCCGAGGTGTACGGCCTGGTCGAGGTGGCGAAGAACATCGGTGACCGCAAGGACACCGTCACCCGGTTCGTGCGGGTGGAGCGGCCCGGGCCGCTGCCCGAGCCTACCGGCGCCGACCGCACCTCGGTGGTCGCTTTCCTGAAGGACGACCACCCGGGCGCGCTGCTGGAGATGCTGCACGAGTTCTCCGTGCGCGGCATCAACCTCACCCGCATCGAGTCGCGGCCGACCCGCGACGGCATCGGCCGGTACTTCTTCCACTTCGACTGCGAGGGCCACATCGCCGAGGCGCGGGTGGGCGACGCGCTCGCCGGGCTGCACCGGATCTGCGCCGAGGTGAGGTTCCTCGGCAGCTATCCGCGCGCCGACGCGGTCCAGCCGAAGATCAAGCCGGGCACGTCCGACGAGGCGTTCGCCGAGGCCGCCGAGTGGCTCCGCCGCATGCGCGCCGGACAGGTCTGACCGTACGTCGCATCCCGCGCTTTTCCGGGCTGAAACGCCCCGTCCCGCGTGGCGGGTGAGGAGCCGATTGCGGTGCGGGGCGCCACCGTACGCAGGTAGCCTTTTGGTGTGATCGACCTGCGTATCCTTCGTGAGGACCCGGACCGGCTACGGGCGTCGCAGCGTGCCCGTGGCGAGGACGACTCGGTCGTCGACACGCTGCTCGACCTGGACGCCCGCCGTCGCAGTGCGCTGAGCTCGTTCGAGTCGCTGCGCGCGGAACAGAAGAGCGTCGGCAAGTCGGTGTCGAAAGCCTCCGGGGAGGAACGCGAGGCGCTGCTCGCGCGGGCCAAGGAGCTCGCCGCCCAGGTCAAGGCCGCCGAGGCCGAGGCCGCGGAGCTCGCCGCGAAGTTCGACGAGCTGCTCATGACGGTGCCGAACATCGTCGAGGAGGGCGCGCCGGTCGGCGGGGAGGAGGACTACGTCGTCCTCGAGGAGGTCGGGGAGCGGCCGAAGTTCGACTTCGAGCCCCGCGACCACATCGAGCTCGGCGAGATGCTCGGCGCGATCGACATCGAGCGTGGCGCGAAGGTGTCCGGCGCCCGGTTCTACTTCCTCACCGGCGTCGGCGCCCGGCTGCAGCTCGCCCTGCTCAACCTGGCGATGCAGCAGGCGATCGAGAACGGCTTCACGCCGATGATCACGCCCACGCTGGTGAAGCCCGAGGCGATGGCCGGCACCGGCTTCCTCGGCGCGCACGCCCAGGAGGTGTACCGGATCGAGGCCGACGACCTGTACCTCGTCGGCACCTCGGAGGTGCCCCTCGCGGCGTACCACTCCGACGAGATCCTCGACCCCAAGTCGCTGCCGCTACGGTACGCCGGCTGGTCGTCGTGCTACCGGCGCGAGGCCGGGTCGTACGGCAAGGACACCCGCGGCATCCTGCGCGTGCACCAGTTCGACAAGGTCGAGATGTTCTCGTACTGCCTGCCCGAGCAGGCCGCGGAGGAGCATCTGCGCTTCCTCAACTGGGAGAAGGAGATGCTCGCCAAGGTCGAGGTGCCGTACCGGGTCATCGACGTGGCGGCCGGCGACCTCGGTTCGTCGGCGGCGCGCAAGTACGACACCGAGGCGTGGCTGCCGAGCCAGGGCCGCTACCGCGAGGTCACCTCGACCTCGAACTGCACCACGTTCCAGGCGCGGCGGCTCAAGGTCCGGTACCGCGACGAGAACGGCAAGCCGCAGTACGTCGCCACGCTGAACGGCACGCTCGCCACCACCCGGTGGATCATCGCGATCCTGGAGAACCACCAGCAGGCCGACGGCTCCGTGGTGGTCCCCAAGGCGCTCCGGCCGTACCTCGGTCTGGACGTCCTCGAGCCCATCCGCCCGGCGAAGAGGTCCTGAGCCGCGCGGGGAAATCCGGCGAACGCGATCGTGGGGCCGCCCGGTGGCGTGCCCCACGTTTTCGCGGTCACCGGGAAATACGCCGGGCCTGGAATACCCGGACGCCGCGTGGCGTGGCCATGGAAAATCGGCCGGTCGCCGTTCCCGGCGATTGGTTTTCGGGAATGCGAAAGGCGGGGCGCGCCAGGCGAGCCCCGCCTTCGTCGGATGTCTGTGGTCAGAGGCTGCGAACCTGCGACGCCTGCGGACCCTTGTGGCCCTGCGTAACCTCGAACTCGACCCGCTGGCCGTCCTCAAGGCTGCGATAGCCGCTACCGACGATCTCGGAGAAGTGGACGAAGACGTCCGGAGCCCCGCCGTCCGGCGCGATGAAGCCGTAGCCCTTCTCCGAGTTGAACCACTTGACGGTACCCTGAGCCATTAAAGCTCTCCTAACAGCAAAAAACCTTGGGATTCACACTTCGCGAACCCCGTGATGTCGCACAGCTTCCCGGGTGGCTCAGACAGTCAAGCTGGTTTGACACATCGGGAACAGCCAATACAACTTCCACTCCATCTAACACCATCCGCGGGCCTCGTGTTCCCGCAGGCGAAGATTTCGTTGTACTGATCCGGTTCCGCTGAGCCGGGCAGACATACGCGACACGACCGTACTCGTGCCCGCTGGCGCGGGATCTACACCACCCCGCCCCAGGTCGCCGGCCCGGTCGCGGCTCGCCGCGCCCTCGGCGAGGACCGGCCGCGGATCGCCGCGCCACGCCAACGGTCGTGACGTTGATCACCTTCGGTCCGGCGAGCCCGCGGTGAGCCCGAAAAGCGAACTCCGCCCTCGTCACGCCAGGGGTCGCAGCCCTGGGACGGTCGACCGATGACCGGGGAGACCCTCGCCTCGCCGAGCAGCACGTGCCACCGGGCTTCTCCTGCCGCGTGGAGATCGACGAAGCGGCACCGGACGCGGTCCGCAGTGTCGCGCCGAGGTGTCGGCCCGCGCCGATCTCCGCGCTGTTCGCGCAGAGGCGCAGGAGTGCCGCCCGGCACGGCCCATGTCGCCGGCTCTCTCCGCTCGCATCGGGGTGCCCGTGCCCTGTCGTCGATCCCGGCGTGCCGGGTCCTCGGGCGCAGGTGCCGCGCCCGGCTCGCCGTACCAGAGGTCGGGATCTACGTAGCTGATCGTGCAAAACTGGACGTTTACCGTTAAGAGGGCAGACTGGAACGTGCAATGGGCACTCCTCGACTCGTCGCCACCGATCTGGACGGCACCGCGCTCCGATCGGACGGCACCGTGTCGCCCCGCACGCTCGCCGCCTTCGCCGGCGTGGAGAAGGCGGGCGCGATCCTCGTCTTCGTCACCGGACGGCCGCCGCGGTGGATGGACGCCGTGGCCGCCGCGGTGAACCACCGTGGCCTGGCGATCTGCGCCAACGGCGCGCTCGTCTACGACCTGCACACCCAGCGCATCGTGGAGTCCTGGCTGATCGAGGCGCCGGTGCTGCGGGAGGTCGTGCACCGGCTCCGCGCCAACATCCCCGGCCTCGCCTTCTCGGTCGAGTACGAGGGCGGGTTCGCCCACGAGTCCGAGTTCCGCATCAGCGGATGGGACGCGAAGTACGCCACCGGCTCGGACGGCTCCACCCGGCTCGGCCTGCGCGTGGCCACCTCCACGCTCACCTCGCGGCCCTGCGCCAAGCTGCTCGCCCTGCACGAGAGCATGGACCCCGACCACCTGTACACGTGCGTGGCGGGCATCGTCGGCGACCTCGTCACCCCCACGCACTCCAGCGGCCGCCCCCTGATCGAGATGAGCGCTTACGGCGTCACCAAGGCCTCCGCCCTCGCCACCCTCGCCGCCGAACACGGCATCGGCCCCGACGAGGTCGTCGCCTTCGGCGACATGCCCAACGACCTGCCCATGCTCGTCTGGGCCGGCACCTCCTACGCCGTCGCCAACGCCCACCCCGACGTCCTCGCCGTCGTCGACCACGTCACCGCCAGCAACAACGACGACGGCGTCGCCCGGATCCTCGAGCAGTACTTCCCGCCCACCCGCTACGCCTGAGGCACCGGCGATCGCGGCCGGTGGCGCGGAGCGGGGCCGAGTTCCGCGTACACGGGACAAGCACGTCGGCCACCGGTGATCACCAGTCGCATCGGGCGGGCGTTCCGGCCCGCCTGCGGCGCCGAAGGCCTGCGGCGATCACGTGCGGGCGCGTGGGAGGGCCCTGCGGAGTGCGGAGCCGTACGCGGAAGCCGGTGCGAGCGTCGGCGAAGGCCGGGGTTGCGATGCGCGAACGGCAGAGCGGTGCGCAGGGTGACGCGATGTGAGGCGGTGCCGAGGGAGCCCGGTCGAGGGCGAACGGTGGCCGGGCGGGAACGGGGATGACGAGGTGGGGCCGGGTTGGGGTTTGCCCGGCCGGAGGGTGCTGCCCGCAACCAGCGTGTGCGGGTAGGGCGGTGACCGTCACGCGTCCACGGGGTCCGCGTCACCGGAGCGGGGGATTGGGGGGTGGGCGGGGTGTCCGCCGGTGGGGCCGGGCTTCCCGGCCGGAGATCAGGGTACGTCGCGCCGCCCTGGATGCAGGCGTCGGCGGGGTGCCGCGCCTGCGGTCCGCATGAGCGCGGGCCATGCGGCCGCTCGGCCGTCCTTGTGGCACCCCCGCCGACCGACGGATCGAACCGGGCGACCTCGCACACGGGCCGTGGCGGCACGCGCCGTACGCGTCCGCTCTGGTGGACCTCTCCGGCCAGAGCGCCTGCCCGGCGGCCGGGCAGGGGCACGGTCAGAGGTAGGGGCCGGAGGCGCGAGGGTTCTGCTGGTGGTCCTCCCCGCGCTGCACGGACAGGCCCTGCGGGAGGGCCCGGCGCATCTGCTCGAGCTGCGCCCGGGCGGCCATCTGCTGGGCGAACAGCGTCGTCTGGATGCCGTGGAACAGCCCCTCCAGCCACCCGACGAGCTGCGCGTGGGCCACCCGCAGCTCGGCCTCGCTCGGCGGCTCGCCGGTCTCCTCCGCGAACGGCAGCGACAGCCGTTCCAGCTCGTCCACCAGTTCGGGGGCGAGGCCCTCCTCCAGCTCCTTGATCGAAGCCTGGTGAATCTCCTTGAGCCGCTTGCGGCTGGCCTCGTCCAGAGGCGCGGCCCGCACCTCCTCGAGAAGCTGCCGGATCATGCTGCCGATGCGCATGACCTTGGCGGGCTGCTCGACGAGGTCGGTTACCGACCTTTCCTCACGTTCGTTCTTGTCCCCCTCAACCGTCATGCCATCCGGACCGACGACCACAATCTGAGGGGTGCTCTCCTCAGCACTCATGGCATTCAACCTAGCTCACCGGGCCAACAAGATTTTGCCTACGTGACCCCCCGACTCCAGCATCTGGTGCGCCCACGCGGCCTGGTCGATCGGCACCCGTGCGTAGATTACCGGCTGTACCGCCCCGCTCTCGACGAGTGGCCAGACGTTCTCCACCACGCTGCGCACGATCGCGCCCTTCTCCTCCACCGGCCGGCCACGCAGCCCGGCGGCGTGGATCGAGGCTCGCTTGGTGAGGAGCTTGCCGATGTGCAGCTCGCCGCGCGTACCGCCCTGCAGGCCGATGATGATCAGGCGTCCTCCGATGTTCAGCGCGTCGACGTTCCGGGGGAGGTACTTCCCGCCGATGATGTCGAGGATGACATCGGCCTTCACCTTCTCCGCGAAGTCCTCCTCGCGGTAGTTGATCACCTCGTCGGCGCCGAGGGCGAGGCAGCGCTCCGCCTTCTCGGCCGACCCCACCGTTACCACGGTATGCGCACCGAACGCCTTCGCGAGCTGGATCGCCATCGTGCCGATGCCGCTCGCGCCCCCGTGCACCAGCAGCGTCTCGCCGCGCCGCAGCCGGGCCGCCATGAACACCATCGACCACACCGTGCACGTCACCTCGGGCAGCGCCGCCGCCTCGACCAGCGGCACCCCCTTCGGCACCGGCATCACCTGCTGCCAGGGCACCACGACCTTCTCGGCGTACCCACCACCGGCGAGCAGGGCGCACACCTCGTCACCGACCCGCAGCCCGTCGACGCCCTCGCCCACGGCGGCGATGACGCCCGAGCACTCCAGGCCGGGCACTTGGGTCGCACCGGGCGGAGGATTGTACAAACCCTGACGCTGGAGCACATCCGCCCGATTCACCGCCGAGGCGACGATGTCGATCAAAACCTCACCGGGCCCCGGAACCGGGTCCGGAACCTCCTGCCAGCTCAGGACCTCCGGCCCGCCCGGCTGCGTAATAACGATGGCGTGCATGACTTCCAAGGTAACGCTCTTGCGATCTGTATAGTTGGCCGCATTGCGCGGAATGCGGGGCGCTAATCTTCTTTCTGTTTGCAACCCCTTAAGCCACTCCGAGGGGGAGACCAGGTGGCACGGCAGAACCGCGACGATCCGCACTCGCTCGAGGAGCAGCTTGCGTGGCTCGACGCGATCAAGGAGCGCGAGGACGCCCCCACCGAACTCGACATCGCCTCCGACACCGCGGTCTCGCCGTACCCAAAGGACCCCTGGTTGGCGGCATCGGCCGATCCCGCGCCCCGGCCGCCGTTGTTCCGGGCCGTGACCCAGGGGCGCTTCGATCCTTCGCCGGTCGCGGAATCGGGTGATGCCACTATCTCCGATACGGCGGAAATCGGTAACGCGTTCACCACCAAGCCCGTCAAATCGGAGCGTTCCGGGTCTGTCGGTTCCGCCGCGTCGGCGACGCCCGCGAGCCGGGCCGAGGAAAACGCCGCCGACACGCGCCCTGCCGGCCCGTCCGCCACCGAACCGGCCGGCCCCGCCGCCGAGCCCGGCGACACGTCCCGCGAGGAGACCGGCAAGGCCGACCCGGACGAGCCCACCAGTACCTTCACCGGCCCCTTCAGCCTCGGCTCGTTCACCTTCGCCGGTCCCGCGGCCGCCGCCTCGGACAAGGACGACACGGCGTACGGCACGGCCGACGCGGGGCCGTCCCGACCCGGCGACGCCGCCGACCCTGCCGACCAGACCACCTCGCCGCTCGGCGGCCGGAGCGTCGGCGCGTTCGCGGACTCGCTGCCCAAGCCCGACAAGAACGATCCGCTCGGCCTGGGCTTCCTGACCGACAAGCGGCGCGACGACGCCTACACGCCCGGCTCGCTGGGCGCCTTCGGCCCCGGGGTCCCGCCGTTTCCCACGCCCTCCTCTTCCGCCACCGCCGGTGCCGCGTCCGACTCGGAGACCACCACCAAGGAGCCGGTGCGCGGCTGGCTCGAGCCGGCCGTACCCGCGACCCCGGCCGACGAGGACGACGAGGAGCAGAAGCGCTTCGACGCGTTCATGGCCGGTGGCACGCGTGACCGGGACACGGGCCCGCGCAGCGAGTACGGCGGGGCCCGCGACCAGGACCCGGCGCCGCGTGCCGAGTTCGGCACCCCGGCGGACACGGACCCCACCCGTGACCTGCGCCGGACCGGCGGCCCGATCACCAGCCCCCGGCCGTCGCTCGAGGAACTGCGCGAGAGCTTCCGGGAGCCGCTGTCGGATCCGCGGCCGGCCACGGCCTCCTCGGCCGCCTACACCGACCCGAACCTGCGCCCGCCTGGCGACGCGGGCCGCGAGCCCGCCGCGCCGGGCTTCGGCACCGGCCCGCTGACGCCGCCGCGCGGCGACCTCGGCTCGGGCCGATCCGACACCGGGCCGCAGGTTTCGCCCTTCGCGGGGTTCGGGCCGTTCCCGCCGCCGGCCCCGGGCGACAGCGGCCCGCACGCCATACCGGCGACCGAGCCCGCCGCCGCGCCGTCGGCCCCCGGCGCCGCCGTACCGTCCCCGGCCGCCGAGTCGGCCGTGCCGCCGCGGGCCGCCGCAGAGGCCGGCGAGCAGCAGGAGCGGCGCGGGTCGCGCTCCCACCGCCGCCCGATCCCGCAGCAGCCGTTCGGCCGGCCGCCCCGGTCGGCCGATCCGGCCAGGCCGAGCGCGGACAGCCTCGACCCGCAGGTGCTGCTGAAGGGGCGCCGGAACGTCCCGGCGAGCGGCTGGCGCCGCTTCGTGTACAAGGCCACCGGCGGCTGGATCAAGCCCGGCGAGCCGGCCGAGGTGCGCCGCCGCCGCGAGCTGATGACCCGGGCCCGTACCCCGGTCGCGGGCGGCCACCACCGCGTCGCCGTACTCAGCCTCAAGGGCGGGGTCGGCAAGACCACGACCACCGTCGGCCTCGGCGCCACGCTCGCCCAGGTCCGCGGCGACCGGGTCATCGCCGTCGACGCCAACCCCGACCGCGGCACGCTCTCCGACAAGGTGGTCCTGGAGACCTCGGCCACCGTCCGCGACCTGCTCAACGAGCGTGACCAGGTCCAGCGTTACGCGGACATCCGCGCCTTCACCTCCCAGGCGCCGTCCCGCCTGGAGATCCTCGCCTCCGACCGCGACCCGTCGATCTCCGAGGCGTTCAGCGCCGAGGACTACAAGATCATCGCCGGGCTCCTGGAGAACTTCTACTCCATCTGCATCACCGACTGCGGCACCGGACTCCTCCATTCGGCCATGTCCGGAGTCCTCCAGCTCGCCGACCAGATCGTGTTGGTGACCTCGCCCTCGGTGGACGGCGCCCGCGCCGCCTCCGCCACCCTCGACTGGCTCGAGGCCCACGAGTACGGCGATCTGGTCAAGTCGGCCACCGTGGTGATCTGCAGCGTCCGCCCGCGCTCCAAGTCCACCATCGACCTCGACCGCCTGGAGGCCCACTTCGCGGCCCGCTGCCGCTCGGTCATCCGCGTGCCCTACGACCCTCACCTCGAGGAGGGCGCCGAGATCGACCTCGACCTCCTCCAGCCCGCCACCCTCGACGCCTACCTCTGCCTCGCCGCCGCCGTAGGCGACGGCTTCGCCACCCCTCGCACTTGATCACATAATCCGTTCGCGTCCCACCCACCCCGATGACACACTAAAGTGCAACGTGACACCCTCGTGGTGCACCAGGAGAGCTCGCCTAGTGGACGATGGCGGCGGTCTTGAAAACCGCTAGGCCGGGCGACCGGCCTCGTGGGTTCGAATCCCACGCTCTCCGCTCGGCTTGAGGACGCGGCTCCCGATCCGAGGCTTCGCCCTGGTCAGGTGCCGCTGATCGTTTCCGGTGCGTGCAGCCGCAAGCCTTGGTGAGTGATTCGGCCGCTGCCCGCAGAATTGCTTCCCTGGCTGCGGATAAGGGCCGTGATCCAACACGGGTATTGTCGCCCGCTGGTCACAGCCCTCATGTCCGTACCTTGGCGCCGCCTCGGCGTGCTAACCGCGGTATGTCCCCCTCGCCTAGAACTAGTTACGCGTCAGGACGCGGGTGACACCGGCGACAACTGCTGTGGCGAACAGCCAACCGAGCACGATCATTGCGGACACCACCCACTGAGCCAACCCCTGGTGCTTGAATGCGCCTTCCTGGCCGAGATCGATGATCGGGAGAAGCACATCGGCCGTGTACAGCACAGGGTGATAGTGCGGATGTTCATCCGCCTTGAGCGGCTCAGGGCGGTGGTGGGCGAAGAAGATGCTTCCCGCGGCCAGCAGCGCCAGCATCCACAAGGCGGCCCGGCCCGGCCGGTAGCCGTAACCGACGATGCCGTCGAGCAGGTATCCGAAGATCCTGGCGTACCAGGGACGTGAGGCGCGATAGTGCCGATACTTGGCCAGCAGTACCCGCCGGGCCTCCTCGTCGTGCCCCTGACGGCGGTAGTAGGCCGCCAGCTGCTCATACGGCTGAGCCCGATATCTCTTTCTACGCTGGCCCAACCATTTAAGCCGCTTACGGGCGGGCTCATCGGGTTCCAGGTCGTCATAGACCAGCTCATTCAAATCGAGGTCTTCCGGCCAACACTTGGGATCGTCATGCAGCGTCCCCACGCGAGCACCGCTAAGGTCGACTTTCCCCTTGGCGGTGAAGCCTGCGCTCAACCGTAGTGATCCAGCCTCGACCCCTTCGCAATCCAACGCAGTTCTGTCAGGGTTGATCAGCCGTGCGCCGTCGAAGCTCAGCTGACCAGTGATTTTGGCGCCGAGAAGGTCAATTTGTCCTACGGCTTGGAACCCACCCCGGCAGAACATGTTTTCGCCAACGATCAGCCGGCCGGCGCTGAGTGCTCTCCTACCGGGGTTGGTCAGCCGTGCCCCGATAAAGTTCAGCTGGCTGGTGATGCGGGCGCCGAGAAGGCGGATTTCTCCTTCGGCGTGGAACCCTTCCTGGCAGAACATGCTGCCTTCGACGGTCAGCCGGTCGGCGTTGAGCGCCGTCCCGCCGGGGTTGGTCAGCCGTGCCCCGATGAAGCTCAGCGGACCAGTGATTCTGGCGTCGAGAAGGCGGATTTCTCCTTCGGCGTGGAACCCTTCCTGGCAGAACATGCTGCCTTCGACGGTCAGCCGGTCGGCGTTGAGCGCGCTCCCGCCGGGGTTGGTCAGCCGTGCCCCGATGAAGCTCAGCTGGCTGGTGATGCGGGCGCCGAGAAGGCGGATTTCTCCTTCGGCGTGGAACCCCTCCTGGCAGAACATGCTGCCGCCGACGGTCAGCCGGTCGGCGTTGAGCGCGCTCCCGCCGGGGTTGGTCAGCCGTGCCCCGGTCAAGGTTAGATCGCCGCTGATGCGGGCGCCGAGAAGGCGGATCTCTCCTTCGGCGTGGAACCCCTCCTGGCAGAACATGCTGCGTTCAACGATCAGCCGGTCGGCAGTGAGTGCTGTCCCGCCCGGGTTGGTCAGCCGTGCGCCGTTGAAGCTAAGCGTGTTGGTGATGTGGGCATCGAGAAGGCAGGTCTCTCCTTCGGCATGGAACCCCGCATCGCAGAACATATCGCCGCCCACGATCAGCCCATCGGCGTTGAGTGCTGTCCCACCCGGGTTGGTCAGCGTTGCCCCGCTGAAGTTCAGCTGGCCGGCGATTCGAGCATCGGTGAGGGCGACGCTGTTCGCGCGGCACCTGCGCAGGACCAGATGTCCTTCTAGCTGGGTGTCATTCGCATCAAGGCGAGGGATCACACTGCCGGTCAAGTCCACCGTCCGAGTGGTCGCCTCATCCAGGCATATCGGCTGCTCGAACCAGCATTCCCGAAGCGATAAAAGAAACCTCACCTCCGCGTAGGCCAACGACAGTGCGCCGGTCACCCGCGCCCCGGTCAGGCGGACCGCCGGCACCCGGCCTGGAGCCGCCTCTGGCTCCGACAGGAGCAACGCCGCAATGACCTCGGCTCGCACCCGCCGCGCATTACTCCATTTGCCCCCCTGCTGCGGGTCGTCTTTCTCCGGGTTCCCGGTACGCAGGTCGACGCGGCTGCCCCATCTGAACGCCTCGCAGAGCCGGTGCTCGGCCGACGACAGCTCTCCAAGTCCCCATGCGGAGGAAAAAGGCTCCTTACGCGGCATAACTAAGTTTTTAGGTGGATTTGACTGACTTTGCTACACGAAACTGACCTCCGCGATGAGCTCCCGTTCGCCGTGATGGCCGATTGTTTTCGTCCTCGAAGGGGGTTGCATCACCAGGTGTCGGGCGACCACACCGCGCCTAACACCACCCCCTTGTCCGGTCGCTTATCCGGGTGTGTGCAGACGGTGGCGGAATTCGGCGGTGGCGGATCGGAGCAGGTTGTTGAGGTGCTCCAGTTCGGCGGGGGTGGGTTCGCGGTTGAGGGCGACGTGGACGGAGATGTTGTCGTCCTTGATGGTGACGTCGAGGTCGGAGAGGAGGTCCTGAGGGAGGCGGGCCAGGACGAAATCGCGGAACGCTTCGGCCAGGGCGTCGCGGGTGTTGCCGCAGCCGCAGGAGTGATTTTCGAGGATGGCGGTGAGGTGGCCGCGGCCCATGACGGCGTCCGGGTGGGCGGGGTCGAGGGTGGTGAGGCCGGCTTCGACGATCTCGCGAGCCTCGGCCAAGCGCCCGTGGTGCTGGAGGAAAAGGCCCAGGGCGATGCGGGTACGGCCGAGGAGTTCCGGGTCGTGGCCGGTTTCGGCGAAGGCGACGGCCTCGCGGAGACGTTGTTCGGCTTCGGTCGTGTGGCCGGACATCGAGAGGGCGATGCCCCAGTTGCGCAGTACCTGGGCGGTCAGGTCGGGGCGGTTGAGGGATAGCGCGTGGGCGTGGGCCTGGGCGTAGGTGGCCAGGGAGGCGGGGAGGTCGCCGGCGTCGCTCTGGGCCATTGCCAGGCCCTGTAGGGCATGGATCGCCTCCTCGGTTCTCCCATGGCGCAGGTGGGAGGCGAGGATGCGCTGGATCGTTGCGACACGGCCGGGCTCGTCGCCGGCGTGGTGGCTGGTGTTGGCGAGCTGGGACAGTACGGCGAGCGTTGTCTCGTGGTCGGGGCCGAGGTGGGTTTCCAGGGCCTCGGCGAGCTGGGTGAGGATGACCTTGTCCTGGTCGGGGTGATCACCGGTTCCCCTGAGGACGGCCCACGCCGTGCGGTTGATGATCTCTTCCGGTAGTTGCTCCAGGCCCTGGAAGAGGGGTTCCTGGGCGCCCGAGACCTGGATGATCCGGGCTCGCAACGCCAGCGCGGTGGCGACTCGCTCGTGGCCGTTGTTCCAGAAGTTGGCGACGGTTTCCTCGATGGCCTCGCGGGCGCCGGTGAGGTCGCCGCGGGTGAGCAGTACCTCGGCGAGTTGCTCCATGCCGAAGGCGTAGCCGGGGTGCTCGCGGCCGTAGAACGAGAGGCGTTCCTGCAGGTTGTGGCGCAGTTCGTGTTCGGCCTCGGCGAGGTTTCCGGTCGCGGCCAGCGCGGTGGCCAGGTTGAGGCGGTAGGTGATGAGTGCCTTGTGCGCCTCCGGGTCCGGCGGGACCGGTATGGAGCAGGCGGCACGATAGTGCTCCACGGCGCGGTCGGCCTGGCCCGTGCCGTACAGCAGGTTGCCGAGGTCACAGTGGGCCGCCGCCCACTGCGGGCTGCCGGGGCCGTACCGCTGCTCGGTGGCGTGCAGTTCCCGCTGCAGGAGCTGTTCCGCGTCGACCAGTCGGCCTTCACGCAGCAGGGCGAGGGCAAGGTCAACCGTTGTGGGTGCCGTCGACATGGCGCGGAGCCTACGCCCTCGCACCGACAAAACGGATCATGTGGCGCACACGGGTGCTCGGGGTGCCGCCGTGCGCCGTGCCCTGTTCGCCGCCGCTCCGGTACGGCGGTGCCCGGGCACCACCAACGCGGCGCTTTCGTAGGAGCAGGTCGCTACCGTGGGCTTCCCCGGCCGTCGCCGCCGATCAACACCGCCGCCGGCCAGGTTGCCTGGGACGCCTGACCTTCGCGGCCGCTACGGCCGGCCGGTCCTGACGACGCATGACTTTCCGTGATTGTCGCTCGGTATTCGAGAGCCGTATCCGGAGGACAGGACGCCAACTCGGTCCCAGGTGGTGTTTCGGGGTGGGCGTTTGGGCCGCGTCGGCCGTTGGCCGCCGTGGAGCCGTACAGGTGAGGTGGGGCACGCAACAAAAGGGCGAAAAATCGCTGCTCTGGTGTGAATCGGTGTTTCTATGATCAAAATCGGCTGACCTGCGTCGTGGCGAGGTGACATGGATGGGCGTTCCACGGCTCGCGGGGCTGATCGCAATGGTGGTCGCGGTCGTCGCGGTCGGTGTGTACGGGGTGGTGGTCGCCCTGCGGCCCGCCGAGACGCGTTCGGTGGCGGCGAGCCCGGCCGCGCCCGAGGACGAGGCCGAGCCGGAGCCCGCGACCGAGTCACCGGAGGAGCCGGATGCCGAGCCCACGCCGGAGGTGACGCAGACCCAAGGGCCCGAGGACACGGCGGCGCGGTACCTCGACGCCTGGCAGGCACGGGACAACCTCGCGATGCTCGCGTTGGTCGCCGATCCGCCGACCGACTTCATCGCGCGCCACGAGCGGTTCGACGCCGAGCTGCGGGTCTTGTCGATCTCGCTCACCGCCGGGGAGCTGCGCCGCCAGGGGGAGGATGCGGCGGAGCTGCCGTTCACCGGGGTACGGGAGGTGGCCGGGCTGGGCCGCCCCTGGGAGTTCTCCTCGGTGCTGCGGCTGGCGCTGCGCGACGGCGAGTGGAAGGTGCTCTGGTCGCCGGAGACGATGCACCCCTCGCTGAAGGACGGCGGAAGCCTGCGCCTCAGGGAGAAGCGGGTGGCCCGGCCGGCCACGCTCACCATGGAGGGCAGGCCGTTCCCTCGGAACAGCAGGGCGGGGGACTACTTCACCGGGCTGGACGGCACGGCCGTCGAGATCGCGATCGAGGAGGTGCCCTCCGGCCGCGTGCTCGTCCGGTCCCCGGAGACCGGCCCGGAGGGGCGGAGGACCACGATCTCGCTGCGGGTGCAGCGGGCCGCGGCGCGGGCGCTCGACGGTGTGGCCGAGCCCGCCGCGATCGTGGCCGTCGACGTCGAGACCCGGCAGGTACGCGCGGTGGCCGACACGCTCGGCGGCAAACAGGCGTTCATCGGGCTGTTCCCGCCCGGGTCGACGTTCAAGGTGGTGACCGCGGCGGCGCTGCTGCGCGGCGGGCTCACCCCGCAGTCCCCGGTGCCGTGCCCCGGCTCGTACACCATCCCCGGCGGCCGCGGCTTCACCAACGCGGACCCCGCCGATCGCGGGACGGTCCCCCTGACCAGGGCGTTCGCGCTGTCCTGCAACACCACGTTCGTCCAGCAGACGTACGAGCGGCTGCGAGACGGCGGGCTGCGCAGCGAGGCGGCGGACCGGTTCGGGTTCCGGGAGAAGCCGGGGCTGAGTTATTGCCGGATCCGCCCGCACCAGAGCAACGACGAGCTCGGGGCCGACGCGATCGGGCAGAACTCGGTGCAGGCGAGCCCGCTGTGCATGGCGGAGGTCGCCGCGGCGGTGGCCGACGGCGTGTGGAA
Organism: Thermopolyspora flexuosa; assembly: GCF_006716785.1. Lineage (NCBI taxonomy): Bacteria > Bacillati > Actinomycetota > Actinomycetes > Streptosporangiales > Streptosporangiaceae > Thermopolyspora > Thermopolyspora flexuosa. Next base: position 32,337 of record NZ_VFPQ01000002.1, on the reverse strand, counting down.
ACCGGCGATCATGAGCGCGGAGCCGTCCGCGGACGCGCCACCGCCGGTGCCGCTCGGCGAGGACGTGGCCGCGGGCCTGCGCACCATGATGGCGGCCGTGGTGTCCGAGGGTACGGCCGCGTCCGCCGGTCTTCCGGCCGGTACGGCGGGCAAGACCGGCACCGCCGAGGTGGCGGGGCAGCGGCCGCACGCCTGGTTCATCGGTTACCGGGGTTCGCTCGCCTTCGCGGTCTTCGTCCGCAACGCGGGAGCGGGTGGCCAGGCGGCGGCACCGCTCGCCGCGAGATTCCTCGCGGCGCTGTGATCGAACTGATCGCACCCGCCCGTCTCCGGCGTGGCCTCATGCGATCGCCGGACCTCCGCGGTGATCACGTACTGGACTGTTTCACGCTATCCGAACGTCATGGCCCCTGGCCGAGCACTATTCGTAGCAGTCCTGCTTCTTGTGCTCGATGCGCGGCCGGAGAAGGACGCCACAGGGCCTGGAAGACGCCGTCCGGGTCGTACCGGCCCCGGGCGGCGACCGAGGCGGCGGACGCGCGGGCCTCCTGAGTCCGCCGCCGAAGTTGCGTGGCCGCCCGCGCGGTCGGCGCACCTTGAGCGCAATTGCAGCGGCGTCGGGGCGAGCCGCGGCCCCGCGTCCGGCCCGCCGTACGGCCCGGCGCCGGGAGGCGATCCGGCGAAAACCCTGCGGGCGGAGCGGGCGCCATGGAATCGTTACGGTGTGCGTCCGTGTCGTCACGGTACGGCAGGGCCGCGATGGCGTGGCGGCGAGACCGGCAAGGGGGTTCATCCGTGGCCGACGAGCGCTTCTGCGACGTGTCGGCCTGTCCGGATCACGGGCAGGGGCCGATCGCCCAGGCGGTGCACGGGCTGCTCGTCGCCATGGGGCCGGAGCGGTTCCCGCCCACCCTCGCCACCGTCTACAACACCCTGGCCGACCCGCCGGGGCCGCCCGGCTACAGCCTGTTCGCCGTGGATCCGATCATCTGGGAGCTCGCCGGCCAGGATCCGCAGACGTACTTCGCCCTGATCACCGAATGGGTGGGCGCGATGCCGCCGCCCGAGCCGCCGGACCTCGCGGCGCTGGGCGAGCCGCGGTGCGCACCCACCCGTCTGGACGCCCTCGCCTTCGTCTTCCACGGCACCGCCGTGCACGCCGACGCGGGCCCGGCCGGGGCCGCGATCGCGGCGAACCTCGCCGAGGGCTACTACCGGCGCGGTGACGTCGCGGCGTCCCCGGCGGCCGAGCGGGCGCTGATGGGCATCGCGGTCGATCGCGGCGGTGCCACGCTCATGCTCTCCGCGGCGTACGGGCCGGTCGTGCGGCCCGCGCCGATCGCGGCGGGGCGGTACCGGATCGGCGGCACGATCGTGGACGGGCTGTCGTCCGTGCTCGCCGCGCTGTGGTCGCTGCTGGAGCGGGTGGACGCGCAGGGCGGCGAATGACGGCGGCGCGCGCCGGGGTCAGCAGATGCCGACGCAGTCCAGCTCGGTGACCGTCCGCCCGTTGATGACGATGGTGAACCTGCCCCTGACCGCTCCCTTTTCCAGGTCGGTGGAGGTGACGCTGGCCTCGAGCGCGACCTTGTCGCCGTCCTGGGTCTGACCGGTGCACGTGACCGGCACCCTGCCGTCCGTCATGTCGTGCGCCTCGCACTCGAGGTCGTCGGTGAGCTTGACCTGGGCGATCTGCTCCACGGCCAGCCGGCCCAGCGGCTGCAGCGCGCCCTCCGCGGCGCCCTGCTTCGCCCCTTCCTCGAAGATCTGCTGCACGTCGGAGCACGCGGTGATCGCGGATAAGCCGAGCACGACCCCCAGGCTCGCGGAGATGATCCTCCTTCGGTACGCGATCTTGATCATGGCCGCGAGCGTAGCAACCGAGGCTGACAGCCGCCGGGGTTTGGCCGCCTTCGGCCGGATACGCCCGGGTTCACCAGGGGCGGAGCGCGGGGTCAGCGCTCGCTGAGCGCCTTCGCCATGCGCTCGACGGCGAGCCGCATGATCGGCCGGGGCGTGGCGAAGTTGAACCGGACGAACCCGACGCCCGCCTCGCCGCACGCCGCGCCGTCGGTGAGCACCACGTCGGCCCGGTCGGCGAAGAAGTCCGCGGGCGACCCGTCGAGGTCGAGCTCGCGGCAGTCGAGCCAGGCGAGATAGGTGCCCTCCGGCGGGGTGTACCGGACCTGGGGGAGATGCTCGGCGAGCAGCTCGGCCAGGTGCCGCCGGTTGCCGTCGAGGTAGCCGATCACCTCGTCCAGCCACGGCCCACCTGCGGCGTACGCCGCCGTGTTGGCGACGAGCCCCAGGTTGGACGTGCCGTACTCGGTGTACCCGCTCACCTGGAACCAGGTCTCCAGGTCCGCCTCGTTGGAGAAGATCATCTGGGCGCACTTGAGGCCGGGCAGGTTCCACGCCTTCGACGCCGAGGTGGCGGTGATCGTGTGCGCGGCGGTGACCTCGGACAGCGACGCGTACGGCACGTGCCGGTGGCCGGGGTAGACGAGCGGCGCGTGGATCTCGTCGGCGAACACGCGGCCGTCGTGCCGCGCCACCACCTCGCTGATCTCGAGCATCTCGTCGCGGGTGAGCACCCGGCCGATGGGGTTGTGCGGGTTGCACAGCACGAGCAGGTGCCCGCCCGCCGCGAACGCCCGGTCGAGGGCGTCGAGGTCGTAGCGCGGGCCCTCGGGGGTGTCGCGCATCGGCACCTGGATGACCTCGCGGCCGAGGGCGGCGGGCTCGGTGAGGAACGGCATGTACGCCGGGGTCGGCAGGATGATCGGCGAGCCGGGCCGGGTGAAGAACCGGATCGTCGCGGTGAACGCGGCGATCACGTCCGCCATCGGGCGGATACGGGCGGCGGGCACGTCCCAGCCGTACCGGGTGCGGTACCACTCCGCGCACGCCCGGGCCATGTCGTCGACGAGCGGCGGGGGCAGGTAGCCGAACGCGCCCTCGTCCACCCCCTCGTGCAGCGCCCGGGTGATCGGGGGAGCCACGTCGAAGTCCATCTCGGCGATGAACGCCCCGATCTTCCCGGGGTAACGCGACCACTTGATGCCGCCGCGCGCCCGAAGCTCCTCGATGGTGATCGCGTCGAACCGTGCCGTCGTCATTGTCGGGGGTCCTTTCGCTGGTTGGCCACGGCGTGGGGGCGGGCCGGGGACGAGTCCGGAGCGGCCGGGACCGTCGCCGCGGCGCGTACCGGTACGGCCGGGCTCGGCCGCCTGACGGAGCTCCGCTCACGCCCGATCATGGTGTGCCCTTCCGAACCCGGCGAATGGTGCGAATGCCACAAAACTTACCGCGACCTTGCCGGGACGCTCACGCTGCTCACGCCCGCGGCCCGGATGCCGCCGTCGTCCAGGGCGACGCGGCGCCGCATGCACGACGCCCGCACGTCCGCGGGCGGCCGTGCTCGTGCCGTCCCGGAGGTCGGCACTGGAGTGCGGTACGGCCGGGCGACGAGGGCGGCCCCGGTCTGCGGGAGCGGCGGGGCGGACCCGGACTTTGCGCTTGCGTCAACCGGGTGGCGGTTACGCCAAGGGAGCTTCACATGTGACGCACATCACATTCGGCGAATTCGATCTCGGTGGCGCGAGGAAAGGTAGATCGAATAATCGCGCGGCATCGCCTGAAATGCAGGCGTTATAGATTCGTAATCTACCTTCCGGCTTTCCTTCGGACTTCTCCGCCGCCCTCGGAAACGATCGCAAACCCGTCCTGACCGGGCTTGACCTGGGCTTGGGGTGTGTTGTTATCTGGTGACCAGCGGTTGAACCGCAGACCAAGGCCGTCACGTCCACGCCAATTCTTTTCGCTGGACGTCGAGCGTGGACGAAGTCCCGATTCCTACAGAGCGGCTCGGTCGGCCGGCCGTACGGCGGCGCGGCGTTGATCTTTTCTCACGGCCCCGAGTAGCGCCTTCCTCATTTGCTTATGTCTCAGCACACCGACGCTTTGCTCAAGATTGCCGAATCCCAGCTTGGTTACGGTGAGGGCCCGGGCGGTCACACCAAGTTCGGTCAGTGGTACCAGAACACCCATGCCAAGGAACCCGGCTACAGCAATGCCGCCTGGTGCGACATGTTCGTCTCCTGGGCTGCGACGCAGGCCGGTCTGCAGGACGCCGTCGGCCAGTACGCGTGGACCGTCGAGCACGCCAAGTGGTTCGAGAGCAAGGGCGCGTTCGGCGACAAGCCGGTGCCCGGTGCCATCGTGTTCTTCGACTGGGACGGCTCCGACGAGATCGACGCGATCGACCACGTCGGCCTCGTCAAGGAGGTCCTGAGCGACGGCACGATCAAGACGATCGAGGGCAACATCTCGAACGCGGTCGTCTCCAAGATCCGCAGCGACGCCACCATCGTGGGCTACGGCTACCCGGAGGTCGTGCGGCAGCAGAACCAGCGCAAGACCGTCCTGGTCAGCCAGAAGAAGAAGGCCGAGGAGGCCGCCGGTTCCAACGCGGCACGCGGCTCGTCGGAGACCACCACGAGCACCTCGACCGCGACCCCGGCCCCGGCCGCCGAGCACGAGGGCATCATGGAGCCGCTCACCGTGAGCGCCCTGCTCCTCCCGGCCCTCATCGCCGCCGCCGTGGTCAAGAAGAGTTCGCTGGGGCAGCGGCTCGCCGCCCGGCTCGCGCCGGCGCGCACCCGCCGCGACGACTCCGGCTGAGCGCCCCCGATCCCCCTCTCCCCCTTCTCTCCCCTCCACCGAAACGGGTCGGCCGGGCCGCGTTCCTCCTGCGGCCCCGGCCGACCCGTCGTCATGTCCGGGAACTCCGCAGGCGTCGGCACGGCGGACGCCGTACCCGGCCCGGCACCTCACCCGGCGATCACTCGTACGGCTCGACCGGCCGCGGCACCTTCGTCACGTCGGTCGCGCGGAGCTGCGGCGGCACCGTCCCCAGCGGGAGCCTGTCCGACTTGGGCGGGATCCACGTGCCGGTCACCTCCACCCAGGTGTTCTCCGGCGGCGCGGGCGCCCCGCGCACCGCGACCTTGAGCGCGATCGCGTCCGCCGCGCAGCAGTTGAGCTGCATGCGCGCCACGTACCAGGTGTCCGACTTCTTCGACCGCACCACGAACCCGGTGAGCCGCACCTGCTTGCCGGTGAGGCTGCGCTTGGGGTCACCCCAGGCGCGTCCCACGAACTCGCCGATCGGCATCGCGATCGGCCCGTCCCCGCGCAGCGGCTCGTACCCCTCGACCACCTCGCGCGGCGGCGGGGGAGGCGCGACGTCGTCCCGCGCCGCGGCGAACGACCCCAGCGCCGGCGGCGCGATCAGGAAGATGGCGAACACCGGCAGGCACATCAGCCACGCCACCCGGGGACCCCGCGAGTGGTCGTGCCCGTGCCCGCCCGCATGCCCGTCCCCGGGCCCGGCCGCGTGCGCGCCGGCGTGCGGGTCCTGGTGGGCCTCGGCGTGCCCGCCGTACCCGTCGGCCGCGGCGGGCCACCGCTCCCGCGCCGCGTCCTGCGGCCGCCGCCACTCCTGCACCAGGGTGGCCACCCCGAGGGCGAACACCACCGCCCCGGCGGCGATGAGGAACGGCCGGAACCCCGGCTTGACGTAGTTGAGGTACTCGGTGGTGAAGGCCGAGATCCGCAGCACGGCCCCGCCGAGCAGCAACAGCACCAGTCCCTGGGATAACCGGCTCACAGCAGCACCCACCCCGTGACGGCGCTGACGACGATCGCCAGCGCGAGCGTGAGCGGCACGAACCGCGCCGCGAACGACCGCCCGAACGTGCCCGCCTGCAGCGCGATCAGCTTCAGGTCGACCATCGGCCCGACGACGAGGAACGCGAGCTTCGCGGTCGGGGAGAAGGCGGTGAGCGACGCCGCCACGAACGCGTCGGCCTCCGAGCAGATCGACAGCACCACCGCGAGCAGTGCCAGCACCAGCACCGACAGCCACCCGACCTCGGCCACCGCCGCCAGCCAGGAGCGCGGCACCAGCACGTTCAGCGTCGCCGCGGCGATCCCGCCCACCACGAGGAACCCGCCCGCGTGCAGCAGGTCGTGCCGCATCGCCGCCAGGAACGCCCGCCAGCCCCGCTCCGCCGAGGCCCGCGGCACCCGCAGCCACTCGGTCCGCCCGAACCGCAGCCACAGCCACCCGGCGAGCACCGCGACCGCGAGCGACGCGACGAACCGCGCGAGCACCATCTCCGGCCGCCCGGGAAAGGCGACCGCCGTGGACACGAGCACGACCGGGTTGATCGCCGGTGACGCGAGCAGGAACGCGAGCGCCGCCGCGGGCGTCACCCCGCGCGCCATCAGCCCCGACGCGACCGGCACCGACGCGCACTCACACCCGGGCAGCACCGCCCCGGCCGCCCCGGCGACCGGCACCGCCGCGTACGGCCGGCGGGGCAACGCCCGCGTCCAGAACGACGGCGGCACGAGCGCGGTGATCGCCGCCGACAGCAGCACGCCGAGCACGAGGAACGGCAGCGCCTGCACGCAGACCGCCACGAAGATCGTCGACCAGGTCTGCAGGGCCGGCGAGGTGAGGTAGGGCGCGAACAGCGAGCGTCCCGCGAACAGCGCCACCACCAGGCCCGCGAAGACCCAGGGCAGCAGCGGCGCCGCGGCCGACCTGCGCCCCCATGAAGCGGGCGGCACGGGACTGTCGGCCTCCGCCGACCAGTCGAGCAGGGCCTTGTCGGACATGGCGACAATCTTGACAGAGCCCGAGTACGGACATCGGGTGATCCGCAAGGCCTGTGGATAACCGCCAGGATCCGTTCACATCTGGGACAGCAGCCACCTCGGCCCGGCCACCGCGGCCCCCAGCTCGGCCACCCGGTCCCGCAGGGCACGGTCCGCCGTCACCACCACGACCCGCTCCCACGGCCGCGCCCGCCGTACCTCCTCGACGATCGCGTCGTCCCCGCTGCCCGACGCCGCCACCACGCCGACCCCGGCCACCGGCTCGACGCCCCGGGCCGCCCCCTCGACCACCATCGTCATCCGCGGGAACCACACCGCCAGCCCGGGCCCGCCGTCCACCGGCCGGCGCAGCCCGGCCCGCGCGAGCCGCCCCACCTCGTCGAGCAGCCGCCGGGTCGCCTCGGCCCGGTCCCGCCACCACCCGTGCTCGGCCCGCGCCCCCACGATGTTCGCCGCGTCCAGCACCACCGTCACCGGCGTCAGCTCCCGCCGGATCGCCGGCCAGGTCTCCGCGAACCCCGGATGCAGCGGCCAGGACGCGATCTCGTCCGCGGGCAGCCACCGCAGCTCCACGCTCTCCGCGCCCGGCGTCGCCTCCAGCAGCGACGCCGCCTGCGCGATCACGGTCTGGAACGCCCAGCCGCCGTGGTCGTCGACGTACACCCCGCACACCCGCAGCGCGCCCGCATCCAGTGCGGCCTCCTCCCGCGCCTCCCGCAACGCCCCGGTGATCGCGTCCTCATGGCTGTCGGTCGCCCCGCCCGGCAACCCCCACGTCCCGCCGTGGTGGCTCCACAACGCCCGCTTCTGCAACAGCACGTACGGCGTGCCGTCCGCCCCGTGGTGTACGGCCAGCAACCCGGACGCCCCGTGCACCCCCCAATGCCGATGCCCCCGCCCGCACAGCGTCCATCCATCGCCGTCGCCGACCGTCATGCCTTCATCTTGCCTGCCCGCCGTACCGGGCACGAGGCGAACGGTCACCGAAGCGTGACCGATCGTGGCCACACCGGCGCACGCGCGGCCGGCCTTCCGGTGCATGCCACCGGGGCCGAACCCTCGCGGGACGGTGCGGATGCCGGTGGACCGGGAGCGGCGGCGATTGACGGGCTGAGCGGGTTCGCGGCGTGGCTCGGCATGCCGTGGCGCTGAGGTTCACGACATGCGGTGCTTCGCCACGCTTGGCACTTGGGGGAATTTGTCAAGTTCTCTGACGTCTTAGGCGCCACATTTCCGCCTCTTTTCTGATTGATGTTCAACATTCGCCGGGTGCAAAGGCGTTGGCAACCTAGCACCTGTCATCAACCCTGCGTAGCGTCCCGAATCCGGTTCCTTTCTGCGATCGATGCTCGTTGGCCGAGATCTGCAGAGATGCCGTTATCTGGCTTGTGTGGCGCCTGTGCTTTACCTCTCGCGAGATTCGGGATCGCGTCATAGCCTGAGAGCGTCGCGACTTCAGGCAGGGCAGGGGCCGCATGGATGACGCCAGGACGCCGATGAGCTTTGGGGAGCGCGTCGAGTTCTTCCGTAAGCGCGCCGGTATGACCCGCAAGGTGCTGGGTGAGTTGTGCGGGCGCTCGGAGGAATGGGTCAAGGCGCTCGAAAAGGGCAGGCTGCTGATGCCGCGTGTCCCGCTGCTCGTCCGTCTGGCGGAGGTCCTCGAAGTGGGGGATCTGGCCGAACTCACCGGTGAGCAACGGCTGACGACCGCCACGTACGGCAAGGCGCGTCATGAGAAGGCCGACGAAATCGCTCGCGCGCTGGTCTCCTATCCACTTGTTTGCGGCGACCGCGAGCCGGTGCCCGCCGCGGAACTGGCGGCGAGCGTGAGACAGGCCTGGATGGTGTGGCATGGCTCGGCGCATCAGCGCACCGCCGTGGCGGCCGTGCTGCCGCGGCTGCTGAGCGATGCGCGCACGTCGGCACGGTTGCTGGAAGGGCGAGAGAGGCGGTCCGCTCTGGCGTCGCTGGCCCAGGTCTACCACCTGGTGCAGTTGTATCTGGCCTTCCAGCCGGTGCCGGGACTGGTCATGCTGGCCGGAGACCGGGCGATGCAGGCCGCGCAGGACGCCGACGATCCGCACGCGATCGCCGCGGCGGCCTGGTACATGAACCACGTCTACCGCGAAGCGGGCGAGCAGGCCGAGGCGCGTCTCGAACTCGCGCACCAGGTGGCCGGGCTGCTACGCCCCGATGCGAGCGAGACCGACCGCGCGTTGTGGGGCCTGCAGCAGCTCGCGATCGCCCTTTCCCTGGCCAGGACCGGGCGCAAGGGGGAGGCGGAGCATCACTTCGACCTCGCCGGCCGGGCGGCCGACGCCCTGACCGCCCACCATCCGTGGCTGCTGTTCGGCCGTGCGATGGTCGACGCCTACGCGATCACGATCTACGCCGATCTCGCCGACGCGCACGAGGCGACGAGACAGGCCGACCGGACGGACCTGTCGAAGTTGCCGTCGGCGACGCGTCGGAGCTTCCACTTGATCGAGACGGCACGTGCCTACCACCTCAAGCGGGAACCGCTCGCCGCCGTCCATCTGCTCAACCGCGCCTACGAGATCAGCCCCGAAACCATCGGGTTCAACCTCTTCGCCCGCTCGGCAGTGCAGGAGCTGATGGTGTCCGGCGGGCCGACGGTGCGCGAGGACGCACGCGAACTCGCGGGGAAACTGCGCCTGCCCGCCGCGTGAGCTGAGGGGTAGGGACTCTACCCATCGACGTGGGGGGATTGCCTTGCCCTCCCATCGGCGCTTACGGAGAGTCCACTAGTCATGTGCGACACGTAACGACTCCTGATCGCCGTGACCACGCGACGGCCACCTGCGCGATGACGGCCGGGAGGCGGCCATGAACGGCGGGCGGCATCGCTGCGGTGTGCCGTACACGCCGGTGCGGCGGATTCGGTGGGATGTGAGGCAGCGGGAGGAGGCGGCGCGTCTCGATGCGGAGGAGCCCGGGTGGGTGGTCGTGTACGGCCCGTGGTCGCGCCGGTTCATGGCGTTCGCCGCCTGGCCGGTGTCGCGGGGGTTGGTGGTCGACGCGCACACGCCGGAGGACCTGTGGGAGGCGATGCGGGACGCGGAGATGACCGACGCCGCGACGAGCAGTGGGCGATGGCACGTGAACGCCACGCCCCGACCGTAGGGGGTCTGCATGCACTGGCACGCCTACGCGTGGACCGGGAACGGGGCCGACCGGGAGCGGGAGGCCGAGCGGCGGACGATCTCGCCGGAGTTCGCCGGCTCGCCGCTGCCGCCGATGCGTACCGGTGACTGGCTTGCCAAGCCCGCGGACCGGGTCGCCGCCACGTTCGGCGATGTGGGAAAGGCCGTGGGCTGGCTCGCCGAGCAGTACGAGCAGTTCCAGGCGTCGCTGCTGCACCCGGACCGCATCGGGCTCGACTTCCGGCTCGGCATCGCCCGGGCGGCGTTGCCGGGCGGGGTGGACGTGCAGTGGGGCGAGTGGCTGACCGGCGGCCGGTTTGTCACGGTTGGCGTGATCTGCTGCCCGAACGCGCACATCCGGCACCCCTGTCCGGTCCCGCGCTGAGGGCGGCCCACAGGCCGGGCGCGGCGGCGCGTGCCCTCGGTACGCCGGGGGGAAGACGCGCCGACCCGAGGATGATCGCGCGCCGCCGTGCCCTTCCAGCGCGTGGCCGTACGCGTTCCCCATCACGTCGACCCAGCCCGCGGCGGCCACGCCGAGGCCCGGCGTCCCGTGTCACCTCCTGTTCCACGGGATGCCGGGCCTCATCGCCGGGCGGAGGTACGGCCGAGCCGGGGCGCTCAGCCGCCGCCCTTGCTGAAGTGCTGGTAGTCCTTGGCGCCGGACCAGTAGCCGCCCCACTCCCAGCCGACGCGCTCGAACGCCTTGACCACCCGGTCGCCCGGGTTGATCACGCCGGGCTTGTCGAGCGGGCGCTTGACGAAGGCGCGGGCGTTGGGGTGCTCGTTGCTGCCGTCGGGGTTCACCCACGGGTTCTCCCGGGGGTTGAGGTCGATCGCCAGGCCGTAGGCGTGCTTCGACCAGTTGCCGGAGCCGGTGGCGCGGCGGCAGTTGAAGGCCGAGGTGTTGTCGGCGTCGATGGACCGGTAGTCGCTGCCGCCGTACCTGTCGACCGGCTCCATGCGGCGGATCGGGAAGCGCCAGCCGTACAGCCGCTTGAAGACGCCCGCGACCTCCTCGGCGACGGACTCGTGGACGATAAGCCGCCCCGTGTGGACCTTGCCGTCGAAGCCCCAGTGCGGCATGACGATCATGCGGAGCTTCTCGACCGGGACCGGGCAGCCGGGCCGCCAGGAGTGCTTGAGCATGCTCCGGTCCACCTTCTGGATCTTCGCGGAGAACGCCGGCGGCTCGGTGGAGGTGGGGCTCGGCGTCGCCTCCAGCGTCGTCTCCGACGGGACCGGCGACGCGGTGTCCGGGACGGACGGGCTCGGCTGCCGTGCCTCGCTCCGCGGCCCGGCGGCCCCGTCGGCCCCCGCGGAGGTGCCGCCGCCGCACGCGGTGGCCGCCGCGACGGCGAGAAGTCCCAGGTAGGGGAGGAGTCGTCTGCGAGCCATGCCTCAGGGTAAGCCGCATCCGAACGGGTTTTCCCGGTCCTCGTAGGGACATTGCGCAGTTGTGGGGGTTTGCCGGACGACTCGTTATTAAGGTGTGCCTCGTGCTTGCTGTACCGCGGATCGGCGGGCCCGGCGCCGGCGTGCGCGTGCGCGCGGCGCGGGGGCACGGGGCCCGGCGCGGGCGGTCGCCCGGCACGGCGACCCGCGTGATCACGGGCGTGCCGGACGCGGGACCGCTCACCGGCCGCCGGCGGCGTACGGGGGACCTGTCCGCCCCGGCGGTCGCGCCGGACGGGGCGGCGCCGTGCCGTACCGCTCCCGGGTGAGGCATCCCGGGCCCCGACGCCGTGGCCCGTCATCTCCGTCGTCGCGGCCGGGCGCCGTACCGGCCTCAACCTGAAACGGACATATGACCACTGCATTACCGCTGCGCGGCGACCGCATCCTGCGCTATGTCACCGCGTTCTGCCCCGCCTGCCACCGCGCCGGGGGTGACCTGCGCGACGTACGGCGGCTCACCGGGCGGCTCGTCGACCGCAACGGGCGGGTGTACCTGGAGCGCGGCTGCCCGGACCACGGGCTGGTCCGCACCCTCTACGAGGAGGACGCCACGATCCTGGCGTACCTGGAGGAGTGGACCGGCCCGGTCGCGTACGCCAACCCGGACGTCACCGGCAACTTCGACCCGGTCCCGGCGGCGTACCTGCGCGGCCTGCCGGAGATGCAGACCCAGCACACCTGCACCCTGGTGGCCGACGTCACCGAGGCGTGCAACCTGCACTGCCCGACCTGCTACGCCGACTCCTCCCCGGAGCGGAACCGGGTCGTGCCGGTCGCCGACGTGCTCGACAACGTCGACCGGGCCATCGAGCGCGAGGACGGCCACCTCGACGTGCTCGTGCTCGGCGGCGGCGAGCCCACCCTCCACCCCGAGCTGCCCGAGCTGCTCGCCGAGCTCGCGGTCCGGCCGATCTCCCGGATCGTCGTCGACACCAACGGCCTGCTGCTCGCCCGCGACGGCGCGGTGCTCGACCTGCTCGCCGAGCACCGCGAGCGGGTGGAGGTGTGGCTGCAGTACGACGGCACCTCGGCCGAGGCGTACCGGTACCACCGCGGCGGCGACCTGCGGCCGTTCAAGGAGCTGGCGGTGCGGCGGCTGTCGGAGTACGAGATCTTCACCACGCTGGTGATGACCGCCGCGCTCGGCGTCAACGACGAGGAGATCGGCGACGTGGTACGGCTCGCGATCGAGACCCCGTACGTCGGCGGGGTGACGATCCGGCCGCAATTCGGCTCCGGGCGGTCGGTGGCGATCGACCCGATGAACCGGCTCACCCACACCGGCGTGCTCAAGCGGCTCGGTCCGCAGACCGGCGGGATGGTGACCTGGCAGGACCTCACCGCGCCGCCCGGCTCGCACCCGCACTGCGGCTCGGTCGGGCACCTGCTGCGCGACGAGGCCACCGGGCGATGGCGGTCGCTCGCCGCGCTCGTCGGGCACCGGCGGCTCAAGGAGTACCTCGGCATCGCGCCGGACGGGGGCGCCGGCGACGACCTGCCGAAGGAGGCGCGGCTCGCCGTACAGGAGGCGCTGCTCGGGCTGCTGTCGGAGCGGGCGTCGTTCTCGGACCCGGCCGCCGGGGAGCTGTGGCGGACCGTCGCGGCCGCCTTCGACCTCGGCGCGTTCACCATGCCCGCGGTGTCCTCCGCGGTGTCGCCCGGGCAGCGGCGGGTACGGCGGCTGCTGGGGGGAGCGGGTCGTGCGGATCACGGTCAAGCCGTTCATGGACATCTCGACGATGGTCGAGGAACGGCTGGTGCAGTGCGGGACGCACGTGGGCACGCGGGCGCGGCGGGACCAGTGCGCGCCGTTCTGCGCGGTGCAGGCGTGGCCCGCGCTCGCCCGGCAGCGGCTGTCGTCCGCCGTGGGGGAGCCGCGTGACCTGGCGGAACGTGTCGGTGCAAAGCAGGGCATAAAGGTCGCCCTGCCCGAGATCCTATGAGCCCGCGCCGACAATCTTCGGCGAAACACTCGCGCACATGTTCGATCTCGCGCTACAGTCTTCCTCGTCGAATCGAACGCAGGTTCGGACTCGAACGCGCGGATTCGCACGTTTGTGCCACTCCTGCGTCCGGGAAGGGGGTGAGCGCGATGACCGTGCTCCTGGCACCGGCCGTGCCCGCACCGCGCACGGCCGTGTCGTCGGTGGGGTCGTCGGGCGGGCCGTCGACGGGGGCGTCGGCCCTGGCGCGGGTCCCGGCGCCGGCCGGGGTTCCCGCCGCGGAGCGGACCGCCGCGCCGTCCTGCCGCCCGCGCCGGGCGACACGCCGTACGACTTTCTACGGAAATCTACGGCGTCCGCTAGAGCCCGTCATAAAGTCCGAGAGCGTGGACCCCGTGCGCAACCCCTACGCCCCCGGCGCCGGCCAGCGTCCCCCCGAGCTCGCCGGGCGTGACCGCGAGCTGAGCCAGTTCGAGGTGGTGCTGGAGCGGGTGGCCCGGGGCCGCCCCGAGCGCAGCATGGTGCTCACCGGGCTGCGCGGCGTGGGCAAGACCGTGCTGCTCAACACGTTCAAGTCGATGGCGATGCAGCGGCTGTGGGGCACCGGCAAGATCGAGGCGCGGCCCGACCAGTCGATCCGCCGCCCGATCGCCGCCGCGCTCCACATGGCCGTGCGCGAGCTCGCCCCGCGGCACCGCGCGCCCGACCGCATCGAGTACTTCCTCAGCGTGCTCAAGGCGTTCGCGATGCGCGACCCGACCGCCGCGAAGGGCACCTCGCACTGGTCGCCCGGCATCGACGTGCCCGCCGCACGCGGCCGCGCCGACTCCGGCGACCTGGAGATCGACCTCACCGAGCTGTTCGTGGACGCCGCGTCCGTGGCGACCGACCTCGGGGTCGGCATCGCCCTGTTCATCGACGAGATGCAGGACGTGCGCGCCCCCGACATCTCCGCGCTGTGCGCGGCCTGCCACGAGCTGTCCCAGACCGGCGGCCCGCTGATCGTGGTCGGCGCCGGCCTGCCGCATCTGCCGAGCGTGCTCTCGGCGAGCAAGAGCTACTCCGAGCGGCTGTTCCGGTACGCGCGGATCGACCGGCTCGACCGGGAGGCCGCCGACCAGGCGCTCATCGCGCCCGCCGAGCGCGAGGGCGTGGAGTACACGCCCGAGGCGCTGGAGGCGCTCTACGAGGCCGCCGACGGCTACCCGTACTTCGTCCAGGCGTACGGGAAGGTCACCTGGGACGCCGCGCCGCGGAGCCCGATCACCGCGGACGACGTGAAGGTGGCCGCGCCCGAGGCCGAGGAGGAGCTCGCGGTCGGCTTCTTCGGCAGCCGGTACGAGCGGGCCACCCCGGCCGAGCGCGAGTACATGCGCGCGATGGCCGAGATCGGCGCCGCCAACGGCGACGAGCCCGTGCCGACGTCCGAGGTGGCCAAGTGGCTGGGGCGCAAGCCCTCCAGCCTCTCCCCGGCCCGGGACAGCCTGATCAAGAAAGGACTCGTGTACAGCGCCGAGCGCGGGCTCATCGGGTTCACCGTCCCGCACTTCGGGAAGTTCCTCCGCGCCCAGCCCGTCTGATCTTCGTTGACCGGGTAAGACGTCCTAGACCTCTCTACGGCTTTCTAGAGGGGAAGCTAGAGAGCCGTAGAGAGCCGAATTCGCACGACCGGATCGGAGAATCTACGCCTGTCTAGTCTCAGGCCGATACAGGGATAGATTCCGGCAGAGACTCGAGCGAGGTCCCGTCGGCGGCGACCAGCGCGCTGCGGACGGGGGCGTGTCGGCCGCCGTCGAGATGGACGGCGAACACCACGTCGACCGCGTCCCCGTCCGCGGTGCGCCCCTCGTAGACGAAGAACCGCCAGCACAGCTCCCGCCAGGTGTCGACCGGCGTGGTGGAGACGAGCAGCGGCCGCCGCTCCCGCCATTCCGCGCTCGCGGTGAGCCGGGACAGCGCGTCCTCCACCGGCGCCTCGCGCAGCTCGCACGGCGCGCGGTAGCGCATCCGGGCGATCATCTCGTCGATCTCCGGCGAGAGCAGCAGCACGAGCGCGGCCGCGGCGACGGTCCAGCCGAGCATCGTCCACGACAGGCCCGCGACCAGGTCGGCCGCGGTGACCGGGGAGAGCGCGACGGCGAGCGTCATCAGGCCGAGCGTCATCGCCCGCCCGATCGAGCGCAGCCCGACCGGCTTGCGGCTCACCTCGCCGAAGCAGCCGCACCCGGCCTCCGGGCGGCGGCGCTTGAGGTCCACCAGCACGTAGGTGGCGAGGGTGAAGAACACCACCGCGCCCCACCGCGGCAGCGGGTGGTCCCACAGCGGCAGCGCGACCGCGTACGCGAACTCGACCAGCGCGCACAGCACGATGGCCGGCCGCCGCAGCCGCTCCGGCAGCAGCACGGTCGGGCCCAGCCCGCCGAGCCCCTCCGGCTCCGCGCCGCGCCGTACCGCCGCCAGCTTGAGCACCGCGCCGAGCACCAGCACCGGCACGATGACGGGCAGCGAGGCCAGAGCGATCGTCGTCGTCATCGCACCCTCACCCCAAACCGATACCGGCATTGAAGCACCCCCTCGACAGCTCGCCGCCCAGCTCGACGAACGACGCCGGCGAAAGCTCCACGATCCTCCCGCGCTCGGAGGTCCCGCACTCCACGCACCGGTCGCAGAACCGCCCGGTCAGGCACCCGCACGCGACGATCGGCACCACCGCCGACCGCCCCGTGCACTGGTTCTCCACGCGCAGCGCCGACCCCAGCGCCAGGTACGGCAGGGCGGCGCAGGTCACGCCCACCTGGTCGCACTCGGCGTCGGACCGCTCCAGCCGCGGGTAGGCGGCGCCGCGCTCGTCCTCGTCGAACGCGTCCGACCACACCGCCGAGCCGACCTGCACCGACGGCACGTCGTAGGTGAGCGGCGGGGCGGGCACCGCGTCGGCGCGGTACGGCGGCTGCGAGGCGGCCGGGAACAGCGCGGTCGGGTTGCCCTTGCCGAGGGTGCCGATCGCGTCGAACAGGTAGCCCGGCTCCAGCCGGGGGTAGCGGACCTGGATGCGGCCGGTGGCCCGGTACGGGATGGTGATCGTGCGCCGGCCGCGGTGCGGGCCGCAGTCGAGCTCCACGGTGAGGTCCCGGGTGCCGTGCACCCGCAGGATCTTCCCGGTGAACCGGGTGATGTCCACCCAGATGCGGTCGGCGACCCGGCCGTACTCCCCGGCGGTGCGCACGATCGCGCGGGCCCCGAGCGGCAGGTCGGCCGGCGCCGCGTCCCCGCCGTGCCAGGCGGTCGCCCACGGGGCGATGACGAGGCGCACCTCGTCGCCGTCGGCGTTCTCCAGCACGAGCAGGTGCGGGCTGACGTCCCGGATCTCTCCGGTCACCACGCCGGGCGCCGGTCGCTCGCCCGGCACCGGCCCGAGCGACGCGGGCTGCCGGCCGAGCACGGCGGCGGCGCGCGCCCGGCGGCGCTCGACGTTCATCGGTCCACTCCTCCCCTGGCTCCCGGGCCCGCTCCCCGGCGGCGCTCCGGCGTGCGAGGTCCCGCCCGCCGTGTCCGCGGTGGCGGCACCCACCGGAGCCCGCGGCGACGTGGAACCCCCGCCCTCTAGCCTCACATGTCGAGCCGGAATCGTGCCTTGCATCTGCAAATTCATGCACGCGACGGCCGGGAGAGGGGCGAAGTATCTCCTACTGCTTGAGACGGTTTCACTCCGCTATGCGGCGATTGTGCACCCGTGCCGCGCATTTGCGGACGTGGACGGCGGTTCGTGCATCGCTTGGACGATCTTTGCATTCGGTGGACGGAACCCTGATTCCCGGTTCGGCCGCACGAGGGGCGCGGGATGTCATTCTGGCCACAATATGCGTACGAACCATGACGGTCCGCAGTGCGACGGCGGCGGGTGCCACGAGACGTTCCACGACTACGTGGCCGCCCGCGGCCCCGTACTGCTGCGCATGGCACTCCATCTCGCCGGAAACTCCACCGACGCGGAGGATCTGCTCCAGGCCGCGCTGATGAAGACGTACCTGGCCTGGGACCGCATCAACGACCGCAGGGCGATCGATGGCTACGTACGGCGCGCCATGGTCAATATCAACATCTCCTGGTGGCGTCGCCGCAAACTCGAGGAATACCCCTCCGACGAGATCCCGGACGTCCCCGTCCCCGACGGCGGCGCGGCGCACGGCCGCGCGTTCGAGCTGCTCGAGCAGGCGCTCGACCGGCTGCCCAACCGGCAGCGCACCGCGATCCTCATGCGCTACTACGAGGACATGACCGAGCCGGAGATCGCCAAGGCGCTCGGCATCAGCGTCGGCACGGTGAAGAGCACGGTCTCCCGCGCCATGGCGAAGCTGCGCGGGGACCTCAAGGTCCCGGCCCAGGCCCCGCCCCGCGCCTGACCGGCGGCACCGGTCACCAGGGCCCGCCACCGGCGGCCGGTACGGCCGGCCGGTCGCGCCCGCCGGCACGGAAAACCGCCGCGGCCTCACGCCCGCCGGGGCCGTGGCCCCGCCCGTCGCGCGGGCGTCACGCGGCGCCGCAGCCCTTCTCCGGCTCCCCGCGCTCGGCGCCGGCCGTGGCGCAGGGCCGTACCACGTCGCGGATGACGCGCAGCGCCTCGAGCAGGGCGTCGAGCTGCTGTGGCGTGAGCAGCCCGGTGAACCACCTCTCGATGTCCTCAAGGTGCTGCGGCAGCACCTTGTTGAGCCGTGCCATGCCCTCCTCGGTGATCGTCGCGTACAGGGCGCGGCGATCGTTCTCGCAGGTCACGCGCACGACCAGGTTGTCGCGTTCCAGCCGGTCGACCACCCGGGTGACGCCGCTGGTGGACAGGTTCGTCTGGGCGGCGAGGTCGCTCATCCGCAGCCGGTGGCCGGGTGAGCGGGCGAGGCGAAGCAGGGTCTCGAAGTCGACCGCGGACAGCCCGGCTTCGCTGAGGCTCGGCGTGATCCGCGCGATCACGCCGGTATAGGCCTCCGTGAACAGGCCTGCGGCAGTGAGCCGCGGATCGTCCAACCATTGCACAGCCACACTGTACATCATGATAGTTGACATGCGGAATATTCCTCAGGTAGACATCTACTCAAGCAAATATCTGCAAGCGCAAGCACTAGACGAGCTTCTTGGGAGACCGCTTCATGAGCACCCGTGACTGGCAGGGCCTCACCATCCCCACCCCCGGCACCTTCGTCCTCGACCCGACCCACACCCGGATCGGGTTCTGGGTGCGGCACATGATGGTGTCGAAGGTGCGCGGTCACTTCGCCCAGTACGAGGGCAAGGTCACGATCGCCGAGGACCCGCTGCAGTCCACCGCCGAGATCACGATCAAGGCCGCGAGCATCGACACCGGTGTGGCCGACCGGGACGGTCACCTCCGCAGCGACGACTTCCTCGCGACCGACAAGTACGAGAACATCACCTTCCGCAGCACCCGCGTCGCCCACGACGAGGGCAACGTGCTCAAGGTCACCGGTGACCTCACCATCCGCGACGTGACCAAGGAGGTCGAGCTCACCGTCGAGTTCAACGGCGCCGGCACGAACCCGTGGGGCAAGGAGCTGTTCGGCTTCAGCATCACCGCCGAGATCGACCGCGAGGACTTCGGCCTCACCTGGAACCAGGCCCTGGAGACCGGCGGCGTGCTCGTCGGCAAGAAGGTCGCCATCGAGATCGAGGGCGAGGCCGTCCGCGAGGCCTGATCCACAGGCGTCCACAACTTGTCCACAGGGGATCCCAGGGAAATCCACAGGTTGCCCACACCCGTTATCCACAGGCTGTGCACAACGGGTGTGGGCAACCTCACCTCAATCGGACGCGAACCCGAATCCACTTTGCCGCCCAGCCCGCGGACCGGTAGTCTGTCGTGGGCCAGACGGCTACCAGGAGGCTTCGCCTAGTCCGGTCTATGGCGCCGCACTGCTAATGCGGTTGGGGTTTATCACCCCTCCCGGGTTCAAATCCCGGAGCCTCCGCAGATCAAAGGCCCTCTCCCGGCATCGGGAGAGGGCCTTTCGCGATCTTCGGGCCATGCCGCGCGCCCCGGCGACGCCGCCACCGGCGACCCTGACGCGGCGATCGTCACGCCCGCGAGGGCCGAGGCGCGGGATCCGTCCACAGGGGCGGGAGATCGCACGGCCGCGGCGTCCGGTTTGTCCTGGCAGGGCGGGGGCAGGGGGAGCGCACGGGCGGGGTGAGACCCGCCGCCGCATCGACGGAAGGTGAGCGAATGGGTGCGGGCGACAAGTTCCGGAACAAGGCCGAAGAGGTCGGTGGCAAGGTCAAGGAGGGGTACGGCGAGGCCACCGGCGACGAGGAGAAGCGCGCCGAGGGCAGAGGCGAGCAGACCCGCGGCAAGGCGAAGCAGGCCGGCGAGAAGGTCAAGGACGCCGCGAAGCACGCCAAGGACGCGATCACGGGCGACTGACCGCCGTACGCCCCTCGGGCCCGGCGCCGGGGCGGGACGCTCCGGCACCGCGGCCGTGGTCCGGGCCAACGGACACGGAGAAGAAGAACAACGCCCCCAACTGCCGGCGGCCAACCCGGCGGTCGGGGGCGTTCCACGAATATATGAAGACCTGGCAGCCTTACTCGCTGTACGTGAGAGTGCTGTACGTATGAGCGCGCCGCCGCGGGAACGGCCTCAAACGTAGCCGGTTTCTCCGGCGACGGGTGTGGCGATTGTGAACGCGGTGATAACGATCGGCAATCCGAATCATCACGGCCGCGCGTCCGAAAGTGCAACCGCGTGCCGTCGTACCTGCGTCCAACGAGCAGCCGACCGTGCTGAGAGACAGGAGACGCGTACGTGACCACCCTGCCGCAGTGGATGACCTCGAGCCCGCTCCCCTCCATCTGGCCAGACGACCGCTACGAGCTCCGCTGCGCACTCCCCGCCCCGTTCTTCGCCACCACCGACCGCTACCACTTCCCCAACCACGCCCACGAGGCGGCGCACCGCATCCGCCAGGAGGGCCAGGCGATGGAGATCCAGGTGATCCGGCTGAGCGACGGCGCCGTGCTGTTCGATCTCCTCGCCGGCATCGACCGGCCGCTCAACGAGTGGTAACAGGAGTCGTGCAACACAACCCAGGGCACCGGCGTCCCTGGGATTGTGGAGCAGGCCGCTGAGTTTGACGAGTTCGTCAGGGTTCGCGGGGCGGCGTTGTACCGCTACGCCTTCGTCCTGACGGGCAACGCGGACGACGCGGCGGATCTGGTGCAGGAGGCGCTGGCGCGCCTCGGCGACGCCTGGCATCGCGTGCAACGCAAGGACGACCCCGAAGGGTACGTCCGCACCTGCATGGTGCGCCTGCACATCAGCTGGTGGCGCAGGCGGCGCAGGGAACACCTGTCGGCGTCGGTGCCCGAGGAGGGCTACACCGACGCCGGGGTCGACCGCGTCGACGCCGACATCGGCCTGTGGCGGGAGCTGGCCGAGCTCCCGGCTCGGCAGCGCGCCGTCCTCGTGCTGCGGTACTACGAGGACCTCTCCGACGGTGAGATCGCCAAAATCCTCGGCATCTCCACGGGCACCGTCCGCAGCCAGGCCGCGCGTGCCCTGGAGAAGCTCCGTATCCGGCGAGGTGGGGCCGCATTGGAAGCGGAGAAGGTGTGATGGCGGAACGAACCGAAGAGCAGCTGGCCCGGGCGTTGAAGGCCGCCGCGAGCCTGGCTCCCGAGCCGGCCGCCGATCTCGCGCTGCTGGTCGCCGCCCGCCGGCGGCGGCGCCGTCGGCGGCGGCGCATGCAGGTCCTGCTCGCGGTCACCGGCGTGGTGGCCGTGATCGGCACGGCGATGACGGCGGCGCGGGGCGCCTTTCACTTTCGGCACCCCGATGTGGTGGCGGCCGACCCGCAGGTGAACGCGGCGCGGCCGCCCGACGGTACGGCGGACGCCGTGTCCTTCGCCCCTGCCCGCCAGGTGTGGCCGGACGCGGTGTTCCGCATGCCGGCGAAGGCGCGGGACGGGTTCGCGTACCGTCCGGTGACCGCCCTCGGCCCGACCGAGGTGCTGCTCAGCGCCGAGTCGCCGACCGGCCACCATCTCCGGCTCGAGGTGTACGACACGACCACGGGGACCACCCGCGTGATCGCCAAGGCGATCGTCCCGGCCGCGATGCTCAAGTACCACGTGCAGGGCTGGGACGTGGACGAGCGGCACATCGCCTGGTACGCCACGGCGGAGCGGCGCTTCGGCGAGGAGGTGACCCTTTTCTGGGCGGTCCCCCGCGAGGGCGGTACGGCACGGCTCGTGCACTCCGTCTCCGGTGGGCCGGCCGCCCAGGTCGACCGGATCGCGCTCACCGGCGACGGCCGCCTCGCCTACTCGACGGTGACCGGCGGGGTGTTCACGATGCCGCTCGACGGGACGCTCGACCGCTCCACCGACCCCGCGCCGGTGCCCGGGGCGGAGGATCTCCACCTGCAGCAGTGGCCCTGGGCCGGTGACCGGCCCGCCGGGTACGGCGCCGATCCCGGCCGGAACCAGGGTGTGGTCGTCAACCTGGAGACCGGGGAGCGGCGCCCGGTGCGCGCCGCCGCGGACGTGCGGGCGATGCGGTGCGGCCCCACCTGGTGTGTGGGGGAGCGGCGCGGCGACGACGGCCTGATGCGCGCGGTGGTGCAGCGGCTCGACGGCACGCAGCGGCGCGAGCTCGACGGGCTGCGGGCGTACCCGGCGCTCGACGGGCTCATCGACGACCGGTTCGCCGTGCTCTCGGTGACCGGCGGGGACGCGGCGGGAACGGGCATCGAGGTCGCCTCGCCGCCGGTCGCGGTCGTGCACGACATCGGCACCGGGGTCACCGCCGCGGTGGGCGCCACGGAGGAGGGCGGCGGCGGGAGCTTCGGCCGCGGCGCGTCCTCCACGCCGAGCCCGGTGCTCTACTGGAACGTGACCGGCCGCTCCGGCAAGCTCGAGGAGTACTGGGTGCTCAACCTCGCCGCGGTGCGCTGAGCCGCGGTACGGCCCGGCGCCGCGGGGTCAGTTGGCCTGCGCCGTCTGCGTCCAGGTGCGCCACGGGCTGTGCCGGATCGGCAGCGTGGCGACCACCTGCCAGCCGTTCGGGCCCGGCCCGGCGGTGAGCGTGCCGCCGACCAGGCTCGCGCAGCGCCGCATGTGCCGCAGCCCGCCGCGGTCGCGCCGCGCCTCCCGGCGGCGCTCCGGCACCGGGTTCTCCACCCGGATCGCCAGCCGCCGCTCCTCGTACGTGATGATCACCGAGGCCTGGCCGGTGCCGTGCTTCACCACGTTGACCAGCGCCTCCTTGAGGATCTCGTGCCCGGCGTCGCGCACCGTCACGGGCAGCTCGGGCGGCGTCCCGGAGATGTGCAGCCGCACCCGCAGCCCGGCGTCGCGGCAGCACTGCACCAGCCCCACCAGATCCTTGCGCGGATACCGGTACTCGCTCTTCAGGTGGAACTCGGCGAGCCGTTCCAGCTGATCCAGACGGTCCTGATCCCCCTCGTCCCGGCGGCGACCGCGAAGGCCATCCAGTATTGCCCCGATCATGCTCTGGACCCCCGTTCGTGACGTCCGCGCCGGATCGGTGTGTTCATCCCGTTTCTTGCCTGGGGAATCATTGATCATTCCAAGCGACCGCAGACTTTGCCTGTTGCCGCTCGGCGTTTTCTCGATCGATGGTTGGCGCGTCCATTACGAACGGCCGACCAGCGGTACACGTACCCGCCCGGCGAGCCGCCCAGTCATGCCCCGGCAAAGCCACAGCAGCCGTACGGCGAGCAGCCCCGCGGCCGCCAGCTCGACGCCGAGCAGCAGCCGCTCCACCAGCCCGATCATCACCTGGTGGCCGGGCAGCGCCACGTAGGTGATCGCCACCACGCCGAGCCCCTGGGCGAGCGCGAGCCACTCCATCGGCCGCGCCACCGCGGCCCACCGGGCGTCCTCGCGCAGCGCGGGCACGAGCAGCGCGGTCGCCGCGGGCAGGGTGAGGTAGGCGGTCACCGACAGCGCCCCGGCCACGAGCCGCGGCGTGCCCGCGGGCGCCACCCCGAGCAGCGCCGTGGCCGCGCCCCACGCGGTGAGCAGCGCGCCCGGCCAGCCGCCCACCGGCGCCCCCGCCGCGCGCAGCCCGGCGACGAGCGCGAGCCCGGCGCACCCGGCCGCGGCGAGCGCGACCTCGAGGGCGACGCCCGGATCGCGCGCGAGCGTGGTGCCGATCGTCACGTCCATCCACCCGGTGCCGCCCAGGTGCGCCACGACGAACGCCACCGCCGCGACCGCCGTACCGGCGCAGGCGACCACCGCACAGGCCGTTCTCAGGGGGAGCATGATCCCAGCATCGCCGGACGGGCTGACAAAAACATCCGGCGTGATCCCTGAGCGGACCCTGAGCCGACCCCTACCGGGCCGGCTCAGGGTCGCGTGCGGCAGGCGCGATCAGTGCTGGTCGAGGTCGCGCGCCTCGGCGTAGCGCTCCCGCAGCCCCGGCGTGGGCTCGCCCTCGTACACCTCGGTCTCCGCGCCCTCCCAGGCCGGAGGCTCGGGCGTGCCCGCGAGCACCCACGCCGCCTGCCGGGCCGCGCCGTCCGCGACGTACTCGCCGGGCTTCGGCACGACCACCTGGCAGCCGAACACGGTCGGCGCGATGCGCCGCACCGCCTCCGAGCGGGCCCCGCCGCCGACGAGCAGCACCCGGGACGGCGACATGCCGAGCGCGTCGAGCGCGTCGGCGAGCCCGCACAGCATGCCCTCCACCGCCGCCCGGGCGAGGTGCGCCGGGGTCGCGGTGGCGAGGCGCATGCCGTGGATCAGGCCGGTCGCCTCGGGCCGGTTCGGGGTGCGCTCGCCCTCGAAGTACGGCACGAGCACGAGCCCGTCGGCCCCGGGCGGGGCCTGCAGCGCGAGCTCGCTGAGCCGCGCGGGGGTGACGCCGAGCACGCGCGCGATCGCGTCGAGCACCCGGGCCGCGTTGAGCGTGCAGGCGAGGGGGAGGAAGCGGCCGGTGGCGTCGGCGAACCCGGCCACCATGCCGGTCGGGTCGGCGGCAGGGGTGTCGGAGACGGCGAACGCCGTACCGGAGGTGCCGATCGACACCACCACGTCGCCCGGCTTGGCCCCCACCCCGAGCGCGGCGGCCATGTTGTCGCCGGTGCCGGGGCCGAGCACCGCGCCGCCCGGCGTGGTCCCGGCCCGCTCGGCAGGGCCGAGCACCCGCGGCACCGCGGGCGTCGTGCCGAAGGCGAGCTTCAGCAGGTCGGTGCGGTACGTGCCCGCGGCGGGCGACCAGTACCCGGTGCCGGAGGCGTCACCGCGGTCGGTGGTGATCGCCTCGATGCCGGGGGAGCCGGCGAGCTTCCAGGTGAGCCAGTCGTGCGGCAGGCACACCGCGCGCACCCGGGCCGCGTTCTCCGGCTCGTGCTCGGCGAGCCAGCGCAGCTTGGTCACGGTGAACGAGGCGACCGGCACCGAGTTCACCGCGTCCACCCACGCCTGCGGCCCGCCCAGCTCCTTGACGAGGTCGCTCGCGGCCTTGGCCGAGCGGGTGTCGTTCCACAGCAGCGCCGGGCGCACCACCTCGCCGTTCTCGTCGAGGCAGACCATGCCGTGCTGCTGCGCGCCGACCGCGATCGCGGCGACGTCGTCGAGGCCCCCCGCCTGCTCGGCGGCCTGCTGGAAGGCCGTCCACCAGGCGTCCGGGTGGACCTCGGTGCCGTCCGGGTGCGCGGCCCGGCCCTCGCGCACCAGCGCGCCGGTCTCCGCGTCCCGAATCACGATCTTGCAGCTCTGCGTCGACGAATCGACGCCCGCGACGAGGCTCATCTCACTCCGAGGAGGTGTTCCATGGCGAGCTGGTTGAGACGACTGTAGTGGTAGCCGCGGGCTGCGGCGGCATCCAGGTCGAATTCGTCCTTCTCCAGGTCGGACCAGGACTCACCGGGCGCGAGCGTCGGTACGGCGAGCTGGTCGGCGCGGGCGGCGCGCAGCGCCTCCTGCACCTCGGGGTCGGCGCGGAACTTCTTCGCCTTCTCCTTGAGGATGAGGTAGGTGCGCATGCAGGCCGCGGCGGACACCCACAC
Source organism: Thermopolyspora flexuosa (assembly GCF_006716785.1). NCBI lineage: Bacteria > Bacillati > Actinomycetota > Actinomycetes > Streptosporangiales > Streptosporangiaceae > Thermopolyspora > Thermopolyspora flexuosa. The sequence goes on along the minus strand of NZ_VFPQ01000002.1, from coordinate 7,041 downwards.
GTCCTCGGGGTCCTCGGTGCGCATCGGCTTGTAGTCGAAGTGCCGCGGGCCGTCGTAGCCGCCGTGCTCCAGCAGGTCGACCAGGAAGAACGCGCTCTTCACGTCGCCGTGACCGAAGATCAGGTCCTGGTCGTACTTGGTGCTGTGCTGGCCGTTCAGGTCGATGTGGAACAGCTTGCCGTGCCACAGCGCCTGCGCCACGGCGTGCACGAAGTTGAGGTTCGACATCTGCTCGTGGCCGACCTCGGGGTTGAGCCCGAACAGCTCGGGGTGCTCCAGCTCGTTGATGAACGCGAGCGCGTGGCCGACGGTCGGCAGCAGGATGTCGCCGCGCGGCTCGTTCGGCTTCGGCTCGATGGCGAACCGGATGTCGTACCCCTTGTCCAGCACGTACTGGGCGAGGATGTCGAAGGCCTCCTTGTAGCGGGCCAGGGCGTCGCGCACGTCCTTGGCGGCGTCGGACTCGGCGCCCTCCCGGCCGCCCCAGCAGACGTACGTCTTCGCGCCGAGCTCGGCCGCGAGGTCGATGTTCCGCATCACCTTGCGGATCGCGTACCGGCGGATGTCGCGGTCGTTGCTGGTGAAGGCGCCGTCCTTGAACACCGGGTGGGTGAACAGGTTCGTGGTGGCCATCGGCACCTTCAGGCCGGTGTCCTCGAGCGCCTTCTTGAAGCGCTCCACGGCCTTGGCGCGGTCGGACTCGGTCGCGAGCAGGTCGTCGTCGTGGAACGTGACGCCGTACGCGCCGAGCTCGGCCAGCTTGTGCACGGTCTCCACGGGGTCGAGTGGCGGCCGGGTGGCGTCGCCGAACGGGTCACGGGCCTGCCAGCCGACCGTCCAGAGACCGAACGAGAATCGGTCTTCCGGCCTTGGGGTGTACGCGTCCATTCCCTGGCACCTCCATTTAGTCCATGCTGTGGACTAAATATGTGTCGTGCATCCTGGAGCGTCAAGGGGGGTTGATGACATCGACTCACAAGGCGGTGCGGCACGACGTGATGCGTGCCCGCAATCTCGCCGTCGTGCTCGGCGAGATCGACCGCTCCGGGCCGCTGTCCCGGGCCGCGCTCGCCGAGCGCACCGGGCTCACCAAGACCACCGTGTCGAAGCTCGTCGCCGACCTCATCGACGGCGGCATGGTGGTCGAGACGGGCGCGGTCCGCGGCGGCGAGCGGGGCCGGCCCGGCGTCGCCGTACAGGTGCACGGCGGGCGGGTCGCCGCGCTCGGCCTGGAGATCGGCATCGACTACCTCGCCGGATGCGTCGTCGACCTCACCCGAACGGTACGGCTCCGCCGCCGGCTGCCCGCGGACAACCGGTCGGCCCCGCCCGAGGAGGTGATCGCCCGGATGGGCGGGCTCGGCGACGCGCTGGTGCGCGAGGCGGCCGGGCTCGGGCTCGTGGTCGTCGAGGCGGAGCTCGCCATCCCCGGCCCCATCGACCCCGGGTCCTCGCTGGTGCACTACGCCCCCAACCTCGGCTGGCGCGACGTCGCGCTCGCCGAGCTGCTCCAGGTGCCGGTCCCGGTGCGGGTGGACAACGAGGCGAACCTCGCCGCGCTCGGCGAGCTGTGGTTCGGCGCGGGCGCGGCGCTCGGCAACTTTCTGCACATCTCGGGCGAGATCGGCATCGGTGCCGGTGTGGTGGTCGGCGGGCGGCTGTTCCGCGGCGCGCACGGGTTCGCGGGCGAGCTCGGGCACGTCGTGGTCGTGCCCGACGGTGACGAGTGCCGCTGTGGCGGGCGGGGCTGCCTGGAGCGGTACGCGGGCCAGGACGTGCTGCTCGGCGACGCGCCCGACCTCGCCGCGCTGACGGCACGGCTCGCCGCGGGCGACCCGGTGGCGAGCGCGACCTGCCGGAACGCGGGCGAGGCGCTGGGCATCGCGCTCACCTCCGCGGTCCACCTGCTCGACCCCGACACGATCGTCCTCGGCGGCGTCTTCGGCGAGCTCTACCCCTGGCTGTCCGGGCCGGTCGCGGAGACCATGGCGAGCCGGCTGCGCCGGTTCCGCGGGGCCGTACCCGAGCTGATCGCCTCCAAGGTCGGGCCGGACGCGGCGATCCTCGGCGCGGCCGGATCGGTGATCATGCGGATCATCGCGGATCCGGCGGCGTTCCTCTCCGCGGCGGCGCAGCCCGCCTGAGCGCGGGCCCCGCCGTGCCGTACCCTCCCGGACGGGGAGGGGACATGCTTTTCGCGGGGGTGGCCGCCTTCGGGCTCACCTGGTGGCTCGGGCTGTACGTGATCGTGCGGGAGCCGCGCGAGCGGGGCGCGCGCCGCGCCGGGGCCGGGCTGCTCTGCTACGGCCTGGCGCTCGCGGCCTGGCAGGTGCGCGGCACCGTCGCCGAGCCGTGGGCCGCGCCGGTGGCCGCGGCCGCGACCGCGTTGACCCACCTGCCCGCGCTGCTGTGGACCGGGGCCGTGCTCACCCTCGTCCCGGGCGGTGAGCGGCTGGAACGGCTGTGGGCGCGGGCGTTCACGCTCGACGTGAACGCGCTGTGGGCCGTCACCAGCGTCATCCTGCCGCTCGCCGGCGGCCTGAGCCCCAACGCGCTCGGCATCGCCTTCGTCGTCGCCCAGGCCGTCGTGGTGATCGTCGTGGCCGAACTGCAGTACATCGGCCTGCGCCGGTCGGTCGCCCGCCCGGCCTGACCCGGCGGGCCACGGCCTGCGGCGGACGTCTCCGATGACGCCGCGGCCCTGATCGGCGGCGCCCGCCGGCCCGCCGTTCAGGGCCTGGTATGGGTTGCGCTCTTACCGGCCGCGGGCGGTGGTCGCCCGCGGCCACCACGTCGTCGTCGCCGCGGATCAGATGGCCGGGCCGCCCAGACCGGACGGGTCGCGCCCCACGCTGATCTGCTCGGCGAGGCGCCGGAGCTCCAGATCGTCGAGCCCGGGCACCCCGGGAAGCCGCTGCCGCAGCACCGCCATCACCTCCGGCACGGACCGTCCGGCGTGCGCGGACGCGATCTCGTGCACGGTCCGGAACAGGTGCTCGGAGGCCTGGTAGTGGTCCTGCGGCTCAGAGAGGTTGGTCTCGGGCATGCCGCCACCGTACGACGTGCCACCGACAGTTCGCCGCCGGACGCACCGATCCCGCCCCCGCGGTGGCCGCACCCGGCCACCGCGCGGCGTGGCGAGATCACCAGGTCATCGGCGGTTCACGTACGGCTCACCCCGGCCGCCTCCAGGCAGGCGCGCAGGATGCGCTCGGCCTCGGTCCACAGCACCGCCCCGCCGATGCCCGGCACCAGATGCCGCCGGGCGCCCGGGATGCGGGCCGCGAGGGTCTCCCCGTTGTCCGGCGAGTGGCTCCGGTCCTGCTCGCCGTACCAGATGTCGACCGGCACATCGATCCTGGCGAGGTCGAACGGCCACCTGCCCATCGCCAGCACGGTGTCGCGGGCGTACCCGCCCGGCCCCTGCGCGAAGCCCTCCTCCAGGGCACGCCGGTACGCGCCCGCGAACGCCGGGTCCTCGTACACCCGGCGGTCGCAGGGCGGGCTGCCGTCCATCACCATCGCCCACATCCGGTCGGCGTCGAACTCCGCGAAGGCCCGCTCCGCCTCGGCCGGGTCCTTGGCCGTCAGCTCGACGAGATTACGCAGGTCCTCCGGCAGCCGGTCGGCGAACTCGGGCAGCGCGACCTCGTCCGCGCCCGACACGATCGCCACCGCGGACGCCGCCCCGCCGAGCGCGAGCGCCAGCGCGAACGGCGCCCCCTGCGAGTTCCCCACCACGACGGGCCGGCCCAGCCCGCGTACCGTGGCCAGATGCCGGATGTCCGTCACGAAGTGGTCGAACGTCCTCCCCGGCAGCGGCGTGGACACGCCGAGCCCCGGCCGGTCCACCGAGACGAGCCGTACCCGCAGCGCGTGTACGGCGTCCGCCCCGAAGCCCAGCCAACGGCTCGTCGCCGCCCCGGAACACAGCAGTACCGGCACCCCGTCCAGCGGCCCCCACTCCGCCCAGCCGAGCACCCGCCCGTCGGGGAGTGTGGTCTTCCCAAGCCGCTCGGGTTCGGCGATTCCCACACTCATGGCGCTCATCCTCGCTGTCACACGCGACCGCCCGCAGCTTGTTTTCCCATAGCCGAACGCGCAGTCTCGTATGACCATGCACCCCACATCACACGAACCCCCGCCAGGCGGTGAGGCCACCGTGCTCACCACCGCCCGCCTGACCCTTCCGCCCTGGCACGACCGCTACTTCGAGGACCTCGTCCGCCTCTCCGGCGACGACCGCGTCATGCGCCTCATCGGCTCCGGCCCGTGGACCCGCGCCTACACCCTCGAACGCCACGAGCAGGCGCTACGGCAGTGGCAACGCGAAGGCTTCGGCCTCCGCGCGATCCTTTACGAGGGCCGCTTCGCCGGCCTGGTCTCCCTGAGCCCGTGCACCGACCCCGCCTTCCCCGCCCCGGCCCGCGAGATCGGCTGGTGGCTCGCCCCCGGCCTCTGGGGCCGCGGCCTCGCCACCGAGGCCGCCCTGGCCGTCCGCGACGAGGCCTTCCGCCTGTCCACGGCCGCGCTGGTCGCCCGCTGCCACCCGGACAACCGCTCCTCCGAACGCATCATGCGCAAACTCGGCATGACCTTCCACACCCCCGGCCTCGACCGCTACGGCCGGCCCTGCCGCATCTATGCGATGCCCCGGCCCGATGCCCACCGGCCGCATTGCGAGCCCTGATGCTTCGCTGTCCTCGGTGAGGGATGAGGTGGCCAGGCGGGGAATCCGGGTCCGTGGTCAGCCGCGGCACAGGGCGGTGTCGAGGACCTGCTGCGTGGCCTCGATCTCCTTGAGGTCGCGGGGGAGCCGGGTGACGGCCACGATGGCGGCGCGGCCGTCGTCGGTGGCGGCGTTGACCGTGTGGTAGCCGGGGATGTCGCCGCCGTGGCCCCAGGCGCGTACGCCGCAGCTCAGCCTGTAGCTCGCGATGCCGAGGCCGTACCGGGCACCGGAGCCGAGCTCCGGCGCGGGCACGGTCCGGCGCATCTCCTTCAGCGCCTTCTCGCCGAGCAGCTCGCCGTCGAGCAGGGCGCGGAAGAAGCGGTTGACGTCGCTCGGCCGGGCGATCATCGCGCCCGCGGCCCAGCCGAAGGACGGGTCGGACCGGGTGTACTCGATGAGCGGCCTGCGCGGATCGTCGGCGTGGTACCCCTTGGCGTGCGGGGCACGCACGTTCTGGTCGCCGACGTTCGGCAGATAGGTGTGCCGGAGCCCGAGCCTGTTGATGATCCTCCGGTTGAGCTCCTCGATGTACGGCCGGCCGGTGACCTTCTCCACGATCAGCCCGGCGACGGTGTAGTTGGTGTTGCTGTACTCCCACTTCGTGCCGGGCTTGAAGCGGCGCTTCTCCTTCAGCGCGATGTGCAACGTCTCGAGCGGCTGAAGGTACCGGTGCCGGTGGGGCTCCAGGCCTTTGGCGAAGATGTTCGTGTAGTTGGGCAGGCCACTGGTGTGCTGCAGCACCTGCCGCACGGTGATGCGGCGGCCGTCGTTGCCGTTGCCGCGGATGAGCCCCGGCAGGTACGTCTCGACCGGCTCGTCCAGCTTGACCTTGCCCTCCTCGACGAGCTGCAGCACGAGCACGGCGGTGTACGTCTTGGTGTTGCTGCCGATGCGCACGTACCCGTCGACCGGCACCTCGGCCTTGGTCCTCAGGTCGGCCACACCGGCGGTGTGGTGGCGGATCCCGCCGTCACGCCCGCGCACGGAGGCGAGCGCGGCGGGGAACCCGTACTTGCCGACGAGCCTGTCCAGCCCCCGCTGGACGACGTCGACGGAATCGGACGCGGTGGCGTGCCGCTCGGCCGCGGGTACGGCGGAGGCCGCAGGGGCCGCGGTCACGGTGAGGGTCGCCAGTACGGCGGTGCCGAGGAGCCCGGCACGGCGGCGAAGGGAACGAGAACGCCGGATGTCGCGAATCGAGATCATGCCCGGAACGCTACGGGCGGCGACCGTGTCGTCTCGATGGTGCGGCACCGCCAATCGATGGTGGTGCAGGCACCACCTCGGATCGGCGTGCGCACACCCTCCACCCACCGCGGCGTCCCGCTTTAGAGTCACAGCCATGTGGCCCGTGACGGATTCCCCGCACGCCCTCCATCCGGCCGCCCCGACCCCGTCGCGGAGGCGATGATGGGCGCCGAGACGCGCGGCGGCACCTGGCCGTGCCGGGTCCGCCACCTCGTGATCAGCTTGGGCGTCGCGCTCGCCGGGTACGGCGTGTTCGTCCTGGTCCTCCTCGGCGCGGTGGCGTGCCTGGTCGGCGGGCTGCCGCTGTTCGTCAAGGCGGTCGAGCTGAACCGGCGGCTGGCCGATTTCCAGCGGGCCAGGGTCGGGGTCGAACCCGGCTCGCCGTACCCGCCGATGCCGGACGGCACCCTGGCCAAGGTCCTCACCATCCTGGGCACCCCGGCCACCGCCCGCGACCTGCTGTGGGTCGCCCTCCCCGGGCAGCTCTTCCTGGCGGTGATCGGCGCGCTCCTGTGGCTCAGCGGCGTACAGGGCGTCCTCACCGCCGGGCTGTGGGCGATCGGACAGTTCCCCGACGCCGAGTACCTGGGCATGCCGATCACCGGCCCGGGCTCCGCCCTGCTCGCCACCCTGGCCGCCGCGCTCGCGCTCTTCCTGGGCCTGCGCGCCCCCGGCCCGGCGGTCGAGCTGGAGCGGCGGTACTGCCGGTGGCTGCTCGCCCCGACCCAGAAGGCGCAGCTCGCCGCGCGCGTGGAACGGCTGACCCGGACCAGGTCGGAGGCCGTGGACGCCTCCGCCGCCGAGCTGCGCCGCATCGAACGCGACCTGCACGACGGCGCCCAGGCCCGGCTCGTCGCCCTGACCATGAACCTCGGCATGGCCGAGGACCTGCTCGACCAGGACCCGCAGGCCGCCAAGGCCCTGATCGCCGACGCGCGGCAGGGCGCGCACACCGCCCTGACCGAGCTGCGCGACCTGGTGCGCGGCATCCACCCGCCGCTGCTCGCCGACCGCGGCATCGAGGGCGCACTACGCTCGCTGGCGATGAGCAGCGCCGTACC